>CADEFJ010000022.1:2801-32375 GCA_902826575.1 uncultured Pseudomonadota bacterium | reverse complement strand
CAGCCTGGCCGATTGGCGCTGGAGTTCACTCGCAAATCCGCGAGCGCGCGGGCCGTACTGCGCAGCGCATTGACCGACGTGAAATGTGCGATTCCGTGCGCGCGCCTGCTCGAGGCAGCCCCGTGACTTTGTGGGCCTGACCGACGTGGCGAGAATCACGGGTGTCTCCCGTCAGAACATGAGCAATCTGATGGTGGCACATCCCGGCAGTTTTCCAGCGCCGGTACATGAGGGCAGCGCCTCGCCGGCTTCCCTCGAAGGCGGCGCGTGTGTTGGAACTGTTGATTGCTTAGCGAGGCGCATTTCCGCGTGATCACGGCGGCATTGGCTATGGCGTCAATGTGAGCCGGCCCGTTCCGTCTCCGTGTGCCGTCCCAGCTCCACGAAGCGCTGCTCTATCTGTTCCGCAACCGCCCGTCGCTCGCGCCGAAACTACTGCACGATGCACTACGTCTGGTGCTGCCGTCATATACCGAAGCGCGGGTCGGCTCGGCCGATCTCACGGAGGTCCAGCCCCCTAAGTACCGGGCTGACCTCGTCGTCACGTTGCTCGATGGTGTGTGTGCACGGAATCATCGTCGAGGTGCAGCTGTCGCCGGATGAGCGCAAGCCATTCATGTGGCCGACCTATGTCGCCAATCTCAGGGCGCGGCTCGAGCGCCCAGTGAGTCTGCTGGTCGTGACCGGGGATGAGGCGACGGCTCGCTGGGCGGCGAGGCCGATCGACCTGAGCGGCGCGAACCGCTTCACGCCGCTCGTGCTCGGTCCCTCGGGTGTGCCGGAAGTCACAGATGATTCACGGGCCCGGCAGGACCCGGAGCTGGCTGTGCTGTCGGCGATGGCGCACGGTCGCAGCGCCGACACCGGCAAGGCGGTGCGCATCGCGGTTGCGGCGCAGCAGGCGAGCCTTGGGCTCGACGAAGATCGGTCGCGGTTGTATTTTGATCTGGTGCTGGCCTCGCTGAGCGAGGCGGCCCGGCAGGAGTTGAGAAACATGGACCCGGCGAAGTACGAATACCAGAGCGAGTTTGCGCGGCGTTATGTCGCGCAAGGGCGCGTCGAGGGCAAGGCCGAGGGTCAGTTTGAAGGCCGTGCCGCGCTCGTGGTCCGCCAGCTCACGCTGCGCTTTGGCCCGCTGGGCAATGACGTGCAGGCCCGGATCTCGGCCGCTTCGATCGAAGATCTCGATGCGATCGGCGAGCGCCTGCTCACCGCGCAATCCCTGCGGGAGGCGTTGGGCTTGCGGTGAAATCGGAAGGCTCTGCAGTAGTGTGAACCAGGCTGCGCGCCTGAAAATCGTTTAACCTTCCGCCCCCATGCGAGTTACGATTTTCGGCTCCGGTTACGTGGGCCTGGTCACCGGCGCCTGCCTTTCCGATGCGGGCAATGATGTCCTGTGTGTCGATGTCGATGCAGGCAAGATCGACCGCCTGAAACGGGGCGAGGTCCCGATCCATGAGCCGGGGCTCGATGCCCTGATCAAGAAGAACGCCGAAGCCGGTCGCTTGCGATTCACGACCGACGCCGCCGAAGGCGTCAAACACGGCCTGTTCCAGTTGATCGCCGTCGGTACGCCGCCCGACGAGGACGGCTCCGCGGACCTGCAATACGTCCTCGCGGTCGCGCGCACCATCGGCGAGCACTTGAGCGAGTACCGCGTCGTGATCGACAAGTCGACCGTGCCGGTCGGCACCGCGGACAAGGTGAAGGCGGAGATCGCGGCGACGCTGAAGAAGCGCGGTGTGGACGTCGAGTTCGACATCGTCTCGAATCCCGAATTCCTGAAAGAAGGCGCCGCGGTCGGCGATTTCATGAAGCCCGATCGCGTGATCGTCGGCACCGACAATCCGCGCGTCACCGAGTTGCTGCGCGCGCTCTACGAGCCCTTCACGCGCAATCGTGATCGGCTGATCGTGATGGACCTGCGCTCGGCGGAGCTGACGAAGTACGCGGCAAACGCGATGCTCGCGACCAAGATCAGCTTCATGAACGAGCTGGCGAACATCGCCGAGCGCGTCGGCGCCGACATCGAGAAGGTGCGTGTAGGTATCGGCTCCGACCCCCGTATCGGCTACAGCTTTATTTACCCGGGGACCGGCTACGGTGGCTCGTGCTTCCCGAAGGACGTGCAGGCGCTGATCCGTTCGTCGAACGCGGCGGGGCACAGGCCTGCGCTGCTCGAGGCGGTGGAGAGCGTGAACACGCGCCAGAAGGCGTTCCTCGTCGAGAAGATCGACAAGCACTTCAGCGGCAAGCTCGTGGGGCGCACGTTTGCGCTATGGGGTCTCGCGTTCAAGCCGAACACCGACGACATGCGCGAGGCGCCGAGCCGCACGATCATGGAGCGGCTCTGGGCGGCTGGGGCGAGGGTGCGCGCTTACGATCCCGTGGCGGGGGACGAGGCGCGGCGTGTGTTCGGTGCGCGCCAGGACCTGGCGATCTGTGCGTCGGCCTACCAGGCCGTCGAGGGCGCCGATGCGCTGGTGATCGCGACCGAGTGGCAGGAGTTTCGCAGCCCCGATTTCGATCGGCTGAAGGCGAACCTGAAGCAGCCGGCTATTTTCGACGGCCGCAATCTCTACGATCCGCAGCTGCTCGAGCGGTTCGGTTTCAGGTACTACGGAGTGGGGCGGGGCGCGGTTTAGGCCAGGCTTTCCTGGATCCGATCCGGGAGGCGCGCACCCGGCGATGCGGGCAACAATGGAACACCAGAGCTCTCCGCGGCCCTTCTGAGCTGCTTGTCCGCCGTGGCGAGCGGCAAACCACGCCGGACCGCCAGCTCCAGGTAGGCGGCGTCGTAGACCGAGAGGTTGTGCTCGATCGCCAGTTGCAGGGTGGTGTCATGTGCGCGTGCGAAGCTCTCGACATCCATCTGGATCTTCAGCCGCCTGAGCGTACGCAGGAGATCCACGGCGGGTTGGAGAAGCCGGCCGCGTCGGGCGGCCGTTCGCAGCGCGTTGCTGACTTCGAGCGACCAGTGTGCCGGCACCCACGCGGAATTGACGCCAAGGCTGTCGAGTATGGCGAGCCGCTCGGGAGTCGCTTCGTCCTCGAACAGCCAGGACAATGCAATCGATGCGTCGAGCACGAACATCAGTACCGGCGCCCCGCCTCGATGAGTTCCTTGAGGTCGATTCCGCCGAGTGTCTGGCCGGTGCGAAGCCGGCCCAGTTCCTCGATGGCCTCTTGCGCTGCGCGATTCGAGACACCTTCGGCCGGCACCAGACGTGCCACGGCTTTGCCATGGCGGGTGATGACCACTTCCTCGCCCTTCTCGACCAACGCAAGGAGCTCGCCGAGGCGGTTTTTGGCTTCGAAGGCACCAAAATGCTTCATAGCGCTTGAGCGTAACATTTAATCTAGATTAAAGCTAGATATGACGCTTAATCTCTGCGAGCCGCGGCTGCTCAGCGCACAAACGGGTTCACAACCTCGACATCGAGTCCTTCGAATCCGGTGACATCGCGCGTTGCAAGACGCGCGCGTCGGGCGCACGTGATTGCCGCGATCTGGGCGTCCATCTGACTGATTGGCCGGCCGGCGGCCCGCCGTGCGGCGCAGATGCGTGCGTACTCGGGTGCCGCGGCCGAGTCGAAGGGCAGCACCCTTTCTGCATACGTCCCGGTGAAGACCGTGGTCACCACGGCTTCCATTTGCTCACGACGCGCACCTCGCGGCAGAAGCGCGAGTCCGAACAGGATCTCGGCGTGGGTAATCGCCGTCGTGTAGAGGATTGCATCGGGCTGCGATTCGAACCAGCGCAGCACACGGGGGTCAGGCGTGCGTCGCATCAACTCGGAGAGCACGTTTGTGTCGATGACGATCACGCGCGCTCAATCACCCAGCACGGGCGGTTGTCTGACCGGCTCGCGCGGTGGTGTCTCGAGATCGACCCCACCCAGGGCGGCAAATGGCTTGCGGATACTGGCTACGAAACCGGGAGACCCGCCCGGCTTTTCCTCGACCGCTGCCCTTAGGATCTGCCGCACCTCGTCCTCCATCGAGCGGCCATGCTGAGCGGCGCGGATTCTGAGCCGGGCTTTCACGGTTTCATCGACATTGCGGACGGTCAGTATTGCCATGACAGCATCGTATTCAATGACTGCATTGCATGCAACTAGTGGTTCTCAGCGTGATTCTCACTGCTGGCGAGCGCTTGCGCTGCTCGCCGGGTGTCGCACGACATCCGTGTGCGCGAAATCCGTGCCCTTGTACAGCAGAGAGTCGTCCAGGGAGACCGCGAGCGCGTAGGCGAAGCAGTCACCGAAATTGAGGCGCGCCGGGTGATGACCCTTGCCGTATTGCCGCCATGCGCGCCGGGCAAGATGTGCCTGTTCCGCATCGACCGGGGCGAGGGTGATCGAGGCCTTTGCGATCAGCAGATCGAGATTCCTGACGGCCTCGGCGCCCGTGCGGGCCTCCAGTACGATCGATGTCTCGACGAAGTTTGCCGCGGAAATCCGGCGTGTTTCGGCAGCTTCGATCGCCTCGTTGAACCGTCGGCGTTCGGGTTCGTCCTGCAGGATCGCGAGGAGCGCTGAGGTGTCGAGCACCATCAGCGGGGCAGGCCTTGCTCGTCGTAGCCGAGGATTTCGTCTGTCGAGGCCTGTGTCAGCCGGGGCAGGCTGGCGCAGTGCACGGCGATTTCGTCGAGCTCGTCGGCCAAGCTGCGCTTGCTGCGCGCCCGCTGTGCACGCTCGAGCCGCTCCCGCAGCGCCTGGGTTACAGCCTCAGTCTTTGTCTCGCCGGTCATTCTGGCAAGCAACGTGGCGAGCTCATCTGCCACCTTGCTGCGGATATTCAGGGCCATGGAGCTACACGTATACATAGACTGCTACACAACGTCAACACTGCAATCGCCGGACGCGGTTCCCGTCTGGATGTCCCCGCTTCGGTATCATGCCGCCCCGGCATGCCCTGAACGACAAGGATTTCTGTGCTGATTCCCGTGATTCTCTCCGGCGGCGCCGGAACCCGCCTCTGGCCCCTGTCGCGCGAACTGTACCCAAAGCAGCTGCTGCCGCTCATCGGTGAGCAGACCATGCTGCAGGCGACGGCGAGCCGCCTGGCGGGAACGGGGACGGCAGGTCCCATCGTGGTCTGCAACGAGGCGCATCGGTTCATGGTCGCCGAGCAGCTGCGCCAGGTCGACGCAAAGCCGCGCGCCATCCTGCTCGAGCCCGTCGGGCGCAATACGGCGCCCGCGATCGCGCTGGCGGCGCAGGTGGCGCTCGAGTCGCTGCCCGGCGCCGATCCGATCCTGCTGGTGCTGCCAGCGGACCATGTGATCCGCGATGTGCCGGCCTTCCAGGCCGCGGTCCGCGCGGCGGTGGCCGCCGCGGGGCTCGGGCATCTCGTCACTTTCGGTGTCGTGCCGACCGCCCCCGAGACGGGTTACGGCTATATCCAGCGTGGCGCGCCGGTGGCCGGTGCGGCGCGTATCGCGGCCTTTGTCGAGAAGCCCGCGCGCGAGGTGGCCGAGCAGTTCCTGAAATCAGGCAACTATCGGTGGAACAGCGGCATGTTCGTGTTCCGCGCGTCGCGCTATCTCGAGGAACTGCGCAAGCACGCGCCGGACATCGCCGACGCCTGCGCCGCATCGCTCGCGGCGGCAAAGCGCGACCTCGATTTCACGCGCATCGACGCGGCGAGCTTCGCGGCCTGCCGCAGCGATTCGATCGACTACGCCGTGATGGAAAAGACCGCGGATGCGGTGGTGGTGTCGCTCGACGCGGGCTGGAGCGATGTCGGCTCCTGGTCGGCGCTCTACGACGCAATCGATCGTGACGGCGACGGCAATGTTGCGCAGGGCGATGTGATTGCCGAGGACTCGAGCGGCAACTATCTGTTCGCGGAAAGCCGGCTGGTCGCGACCGTGGGCCTGCGCGATCACGTGGTCGTAGAGACCAAGGATGCGGTGCTCGTTGCGCCGAAGAGCCGCGTGCAGGACGTGAAGAAGGTCGTCGAGCGCCTGAAGAAGGACGGCCGTTATGAGCATTCGCTGCATCGCGAGGTGTACCGGCCCTGGGGCAGCTACGACAGCATCGAGAACGGCGAGCGCTATCAGGTCAAGCGCCTGTCGGTGAATCCCGGCGCGCAGATGTCGCTGCAGATGCATCACCATCGCGCCGAGCACTGGATCGTGGTGTCGGGTACCGCGCGCATCACGCGCGGGGAGGAGACCTTCCTGCTCGAGGAGAACCAGAGCACCTATATCCCGATCGGCACGAAGCATCGGATCGAGAACCCCGGCAAGATCATGCTGCACATGATCGAGGTGCAGTCGGGCAGCTATCTCGGCGAGGACGACATCGTGCGCTTCGAGGATATCTACGGCCGATGAAGAACATCCATCTTATTGCGGCCGCGCGCCCGAACTTCATGAAGATCGCGCCGCTCTATCACGCGTTGTCGAAGGAGTCCTGGTGCAAGCCCTCGATCGTGCACACCGGGCAGCACTACGACCCGAACATGTCCGATGCGTTCTTCCGCGACCTCGCGATGCCGAAGCCGCATTTCCACCTGGAGATCGGCAGTGGCTCGCACGCCGAGCAGACCGGTGGGGTGATGATCGCGTACGAGAAGGTGGCGATGGCCGAGAAGCCCGACTGGATCGTCGTGGTCGGCGACGTCAACTCGACTGCGGCCTGCGCGATGGTCGGCACGAAGCTGTGGATTCCGGTCGTGCATCTCGAGGCGGGACTGCGCAGCGGCGATCGGCGCATGCCCGAGGAGATCAACCGGCTGGTGACCGACGCGATAGCCGACGTGCTGTGGACGCCATCGCGCGACGGTGATGCGAACCTGCTGCGCGAGGGCATTCCGGCCGAGCGTATCGAGTGCATCGGCAACATCATGATCGACAGCTACGAGATGCTGCGGGGTGTGATCGAGGCGGATACGGCTCGTGCCGGCCTGGGTCTCGCGATGGGCGGCTACGGCGTCGTCACGCTGCACCGGCCCTCGAACGTCGATACGCGCGCGGCGCTCGCACCGCTGGTCGATTGCCTGCTCGAGGTGGCGCAGCGCGTGCCGCTCGTGTTTGCGGTGCATCCGCGTACGCGCAAGAAATTGCAGGAGTTCGGGCTGCTCGATCGCCTCTCGGGCGCGCGCGCGATTCGGGTCGTCGATCCGCTCGGCTACATCCAGTTCATGAACCTGGTCACCGGCGCGCGCGTGGTGATCACCGATTCGGGTGGCGTGCAGGAGGAGACGACTTATCTCGGCATCCCGTGCCTCACGCTGCGCGAGAACACCGAGCGCCCGGTGACGGTGACCGAGGGTTCAAACCGGCTGGTCCAGCCGGGCACGCTCGTCGACGAGATCGACTCGGTGCTTGCACGCAAGGGCCGCGCGGGACGCGTGCCCGACCTTTGGGACGGCAATGCGGCATCACGCGCGGTCGCGAGCCTCAAGCGCCGCAGCGGCGTCGCGGCCTAGCGAGTCGCTGCCGGGGATCAGGCGGCCCTGCGTCCTAGCCGGCGCACCTTGTCGAGCCACGCCTTGCGCGTCGCGGCCTTGCCGTCCACCGCTCCGATGACCGTGGAGCGGATCGGGCCGAAGCCCGCGAAGGCGAGGATGTTGCGCTCGAGATTCTTCAGGCTGTGCGCGCGGTAGTACCAGCGATAGAAGAGCGCGGGCATGCCCATCGTGACGATCACGCGCGCACTGCGGCCCTTCAGCAGCTTCTTCGGCAGCCGTTTGCCGCCGCCGGCCGCGAACGCGAACCCCGGGCGCAACACCTGCTCGAAGAAGGCCTTGAGTGCCGCCGGCATGTCGCCGAGCCAGAGCGGATAGAGCACGACCAGGTGCCCGGCCCAGCCGAGCGCCTCCTGCCAGCGCTGCACTTCGCGCGAGGGCGTACCGGCCTGGAAGTCTTCTCCCTTGCGCAACAGCGGGATATCGAGCTGCCCGACGGAAAGAGTACGTACCTCGTGCCCCGCCTCGCGCGCGCCTTGCGCATAGGCCTCGGCCAGCGCGTGAACGAAACGCCTGCCGCCGCCGTCGGGGTGGCCGTCGAGGATCAGTATCCGCTGCGGCTTCGATGCCATAATGTGAAGTATGAACCTCAATGCCTTCAAAGCCTACGACGTCCGGGGCCGCATACCGGATGAGATCAACACCGCCCTCGCGCGTGACATCGGGCGCGCCTATGCGGCGTTCGTGCAGCCGAAGAAGGTCATCGTCGGGCGCGACATCCGCCATTCGAGCGACGAGCTGGCGCAGGCCTTGACCGAGGGCCTGCTCGAGTGCGGCGTCGATGTGCATGACATCGGCTTGTGCGGCACCGAGGGCGTCTACTACGCCACGTTCGCCGAGAAGATGGACGGCGGCATCATGGTCACCGCGAGCCACAATCCGCCGGACTACAACGGCATGAAATTCGTGCGTGAGGGCTCTCGGCCGATCAGCGGCGATACGGGCCTGAAGGACATGCGCGCGATGATCGAGGCGGGGCGCCTGCCGCCCGCGGCCACGAAGCCGGGCACGCGGCACGTGCTTGCGACCGGTGCCCGTTACCTCGAGCACATCCTGGGCTACATCGATCGTGTGAAGCTGCGCAAGCTCAAGGTTGTCGTGAACGCCGGCAATGGCGGCGCGGGCCTCATCGTCGATCAGCTCGAGCCGCATCTGCCGTATGAGTTCGTGAAGCTGAACAACGCTCCCGACGGCTCGTTTCCGAATGGCGTGCCGAATCCGATGATCGAGGCCAACCGCGCCTCGACGATCGAGGCGATCAGGCGCAGCGGCGCTGATGTCGGCATTGCCTGGGACGGCGACTACGACCGCTGCTTCTTCTTCGACGAGCAGGGGACGTTCATCGAGGGCTATTACCTCGTGGGCCTGCTCGCCGAGGTGTTCCTGAAGCGCGAGCGGGGCGGGCGCGTCGTGCATGATCCGCGCCTCACCTGGAACACGATCGACATCGTCGAGAAGAACGGCGGCAAGGCCGTGCTGTCGAAGTCGGGCCATGCATTCATCAAGCAGGTGATGCGTGAGGTCGACGGCATCTACGGCGGCGAGATGAGCGCGCACCACTATTTTCGCGACTTTTCCTACTGCGACAGCGGCATGATTCCCTGGCTCATCGTGCTGCAGGTCATGAGCGAGACCGGCAAATCGCTGTCCCAGCTCGTCGGCGAGCGCATGCGGCTGTTCCCGGCGAGCGGCGAGATCAACCGGCGCGTGCCCAACGGTCCGGCGACGATCGCGGCGATCCAGGCGAAGTACGCGCCTGCAGCTGCGGCGATCGACTTCACCGACGGCCTGTCGCTCGAGTTCGAGCGCTGGCGCATGAACCTGCGCACCTCGAACACCGAGCCGCTGATCCGCCTCAACGTCGAGAGCCGCGCCGACGCGGCGCTGATGCACGCGAAGACGGCCGAGGTGCTCGGCGAAATGGCGAAGCTGGGCGCGGTCGCGGCGGATCACTGATAGCGCATCAGCCAGTCGACGACAATGAATAACATGGCGGTGGCAATCCCTGCGAATGCCGCCGCGATGGGTCGCTGAAACAGAAACATCCCTGTGTCCTCCTGCCTGGTACATGCGCAGGAGGAGGGAAAAGTGGCTCACGCCCCCCCTATATTCCCCCCACGGAACCAGGGTCGCGCGCGACGCGTTGGCGTGCAATCGAGCGACCCCACAGGAAGCCGGCCAGGACCACAGCGACCACAAACGCGCCGAACATGAGTTCCTTGCCGTCCGCCCAGCCGTCGACGCGCGGCAGCAGCAGCTTGGCCGCGCTGAAGGCCGCGACCAGCAGGCTCACGCAGGCGACTGCGAGGCTCATCACCCGCGAGGCAATGCGCGCGGTCTCGTCGGCGCGCACGATCAGGCGCGAGATCCACAGGCCGTTGGCGCCGTCGGTGACGAGCATGCCGAGCACGAACAGCGCCCCCAGCGAGGCCGCGTAGACCGGCCCACCGTATTGTCCGGCGGCGAGTGCGAAAAAGGCCGCCTGGCTGATGGTGTCGAACGAGAGCGCGAACAGGGCGCCGACGAACGCGACGACGAACGGGTTTTTCGCGCGACCCAGCGCGCCGAGGAAGCGGCCCTTGAGCCCGACTGGCTTTACGACCTCGTCGGGCGCCGCACGCCACACGGCATACAGGTTCAGGATGCCGAGCAACGTCAGGAAGAAGATGGAGATGACCACGCCGGTGGTTTGCAGCCAGTCGGGAGTCTGCCAGCGCGTCACTGCGGTACTCACGAGCAGCGCAATCGCGATCACGACGGCACCATGTCCGAGCGAGAACAGCGCGCCGCAGTAGCGCGCGAAGGCATTGCCGGCCCGGGTGTTGACGCGGGTCAGGCCGTCGATGGTGGCGAGGTGGTCGGCGTCGAAGCCGTGCTTCAGGCCGAGCAGGAAGGCGACGGCCGCGAGGCCGCCGAAGGAGGCAGGTAGAGTTTCCATGGCGGGTCGAGTATGACAATTTTCATAATCGTCATACCACCAGGTTGCGGTCAGTACCTAGGCTTCATGTGCCGGTGTGTGCGTCCGCCGTGCGCGTGGTGGTCGGCGTGCTCCACCGCGACGAGGTTCAGGCTGCCGTGACGCACACCGGGCTCGGCCGTGAGGCTGCCGGCGAGTTGGCGCACGGCCCCCACGGATCCCTGCAGCACCGTAGTCTCGAGGCAGTTCTCGTGATCGAGGTGCACGTGCATGGTCGCGACCACCAGGTCGTGGTGAGCGTGCTGGCGCCCGGCGAGCCGCTCGGCCAGATCGCGCGCGTGGTGGTTGTATACATAAGAGAGGCTCGCGACGCAGTGGCCGCGCGGTGCGTGGTCCTGCGCCTCGCGATCGAGGTGCTGGCGGATCAGGTCGCGCACGGCTTCGCTGCGGTTCGCATAGCCGCGCGCAGCGATCAGCCGGTCGAAGCTGGTGGCGAGTTCGTCGTCGAGGGAGATGGTGACGCGTTGCATGCGCCGAGTTTATTGCATACTCGGTCCCCCATGCGCGTCTTCGCTGCCTGCGTCATTGCCCTGTTGCTGGCGCTCATCGTATACCCGCCGGTGCTGTCGTCGACGGTCTGGATGGGCGCCCTGCACGACTCGGGGCATGTGCTGGTGTTTGCAGTGATCGCGGCGCTGCTGTGCGCGATCCTGCGTCCGCGTGGTGCGCGCTTCTTCGCCATCGCCGCGATCCTGGTGCTGCTCGCGGCCGGATCGGAATTCGCCCAGGGGCGCTTCGGAGTGGGCGATGCGATGCTCGGCGATTTCGCCCGCGACCTGCTGGGCGGTGTGGTCGGCGTGGCGGCCTGGGTAGCGGCGACGCGGCGCCGGCCAGCCCTGTACGCCGTTGTGGCGTTTGCACTGCTGGCGGGCCTGGCTCCGCTGGGCTGGGTCGGCTGGGCATATGCACAGCGCGCCGGTGTGCCGCACGCCATATGGGATCCCCATCGGGCGACCTGGAATGTATTCATCGAGTCACCGCGAACCGGTACGTTCGAGAGGTTGTCCGACGGGCGGGGCGCGCGGTTCACCGCCGACAGCGATGGGTTTGCGGGGATCGTGATCCGGGAGCCGACGGCAGACTGGCGGGGCTTCGACGCCCTCGTCGTGTCCGTTGCGAATCCCGGCACGCGGCCGCTGTCCCTGAACGTGCGCGTTGACGACCAGCCGCGGGACACCGAGTACGAGGACCGCTTCAATCGCGAGCAGGTCCTGCCGCCCGGCTCGGTGCTGCGCTGGCGCATTCCGATGGCGGACATCGAGCAGGGCCCCGTGGGCCGCCCACTTGGGCTGTCGCACATCACGCGCGTGGTGGTTTTCCTGTCACCCGGTTCGCTGGGGACAGCCTTCGACTTGCAGGATGTACGCCTCGAACGGGCGCCCTGATATTCTCGCCACCATGGATCAGTTGCTCGAACTTGCCACCCAGCCCGCAGCCTGGGCGGCGCTCGCCACCCTCATCGCGATGGAGGTGGTGCTCGGCATTGACAACCTGATCTTCATCTCGATCCTGACCAACAAGCTGCCCGAGACCCAACGGGCCAAGGCGCGGCGTATCGGCATCGGCCTCGCGCTGGTGTTTCGCCTCGCGCTGCTCGGCACCATTGCAATCATCGTGCGGCTCACGGCGCCGGTGTTCGAATTGTTCGGCAACGATTTCTCGTGGCGCGACCTGATCCTGATCGCGGGCGGCCTGTTCCTCGTGTGGAAGTCGACCACCGAGATCCACCAGAGCGTGGATCCGGAAGCCGCGCCGCACGTGCTGGTCGGCAAGCAGGCGACGCTCGGATTTGCGTCCGCCATCACGCAGATCCTGGTGCTCGACCTCGTCTTCTCGCTCGACAGCATCATCACCGCCGTGGGCATGACCGAGCACATTCCGATCATGGTGATCGCGGTGATCGTTTCGGTCATCGCGATGCTGCTCGCGGCCGATCCACTCGCCAGGTTCATCCACGCCAATCCGACCATCGTGATGCTGGCGCTCGGCTTCCTGCTGATGATAGGCACGACCCTGATAGCCGATGGCTTCGGCGCGCACGTGCCGCGCGGTTATGTCTACGCCGCGATGGCGTTCTCGGCGTTCGTCGAGGGTCTCAACATGGCGGCACGGCGTGCGCAGCGCCGCCGTCAGGCGGAGCACCAGACGAGCAGCTGATTGTTCGCCGGCATGGCATGATCCGCGCGCAGTGCAAGGCCCTGGTCCGCGGCGAGCTCGTTCACCACCTCGAAATCGCGAATTCCGCTCGCCGGATCGCGGGCGCGCAGGAAGACGTCGAAGTCCCCGTTGCTCGCCGAGGTGTAGGCGCCGCGGTACCGGAAGGGGCCGTAGACCGCGAGGGTACGCGGTGAAGAGGTGGTATCGCCATTCGCAGCGAGCAGGCGGCCGACACCTGCGAAGAAGGCTTCGACTTCGTTCCAGCCCATGATGTGCAGGGTGTTGGCCGAGAAAACGGCATCCACCCCGGCGACCGGCCAGTGCGCCATCGTGACGTCGAGCTCGACCGGCGAGGCGAGGTTGGATGAGCCCTGCTGTGCGATCCGCGCGCGCAGCCCGGGCAGCCACTCGGCGCGATCGCTGGGCAGCCACTCGAGGTGCGGCAGTTCGCGGGCGAAGAACACCGCGTGCTGGCCGGTCCCGCTGCCGATTTCGAGCACGCGACGCTGCTTTGCGAACGCCGTACGCAGTACATCGAGAATCGGCTGCTTGTTGCGCTCGCACGCTGCCGATTCCGGAGTAGGATGCGCGGCAGCAGTGGAGGGTATAGACATGATGTGGCTCGTGATTGGCGTGATCGTGTTCTTCGGAACACACTCCATCGCTATCTTCTCACCAACCGGACGCGATCGCCTTGCCGCCCGGCACGGCCTTGGATGGCGCGCGCTCTACTCGATTCTCTCGCTCGTCGGCTTTGTTCTGATCATCTGGGGTTACGGACTCGCGCGCCAGGAACCGCTCGTGTTGTATCAGCCGGCGCCCGGGCTGCGCAATGTGGCGGCGATCCTGATGCTGCCGGTGTTTCCGCTGCTGTTCGCCGCCTACATGCCGGGTCGCATCAAGGCGAAGTTGAAGCACCCCATGCTGGTCGCGGTGAAGCTGTGGGCGCTGGCGCACTTGCTCGTCAACGGCACGCTCGCCGATGTCGTGCTGTTCGGGGCTTTCCTGGCCTGGGCAGTCGTCGATCGCATTTCGTTCAAGCATCGCGAACAGCGGGCGATTCCTTCGGCACCACCCGGACGCTGGAATGACTTGCTGGCCATAGTCCTCGGCCTTGGCGCGTACGTGCTGTTTGTCGTCGTCCTTCATGCACGCTGGATCGGCGTGCCGATCGTGCCTTGAAGACTTTTCGCGAACTCGGCTTGTCCGAGCCGGTGCTCGCAGCGCTGGCTGATGTCGGCTATGAGTCGCCCTCGCCGATCCAGGCTGAGACCATTCCGGTACTGCTGGCCGGCAGCGATATGGTCGGTCAGGCGCAAACCGGAACCGGCAAGACCGCCGCGTTTGCACTGCCGCTGTTGTCCGGCATGGATCTGGCGCAGCGCAAGCCCCAGGTCCTGGTGCTGGCGCCGACACGCGAACTTGCGATCCAGGTGGCCGAGGCATTCCAGCGCTACGCCGCGCGCATGCCGGGATTCCACGTGATGCCGATCTATGGAGGCCAGGGCTACGGGCCACAGTTGCACGCACTCAAGCGCGGTACGCACGTAATCGTCGGCACGCCCGGGCGCGTCATGGACCATATGAAGCGCGGCACGCTGGCGCTCGATGCCCTGCGCGCGCTCGTGCTCGATGAAGCCGACGAGATGCTGCGCATGGGCTTCATCGACGACGTCGAGTGGATACTCGAGCAGACGCCCGCGACGCGGCAGGTGGCACTGTTTTCGGCGACCATGCCGGCGCCGATCCGGCGTATTGCGCAGAAGCACCTGCGCGCGCCGGTCGAGGTCACGATCCGCAGCAAGACGCAAACCGCCGCCAACATCCGCCAGCGCTACTGGATCGTGAGCGGCCTGCACAAGCTCGACGCCCTGACCCGCATACTGGAGGTCGAGGAGTTCGACGGCATGCTGGTCTTTGCGCGCACGAAGCAGGCCACCGTGGAACTGGCCGAGCGTCTCGAGGCGCGCGGCTTTGCCGCCGCCGCACTGAACGGCGATGTGCCGCAGCAGCAGCGCGAGCGCATCGTGGCGCAGCTGAAATCGGGCGATCTCGACATCGTCGTGGCGACCGACGTTGCCGCGCGCGGCCTCGATGTCGAGCGCATCGGCCATGTGGTCAACTTCGACGTGCCGACGGACCCGGAATCCTACGTGCACCGTATCGGTCGCACGGGCCGCGCCGGGCGCAGCGGCGAGGCGATCCTGTTCATCGCCCCGCGTGAGCGCAATCTGCTGCGCGCGATCGAACGCGCCACGCGCCAGACGATCGAGCCGATGCAGTTGCCGTCGGTGGAAGACGTGAACCAGCAGCGGGTCGCGCGCTTCAAGCAGCGCATCAAGGCGGCGCTGGACTCGGGCGGAGGGAGCGCCTTTCGCGCGATGGTCGAGGAAGTGGCGCGCGAGCAGGGGGTCGCCGACCTCGATGTTGCGGCCGCGCTCGCGGCGATCGTGCAGGGCGAGGTTCCGCTGTTGCTGCCCGCGGAATCGAAGCCGCGGGCGCCGCCACCACCCCTGCGCGAGCCGCGTCCGCCCCGCGAGCGCGAATCCCGGCCACCGCGCGAGCATGCGCCCCGTGCGCGACACGAACCAGCCGGGCGCGACGAGGACCTCGAAATGGAAACGTTCCGGGTCGAAGTGGGCCGCGCGCATGGCGTAAAGCCGGCCAACATCGTCGGCGCGATCGCGAGCGAAGCGGGGCTCGCGGGCAAGCACATCGGGCGTGTCGATATCCGTGGCGAGCACAGCTTCGTCGACCTGCCGGCCGGCATGCCGAAGGAAATCCTGCGCGAGCTGCAGAAGGTGCGCGTTATGGGGCAGGCCTTGCGCATCAGGCGAGTGAAGGGGGCGACGCGAGCTTAGAGCGGAGAGCTGAGAGCTGAGAGCTGAGAGCTTAGAGCTGAGGGCCAGACGCGCCGGCTCGCGACTTGTCCTCTGGCTCTCAGCTCTCAGCTCTCAGCTCTCCGCTCCAAGCTCGCAATCATTGGCCGCTCAAGAGGAATCCTGCCCAGTAATACGGATGTCGATCCAGAAGTGACAGCTGCGCCAGTTGCAGCGCGCGCGCTGTGTTGCCGTTGTGCGTACGCAGGCTCGACATCTCGTCGTACATCTTTCGCATCAGGCTTGCGGTGCTGCGATCCTCGACTCGCCACAGGCTCGCGATCACGCTGCCTGCTCCGCGCTGCTGGACGATGGAGCTGAGGCCCTCGATCTCGCGACCGTCGTCGGTGACTGCGCCGCCCATGCCGGTCTGGCAGCCCGACAGCGTCGTGAGCGCTATCCCAGAGAAGTCGAGCGCACCGATATTGTCGAGCGTGAGCTGCTCGCCGTCGCCGAGCAGCAGGTAGGAGCGCATCGCATTGCCGGGTCGCAGGTTGAAGTGTGTGCCGAGGTGCAGCACCGAGAAGTCGCGTGGTGTTGCGAGCAGCGCGTCGAGCCGCGCCTTGGTGAACGCCGCGTCGGCGTAACCTTCGCCTGGTAGTGCACCTCGCCCGGTCGAGGGCCCCGCGTTGCCGGTCGGGGCGTCGCAGGCCTCGCCGGGCGAGGCGAGGCCGCTGATCGGGCCGCGCACGATGTAGCAGAGTTCGTCGGCCACCGCCGGCAGCGCGCGGTAGCCCGCCACGGCCTGCGTGACGCCAAGCCCGCGCACGGTCAGCGGGGGCGCGCGCCGGGCAGGCACGGCGTGGCGCGCGCGAGATGGCGCTTCGACTGCCCGGGTGGCCGCGTCGGCATACAACTGGATGGCGTAACGCTCGATCAGGTACTGCTCGCCGTCGTGGAGTGCTGCGAACGGCACGTAGCGCAAGGCATCGTCGGGCCAGAAGACGAGCCGTTGTGCGCCCGCGCGGGCGGCAGCATCAGCGAGCGGCCGCACCAGGATGTCGTACAGCGCGCGCGAGCGTGCACGAACGTCTTCGCGGCGGCCGATCGCATCGAGCAGGTCGCCGATCTGGCGCCGTAGCGCCGTCGCTTCAATGTCTATGCGGTGTTCGGCCTGACCGTTGCGTGAGGCCACGAGTATCCGCAGGTGATGGTCGGTCAACAGATAGATGCCGATGGCGCTGTCATTGCCGTAGCGCTCGACTTCACGCGCGAGGCGCTCGGTGGAAATGACCCGCCCCGGAATCGGCGCAGCCGTGACCGAGGCGCCACCGATGAACGCATCGATGCGCCTGGCCCGCGCGGCTTCTTCGCCAGACTGGCTTGCGAGCAGCTGTTCGAGGCGCAGTCGCTCGTCCGGGGTGATGTGTTCGGCTGCGCGGCGGCGGGCCAGCGTGTCGATCTCGGCGCCGGACCGCGAATCCGTGCGCAGCGAGGCGAGGTAGTTCGTCCAGAGCTGTTGCTCGGCAGCGGTCAATGTCAGGGCGCTTTCAGGACGCGCGGCGGGGCCCGCGCGTGGCACGAAGTCGTTCAGCTCTTCGGCCTTCAGCAGGTCGAGCACCCGCAGGCCTTCCTCCATGCGTCCGCTCTCCATCAGCCAGTCGGCCACGGCACGGTAGACGCCCACCTTGTCGCGCAGGAAGCCGCTATGCATTGAGCGATCGGTGTCATTGAAGACGGCGCGCAAGGCCTCGACGCTGCCGATCGATTGCTTGCCGAAGAAAATCGCCAGAGCGCCGTCGCCGCGCGCGTGCAGCAGCCGTGCGAGCCGGTACTGGGCCTGCCATTCCGGATCCGGCGTGCCGAGCGTCGCGGCTGCAGCAAGTGCCCGGACGGCATGGGAGTACGCACCGCTGCCGTTGCCGCGTGCTTCCTCGAGGGCGCTTTCATTGGCGTAGACCGCATGGCGCAGGGCGGGTTCGACCTCGCGCGCGGCCTCGAGCCGGCGCTGAGCCTCGACGCAGTTCGTCGCGTCGGCCGGCGCGGTGCGCACGTCGATCGCACACAGTTCGTTCACGACCCGCAGCAGTGTCGGGTGTGCGGCGGGCAGCCGTGAGGAAAACAGCGCGAGTGCCTCGGCGAGCTGCGCACGCGCGAGCCCCGGATCCACTGCGGCATTCAGGCGCGCGAGCAGCAGCAGCACGCTGGCGCGCTCGGTCGCCATGTCGGCGCTGTCGCCCGCCACCTCCAGGCCGCGAGTGAGGGTCGCGCGCGCGTCGCTGTTTGCGCCGAGCAGTTGCAGCAGCAGGCCGAGTCCGCGGTGGTAGTTGACGCGTACCTGGCGTTCGACGTCAGTGGTGTGCGCGGCGATGATTGCGCCCGCCTGCTCGTAAAGTGCGCGCGATGCGGGCAGGTCGCCGAGCACGCGTTCGATTTCGGCGAGGCTCAACAGTACGCCCACCAGGTTGGGTGCATCGGCGCCAAGCTGCCGGGTGGCCGCCTTGACGGCGCGCCGTGCAAAGGGCAGTGCGTCCTGCGGCTTGCCCCGCGCGTTCAGCAGCACGGCGAGGCCGTTCAGCGCCCGCAGATAGTGTCGCTGCAGCGGCCCGTCGGTCGCTTCGGCGAGCCGTACTGCCTCGCGCATCGCGTGCTCGGCCTGCTCGTACTCGTCGAGCTTCTCGAGAACCTGCCCATAGAGCAGCCAGGCGGTCACCGGCTGGGCCGGGCCGCGTTCGGCGCGCAGTTGCAGCTCGATCGCCAGCTGCGCTTCGGCGTGCCGTCGCGCACGCGGATAGTTCTCTTCGCGCAACGCGATGTTGGTCAGCGCATTCTCGATCGCGCCGGCCGCTTCGCTCGCGGTCTCGCCGTTCGCGGCGAGGATGTGTTGTGCCCGCTCGAGCAACGCACGCGCGTCGGCGAACTGGCGCTGCGACATGCGCACCTGCGCGAGACCCACCAGGGCCTTTTGCAATTCGACCTGCTTCGCGCCCGGCACCCGCTCGCGAATGTGCAGTGCCGCCTCCCATTGCTCGCCGGCCGCCGCGAGCCGGCCCTGGCGAAAGGCGATCCAGGCGTACGCGACGTGCAGCTCGGCGACTTGGGCGCTTTCGGCGCCGAGCTCGCGCTCGATGATCGGCTGGGCGAACTCGAGCAGCGGGATCGCCTCGGTGAACTCTTCCCGGTATGCGATCAGCGGCGTGGCGAGCGTCTGCACCCACCAGGCGAGTTCGAGCGAGTCGGCGCCGTACTCGCGTGCCACGCGCGGGATGGTGGCGCAGAGGATGGCTACCGCCTGCATTGGATCGCTCTCACCGATTGCGTCGACTTGCGCGCGCAGCTCCGCGACCGGTGCCCGGGCATTGTCGGGCGCTGGCTGCTGCGCGCACACCGACGGCAACTCGAGGGCCGCAGCGTCGCGGGCGGCGATTGCGTGCGCGGCCAGCAGGAACATTGCAAGGGCGTGTCGCGCCATCACGGTAGCGATGCCGCTTCGATCTCGACGCGCAATACGCCGTCGGCAGGTTCGGGTATGCGATAGCGGGCGAGGATTTCGCGTACGAGCGCGGTGGCGGGCCGGGGCAGCTCGGCGTCGATGCCTTCGCGGCCAAAGCGCTCGTAGGTGACGACTTCCACACCGGCGTTGCGCAGTGCTTGCGCGATCTCGTCGCGCAGCGCACGCGGATCGTCGGCGGTGACGCGGTATAGCTGATCAGGTGCCTCGCGATAAGCCGGCGTCTCGATCGTGGGGCGCAGGCTCCAAACGAGCGCCACCGTAATCCCGGCAATCCCTGCGGCGAGCAATGCGCTCCACACACGCCGCGGGTACGCTCGCCGGCTGGGGCCACGCGCAAGAATCGGACCGAGGACCGGGTCGCGCTGCGCCGTCGCGAGCAGCCGCGCGGCACGGCTTGAGTCGCTCTCCGCCAGCTCCCGCTGCAAGCTGACCTCGTCCACGGCGGGCCGCGCCCGCAGCGTGTCGCGTAGCGCGCGTGCTTCGTTCGCCGCCGCGCTGGTTGTCGCACCGCCCGCCGTGTCCCGACCGGCGAGGGAGTCGAACCAGGCGTCGAGGGTCGCATCGTCACTCACGGCTGTGGCGCCCCGAACGCCAGCTCGTACCAGTCGGCCAGGTACACGCGTGCCTTCTTGCGGCACTGCGAGATGTACTCACGGGTCGCGCCCGGCGAGCGGCCAAGCAGCTGCGCGACCGCCACATTGTCGAGGCCGTCTTCGCTGATCCACGTGATCACGGCCGCGTGCGCGGGACAGTCCTGCTCGAACCGCGCCCAGCAGCGCCGGAACGATTCGGCAAGCTGATGTGCGTGCGCTTCGTCGTGCGGTACGGCGACCTGTGCGGCAGACAGCTCGACGATCCTGGCTTCGATCTCGGTACTCGCGCCATGGCTGTCGAGCGAGACCTGCGGTTCGGCCCTGCGAAACGCGTCGAGCATGGTGTGACGCAGGATCGTGCGTACCCAGGGCCGCAGCTCGGACTCGCCGTGGAATGTGGCGCAGCGCTGCCAGACCTTGATGAAAGTGTCCTGCACGAGGTCACGCGCGGCCGCCGCATCACGCACGGCGCGGCGACATTCGCGGTAGAGCCCGGCAAACAGCTCGCGGTCGAGCGTGACCAGCGCGCTCTCGAGCGCGGCGCCGCCCTCGCGGCAGGCCTGCATGAAGACCAACTTGTCCAATTATTCCCCCGGTACAGCCTACCGGAGTCGGCGTGAACTTTCCGCATGCCGGTAGAGACGGCGATCGGGCGTCGTTGTCAGGATTTTTCCGACTGCGGCCTGACAGATTCGCTGTGCCTGCGTCTCACCCCGGTCAGGCAAGCCATGGCACAGGGGGCCCGTCAATGAAGAACTTTCTTGCAGTGCTGATCGCATGCGGTGCGGTCGCGGCCTGCGACCAGGGACGCTGGATCGAGCTGCCGCCGATCCTCATGACCTGCAACGACCTCAACGACGAGGACATGAGCGCCGAGCTCGGGAATCCGGACAAGTTCAGCCTCGGCCGCAGCATGCTGCAAGGCGTGTGCACGCAAAGCGGAGCCGGGCAGTTCACCGGCGAGACCCGCTGCAGCAAGGATGTCGTCGAGATCCGGTGCAAGTCATGAGCGCGCGACTGGTAGCTGCGCGACTCGTGAAGGCGCCACTTGCCGTCGCGACACTGCTGCTCGTGCTCGCCGCCTGCGGAGGAGGAGGCGCGCCAGGAGACGCCGCCAATCCGGCGGCCGCGGGCCTGCCCACTTCGCGCGGCGAGGTGTGGACGCTGGATCCGGCCGCACCACCCGACGTCCAGGTGCTCGCATTCCTGAACGGCGTGCATCGCTTCGTGTTCAAGGACGGCGAGATCTATACGGCCACCACGCGCCTCGACACGGCGGACGTCGCCGGCGCGCTGACTTCGGCGCGCCTTGCCGGTGACTTGCAGATGCGCATCGAGACTCAGGGCACGCAGCCGATCCTCGTGTTCTCCAGCGGTCCGCGCGGGCCGTTACGCCCCTATGAAGCACCGGAGCCGAAGCCATGATCAGCGCCAACACCCTGTCGAAGACGGCATTGCTGCTGCTCCTCATCCCGCTCGCGCTTGCCGCAGACCGCGACCTCGATCCCGAGCAGCTGGCGCTCACCTACCACAGGCTCGCGGGCAAGGCTTTCGACTTCGATCGTCATGCGGCCGCGTCGCGCGTCGTCTCGCAGGCCTCGGGCTTCGACCGCCCCGATGTGCTGAAGCAGGAGATTGCGCGCCAGCGTGCGGTTTTCGACGCGGCGAGCGATCAGATCGTGTTCGAGACCGACATCCAGAACTCGATCAGCGACTACGACCACGATCGCGGCGAGTTTTCGGTTGCGATCTTCGAACCCGGCACGTACATGCCGATCCACTTCAACCGCCAGGAGTACCGGGTGGTGTTTGCGAACGCGGAGCAGGCACGCGCGATTCGCATGCCGAAGGAAGAGGCACGCGAGTTCGACCGGCGCATCATGCGCGACGGCAGCCGTGCGGTCCTGACGCCGGTCAGGTTCCGCATCGTCGGGGACGGCGATCCGGCGGGCGCCGTGAGCGGCCAATACGTGGTACGCGCCGAGTTGGTCTCGGCGCAGGTGCTCGACAACGACGGCAGCGTGCTCGCGACACCCGATCTGGCGGCGGCGCCGGCCGCGCCGCCCGCCGCCTTCGATCCGCTCGCCGTCGATGCGGGCGGATTGCGCGTCGGGATGTCGGCGGATCAGCTGGAAGCGGCCGTCACGCGGCTGTACCGCAAGCCCGCACGCACGCCGCGCAGTCCGCGTTCGGACAGCGATCCGCGGCTTGCCGGCTCGATCGAGATCGACCTGATGGAGTGCATCTACGTGCCGTCGAGCCGCGATCGCGAGCCGGTGCCGGGAGATGTCTGCCTGCGTGCGTACTACGACAAGGACGGCATCGTGCGTCAGGTGCGTATCCAGCGTGTGATGTCGCGCTTCGACTATGAGCAGGCGCGCAGCGCAGCAATTGCCCGCTTCGGACCCGCGACGTCAGTGCGTGGTGGCAGCACCCCGGAACTCAGCTGGGGCGCAGCGGACGCCGCGCTCGGGGCAGGGCTCACGCTCAGGATCGATCCGTACGGCAACTCACTCAGCATCGGCACCGGTGACATACGCGCCGGGTCGCTCGACATGACCCTGACCGACACGGCGTGGGCGGCGACCACGGCCGCACCGGCGCCTTGAAGGAGCTCTTGCCATGAAAACTGTCCTTGCCCTGGTCGCGCTGACCCTTCTGCCACTGGCCGCGAACGCAGTGGCCGCGGATGACTGTGCCGGCCGCAGCCACTGCGTTGCGACGCGCAGCTTCGTCGCGAACGTCACCAACTTCCGGGTGAGCAAGAGCGGGCGCTACCGCGTGCTGACCGCGACCGTGAACTTTCGCAACCGTACCGACAAGCCGCTTACGCTCGGCTACGTGGGCGATTCCGGCGTCGCGATGGACGAGCAGGGCAATCGCTACCTGGTGGCGAATGCGCAGGCCGTGCGCGGCATCGGCATGGTGTCCGGCAGCAGCTTCGATCCGAAGTTCACGCTGCAGCCTGGCGAGGCGAGCGATACGCGCTTCGAACTCATCTGGGAGCCGGGCAAGGCGATCGTCGGAGTGAGCTTCGAGCTCGATCTCGCGATCCGCGAAATCAATGCGGTGGCCACGGATCAGTTCCGGCTCGGCGCCGAGCACGCCGTGCATTTCGCACAGCTCGCCGAGGGAGCGGGCAGCTCGCCGCCGGCAGTTGCGGCAAGTGCGACGCCGGCCGCACCGACTGCCGCGGCAACCGGGGCCCAGTCCGCGCCAGGTGGGGCGACGGCGGACCCTTGCGCCGGTTCGGCACGCTGCTACAACGCGGGCCCCTTCATAGCCGAAGTCATGCAGCTGTCCTCGACGGCGATGGGCAGCGGCGCGCGGCATCACTCGGTCGCGCTCAATATCCGCTTCCGCAATGTCAGCGACCGCCCGGTCATCCTCGGCTACCAGTCCGGCACGAGCGCGGGGCTGGACAACTTCGGCAACACCTATTACCGGGGCCGCGCGGGCACGCACGATACGAGCGTCAAGGGCATGGGTTACGTCGATGCGCGCAACGCCGACACGCAGTTCGCGCTCGCTCCCGGCCAGAGCCGCAACGCGACCTTCAACCTGATCCGCTACGAGGCGAAGCCGCCGATCGGCAACGCTTGGGGTTACGACGTCGTGATCGCCGAGCTCGAGATCCTGCCCGGCCAGCAAGTGCGCACGGTCCGGCAGAACAGCCTCAATTTCCAGAACATCACGGCAGGCACGTTCGCCGGTGCGGCGCCTGCCGACGGGGCGGCCGCGGCACAGGATGTCGCGAGCCAGGTCATCGGTCTGTTCAAGAAACTCAAGGACAAGTAAATGAGCACGATCAAACGGGGCCGGGTACTTCGCGACACGAGTGCCGGTGAGGGACTCGTGTTCGTCGATGGCAATCAGCACGCCTTTCGTCTCGAGGGTGTGTGGAAGTCGGAATACGCGCCAAAGGTGAACATGGGTGTCGACGCCGAGTTCGACGAGCACGGGCAGCTCGTGGCACTGCGCAGCGTGAGCGCGTCGGGCGCCGCCGGTGAGCAGGCCGCTCAGGCGTTCGGCGTCGCGCAGGAGTCGGCGAAGCGACTGGCCGCGGAGCTGCAATCGAAGGGACTGCCGGTGTTCCAGCAGTACGCGCAGCGCATCGGGTACCCGGTACTCGCCGCACTCGCGGCGCTGATCGTCGGGTGGTTCTTCCTCTCGGCCGTGTCGGTCGATCTCGGGTTCATGGGCAAGAACTCGGTGACCTTCTGGCAGGCACTCAAGTTCCTGAACAGCGGCGGCATGGCCGCGATGGGCGGCGGCAGCGCCGGCATCTACGGACTGCTGTGCATTGCGGCGCTGCTCGCCGTGCTGTTGCCGCAGGTATGGCCGAATCCGCGCGCCCGCTTGGGGCTGGCCGCACCGCTCGCGTTGATGCTGCTGGTGCTGCTCGTCGCGTACTCGAAGATGCCCGACGTGCCGCAGGGCGCCGAAGAGTTTGCGGCCGAGTTCCGCAAGGCCGTGTCGCTTGGCCTCGGGGCCTACCTCGCGTTCGCGGCGGCGATCTACCTCGCGTGGAAGGGCATCAAAGCGGCTCGTAGCCCATGATGCTGACCGGTATGCCGTCGGGGTCGAAGAAAATCATCTCGGTGTAGCGGCCGGCGGGCATCTTCGGACTGTCGGTGGGCTTCACGTAGCCCTGCGGGCGCAGCAGGAAGCGGTAACCCTGCGCGTCGAGATCGCGCGCGATCGCATCGATCTGCGTCGTGGTCAGCACGACCGCCGCCTGGCCGGGCGACAGGCGATCCTCGCGCGGTGTCGGCACGGGTTCGGTCGGCGGTTTGGCGTCGATCAGTGCGTAGAGGCCCACCCAGCCGTACTCGGCACCGGGAGGTGAGAGGTGGACCATGCGCATCGTCGCATCCTGGTAGCCGACCATGCCGGCGATTGCCGGGCCGGCGAGTGTCTTGTCCTCGATGACCTCGAGGCCGAGCAGGTCGCGGTAGAGCGCGAGCGAGCGCTCGATGTCCCGCACCCAGATCGTGACGCGCTTGACAGGGCCAGTACGGCTCATGATTTCACCTTTCGTTCGCAGTGGATGACATATAGCCCGCCGCCGATCACGACTGCACCGCCGGCGAGCACGAGCGGCGAGGGCAGCACTCCCCAGAGGACCAGATCGAAGCCGACGCCCCACAGTAGCGAGGTGTACTCGAATGGCGCAACTGCGGAAGCCGGCGCGTAGCGGAAGGCCTCGGTCAGCGTGTGTTGTGCTGCGGCGCCGACAACGCCGAGCAGCACGATCCAGAACGCGTGCCCGAGGTCGAGCGCGACCCAGCCGGGCGCCGCAAGCACTCCGGTGACGATCGCCATCGCGACGAGATACCACCATACCATCGACGCCGTGGTGTCGGTGCGCCCGAGCGCGCGCATGGAAATGGCGATCAACGCATAGCACAGCGCGGCCGCCAGTGCCGCGAGGCCGCCGAGCCCGATGGCGCCTGCCCCCGGCCGCAGGATGATCAACACGCCGAGCAACCCCGCGCCGATGCCAAGCCAGCGATGCCAGTCGACCTGCTCCTTCAGCAGCGCGACCGACAGCGCGGCGACGATCAGCGGTGCGGACAGGAAGATCGCGTACATGTTCGACAGGCTCAGTTCCTGCAGCGCCTGCACATAGGCGAGCAGCGAGGCCACGCCCAGCAGCCCGCGCAACAGGTGAAATCCGGGGCGCGACGTGCGAAGCTCGCGCCAGCGCCGGTTGAACAGCAACGGCAGCAGTACGACCGGCAGCGATGTGGCCGCGCGCAGGAAGCTCACTTGCATCGGCGGGTACCACTGGACGAGCACCTTCAGCGCGACATCGACGATCGCAAACAGCCCCACGGCTGCCAGCATGTAGCCGATACCCTTCAGCCGAGCGGACCTGGCACGCGATGGAAATGAGACAGCTGCGCCATTTTCTGGCGCTGATGGAGACGAAGAGCTACTGGCGCGCGGCTGAGTCATGCGGCATCACCCCGCAGGCACTCAGCAAGAGCATCCGTCGCTTCGAGGAACAGCTCGGCGTGCGGCTGTTCGATCGCGATACGCGCTCGGTGAAACCCACGCTGTTCGCCGAGCAGATCGCGAGCTACGCCCGCAACATCGATGCCGAGGCCCGCAGCCTGCGACGCTCGCTCGACACGCTGCTCGGGGCCGGCACCAATCGGCTGGTGGTGGGCGCGGGGGCGGCGGCGGCCACCAAGATCGTGGTCGAGGCGGTGCTCGCGGTGCGCGCGCACAATCCGACCCTCGAGGTCACCGTGCTCGAAGGGACTTTCGAGGCCATGGTGCCGCACCTGATGCACGGCAAGGTCGACATGGTCGTCAGCATCATGACCACCGACGTCGTCGACAAATTGATCGACTATCGCGTCCTGCAGGTCGAGCAATACCGGGTATACGCGCGCGCTGGTCATCCGCTCGCCGGCGAGGAGAGCGTGCCACCCGCCAAGCTGCTCGAGTTTCCGTGGATCGCCGGTGCCGATGACGACCGGGTGTCCGAGGACGTGGAGGCCAGTTTTCGCGCGGCCGGCCTCGACCCGCCGCAGCCGGTGTTCCGCACCGATTCGGTGTCGTTCGCCATCAATCTCGTCATGCAGTGCAATGCGCTGTTCATCCTGCCGTCCGAAACGGTGCGTCGTGAAGTGGCGTCCGGCCAGCTCGTCGCGATCGACGTGCAGGCCGAGCGGTGGACGCGCCCGACCGTGGTGTTCTTTCGCAAGAACAGCACGCGCTCGCCGGACTCGATCCGGTTCCTGAAGGAACTGAAGCGCATCGTGGAGCGCAGCACCTACTGACGCAACAACTTCGGGTTGTCTATAAAGACCGCAAGTTGATGGCCAGCGCGCCAGCCCGCCGCCGATACTCGGACGAGGGACGAATCTGTCTGGAATCCTGCGGGAGGGGCGTATGGGGTCATCAAGGAAGTTGTCGAAGCATATCAGTTCGGCGATCGCGCTTTGCCTTGCCGCACCGGTAGCGGGATGGGCGCAGTCGGCGGACGATAACGCGACCGGCGGCCTCGCCGAGGTCACGGTGACCGCGCAGCGGCGCAGCGAGAGCATGCAGAGCGTGCCAGTCGCGGTCACCGCGTTCGATCCGGCGTCGCTCGATGCGCACCAGGTACTGACGCTGCGCGACGTATCCAACGTCGTGCCGAACCTGTGGATGGAGACCAATACCGGCCTTTCCAGCGGCTCGCGCGCCGCGTTGCGCGGTGTCGGCGAGGACGAGAGCTTCTTCACGTCCGATCCGCCGGTCGGCATCTATATCGATGACGTCTACATTCCGCGCCAGACCGGCGCGCTGTTCGATCTCTACGACGTCGAGCGCATCGAGGTGCTGCGCGGCCCGCAGGGCACACTGTACGGCCGTAATACTTCCGCTGGCGCCATCAAGCTGGTCAGCGTAAAGCCCTCGCAGGACACCCGCATCATGGCGGAACTGACCGGCGGGGACTTCGGTCGTTTCGATGCGCGGGCGAGCGTGTCGGGTGGGCTCTCCGAAAGCGTTTCCGGCCAGATCGCCGTGCTCTCGCGCCAGCGCGACGGCTATGACAGGAACCTGGTCAACGGCGCGCGCGTCAACGACCAGGACGTCGTGTCGGGTCGCGCTTCGCTGCGCTGGCAGCCGACCGACGCCCTCGACATCCTGCTGTCGTACGACCAGACGCGCGAGCGTTCGACCCCGGGCTATGCCACCGGCGTGCTGCTGCAGCCGCCCGGCGACCTCGGTCCCTGGAATACCGATGACCAGTACGACGGCGATACCGACGTGCACACCTTGCGCTCCGACCTGCTCGAGCCGCAGAACGATCTCGACCAGCGCGGCGCGAGCCTCAACATCGGTTGGGACATCGGCAAGGTGACGGTGCGATCGATCACCTCGTGGCGCGAGCTCGAGAACACTCTGCTGCTCGATGCCGACGGCCAGGACACCTGCTTCGGTCTGGCGTTGCCCTGCCTGCACCTGTTCCAGGACCAGACCCAGGACCAGTTCAGCCAGGAGCTGCAGGTGCAGGGCACGGCGTTCGATGATCGAGTGAACTTCATCATCGGCGCCTACTACTTCACCGAGTCGAACTGGCAGCGAACCGAGAACATCATCCTCGCGCCGTTCGGCGCCAACCCCTATTTCGACACCTCGCTCGACACCGACAGCATCGCGCTGTTTGCGTCGGCAACCTGGGCGGCGACGGATCGGCTCAACCTGACCGCCGGCCTGCGATGGACGGAGGACTCGAAGGACTTCAACTCGGCCGTCTTCGACGCCTCCGGAGCCGCACAGCTGGTCTGCGCAGCACCCGATGGGTCGCAGGCCTACTCGAGCGGACCGTGCACGGTCGGCTCACCCGCCGGTGCCGTAACCGACGAGCTGGCGCGCAGCATAGACAAGTCATGGTCGGCAGTGACGCCGCGCGCCGCGGTCGATTTCCAGCTTACCGACGATGCAATGATCTACGCATCGATCAGCAAGGGCTTCAAGTCGGGGGCGTTCGATGGCCGCGAGTCCAGCATTGTGCTGTACACGATGCAGCCGATCGAGCCGGAGACCACGCTGTCGTATGAAGTGGGCACCAAGGCCGAATGGCTCGACCGGCGCCTGCGCACCAACGTCGCGCTGTTCCTCAATGAGATCGATGATCTGCAGGGCACCGGCACCAACCTCGACAGCGGCACCTTCACGCGCTTCTCGGTTGGCGATGCGGAGACCCGCGGCGCGGAGATCGAGATCACGGCGAAGCCCGTCGAGCCACTGACCCTCACGGCAGCCATCGGCTTGCTCGATACCAAGTACACGAAGATCAATTTCGACCAGATGGCCGATTGCGGCGCGGTCGGCACCGGCGACACGGAGCTCGAGCTCAAGTTCTCGCCGAAGGTCTCCTCGTTCGTGGGCGCTTCGTGGCGCATTCCGCTCGCGAACCTGCGTGGCGGCCTCGAGGTCGGCGCCGACTGGACACACAAGAGCAGCTACTTCCACAGCTCCTGCAACCCCGTGCCGAGCGAGGAAGACGGCTATGATCTGTTCAATGCACAGATCGCCTACGAAACCGACGACGCACGCTGGCGAATTGCCGCGGCAGTGCGCAATATCGGTGACGAGGCGTACTCGACCGGCCAGTTCTTCATCCCTGGCCTCGGCTTCAACGCCGTGTACTTCAATCCGCCGCGCAACTGGTCGCTGACCGCGCGCTATACGTTCCACTGATCGACGAATCCAAAGAGATGCCATGACGACACAAGATTCGGACCTGCAGGCGCTGCACAAGATCCACGATGACTGGATCGTCTACTACAACACCGGCAACGTCGCGGCACTGCTGGCGCTGTACGACACCGAGTCGGTCATCATGCCGCGCGGGCGGCAGCGCATCAGCGGTGTCGAGGCGGTCAGGAGCTACTTCGAGCGCCTGTTCGCGCGCGGTACGCTCACGATGCAGAGCAAGCTCGAGAAACTCGAGATCAACGGCAATTGGGCGATCCAGTACGGCCTGTTCACCATCCGCATCAAGCCGCACGACGGCGGCCCGGAGGAGGGCGATGCCGGCCGCTATTTCATCCTGCTGCGCAAGCACCCGGACGGTCGCTGGACCGTGTACCAGGACCTCGACCAGCACACGCAAGACGCGCTCTGAGCAGATGCTGGTACTGGTGATTTGCAAGGACGCCGACGACGCGGCGCGCCGGCGCGAGGCCACGATGAACGAGCATCTGCTGCATGCCGATGAAATCGCTCCGTCGCTGCGCCTTGCCGGCCGCATCGTGGACGAGGCCGGCAGCGGGACCGTCGGGTCGTTCCTGCTCGTCGACGTGGCGGACGCCGCCGAGGCGCGCCGCCTGGTGCAGGACGACCCGTATTCCCGCGCCGGCGTCTGGCGCGACGTCGCGTATCATCCGGTCGAGCTTGCCGGACAGAACGGTTTCGATACACAGGAGAGATGAACATGACGATTGGCCGGCGGCACTATTCAGGTGTCATCCACGCGGTCCACGACACCAAGGGCCTGCGCGGCACCGAACGTTTCTCCGTTTCCGT
>CADEFJ010000022.1:0-2701 GCA_902826575.1 uncultured Pseudomonadota bacterium | reverse complement strand
TGCTCGTGGTCGTGCACGTGCTGCTGTTCGCGTACTGGCTCGGCGCGGACTGGGGGGTGTACGTCACGTCGCGCTACGTGGCCGATCCGAAGCTGACGCTCGAGGAGCGGCGACGATTCCTGCAGGCGGCGTTCCGTATCGACCTGCTGCCGCGCATCTCCTTCACGCTGCTGTTGCCGGTCGGCGTGCAGCTCGCGGCGTACTACGGCGCGTGGCCGTTCCATGCCGCGTTCGTGCCGGCGGTGTGGGTGTTCGCGATCGCGTGGATGATCCTGAACGTTGCCGGCTACCTGCGCGCGGGCACCCCGATCGGTGACCGGATCCGCGGCTGGGACCAGAACATCCGGCTGGTGATGGCACCGCTGCTGATCGCTGCGGGCCTGTGGTCGGTGTTTTCGGAGCAGCCGATCGCGCCGCTGTTCGTCGCGCTCAAGCTCATGGTGTTCGGCTGCATGATCATCGTGGGCCTGATCCTGCGAGCGATCATGAAGAACTGGGCGATCGGCTTCCGGCGCCTCGCAACCGAGGGGCCGAGCGCGGCCGTCGATGCGATATTCCTGGCCTCGCTCGCCCGTGCCCGGTACATCGCGTATTTCATGTGGTCGCTGTCCGGTGTGATGGCGATACTTGGAGTCACCAGGCCCACATGACACCCGGCCGCGCCACCGGCTTCACGCGCGGCCAATGGTCGTGGGCGATGGCCGACTGGGCGCGCGAGCCGTTTTTCTCGATCGTCCTGAGCCTGATTTTCCCGCCGTATTTCGTCGCGGTCGTGGCGGGCGATCCGGTGCGCGGCACGGCGCTGTGGGGCTACGGACTGGCTGCCGCGAGCGCGGCGCTGGTGGTGCTCAGTCCCTTCGCGGGTGCTGCCGCGGACAGCACCGGGCGCCGCAAGCCGTGGATCGTCGGCTGCGTCGTCCTCGCCATGATGGCGCTGGCGAGCCTGTGGCTCGGCACGGCGAGTGCCGGGAATGTCGTATGGGTACTGGCTTCCTGCGCCGTGGCACAGCTCGCCATCGAGCTGTCGCGCGTGTTCACCGACAGCATGGTGCTGCGGGTCGCGCCGCGCGAGCGGGTCGGGGACCTGAGTGGCCTCGCGGTCGGACTCGGTTTCGCAGCCAGTTTTCTCTACGTGTGCGGCACCTTGCTCTTCGACCGGCTCGACGGACGGGCGGTATCGGCACTGAGCGGCGCGTGGCTCGCGGTGTTCATCGTGCCGCTGCTGCTGTGGTGTCCCGATTTCCCGGGTGAAGTGCGCTCCTGGGCCGAGAGTTGGCGCGACAGCGTCGTGCGCCTGCGCAATTCGCTGCGCGACCTCGTGCGCGTACCGCAAGTTGGCCGCTTCCTGCTCGCGCGCATGGTCTACTGGGACGGCATGATGGGCCTTTTCTCGTTCATCGCAATCCTCGCCTCGTCGCGCCTTGCGTGGCGGGCAAGCGAGATCTCCGTGTTCGGGCTGCTCGGGCTGGTGGCCGGTGCCTTGGGCGGCATCGCCGGCGGCGTGCTCGACCGGCGCTATGGATCGAAGCGGACCCTGATGGCTTCCCTCGCTATCATGCTGGCCGTGTCGATCGTCATGCTGCTCCAGCTACCGGGTGTCACCGTGCGCGCCGCCGACGCCGCGCTGTTCTCCTCGGCCGGGGATCGTACGTTCCTCGCGCTCGCCATCGTTGCCTGTGCCTGCCTCGGTGCGATCCTCGCGAGCAGCCGCTCCATAATGGTGCGCATCTCGCCGGCCGATCGCCTCGGCGAATTCTTCGGGCTCTATGTCATGGTCGGGCGCGCATCGAGCTTTGCGGCGCCGCTGCTGGTCGCGTTGGCGACGACCGCCTTTGGCAACCAGACGACCGGCGTGTTCAGCGTGGCGCTGACCTTCATGGCGCTGGGTCTCGTGTTGCTCGGCAGGGTGCATGACGCCCGCTGATCGCGCCAGCGCGCCCTGGCCGGTCGCGCGGGTCGCCTGGGGCACCGTCATCGTGCTGACGCTAGTCTACGCGATCGCCTTCGTGCACCGCATCGGCCTCGGCCTGCTGGTCGAGCCGCTGCAGAAGGACCTGCACTTCAGCGACACGGCGATCGGCTGGCTTGCGGGCATTTTGTTTGCCGTGCCCTATACGCTCGGCGGGCCGATCCTGGGCTGGTTGGCCGATCGGCGCAGCCGGCGCTCGCTGATCGCGCTGGCGGCCCTGGGCTGGAGCGCAACCACCGGTGCCTTCGGGTTGTTGACGTCCTACACGGCGCTCGCCGCCACACGCATCGCCGCGGGACTCACGCAGTCGGCGCTGCAACCGTCGGCTTCGTCCATGATCGCCGACTGCTTCCAGGCGCGCGATCGCTCCCGCGCCTATGGCGTCTATGTCGCGGGCACGGCGTTCGGTACCGCGCTCGCCTACTGGCTCGGCGCGGTGGCGATCAGCCTCGGCGCATGGCTCGCAGTGCGCACCGGCATGAAGGACTGGTCCGCGGCGTTCCTGGCGCTCGCCCTGATCGGCTTGATCGCGCCACTGGTCATGGTGTTCGTGCGCGAGCCCGCGCGACAGGAACGCGCGGGGGAGGCGGCCACGAGCGTTCGCGCGACCTTCAGCTTCATCCGCCGCGAATGGTTGGTCGTCGGCAGCCTGAGCCTCGGCGTCGCGATCTGTTTCCTTGCCCCCTATGGCCAGCTCGCGTTCATGCCGGTGATGTTCTCTCGCAAGTATGG
>CADEFJ010000021.1 GCA_902826575.1 uncultured Pseudomonadota bacterium | reverse complement strand
GAGGGCCGGACGCGTCGGCCGGCGCGGGGGGCAACGCGCTCGCCAGCGCGCGCGAGGACGTGCCCCGCCTGCGCCTCGCGCGCGATGAGGCGCTCGAGCAGCGGCACCAGATCCGCACGGTCGAGTCGCGCCGCCGCGAGCCAGCCCGGGCGCGCGGCGGGTTCGAGCGCGAGCCACTCGTCGAGCAGAGGCGAGAGCCGCTCCCAGTGTGCGGCGAGGTCATCCCTCATCGGAGAGCTCGTCGAGCAGCACGAGGCGCGCCTTCTCCCACAATCGCGCCACCGTGCGCGCGGAGATGTCGAGGTACGCTGCGACTTCCTCCACCGAGAGGCCCGCGAAGTAGCGCAGCTCGACCAATTGCACGAGTTGCGGATCGATGCGTTCGAGCGAGTTCAGCGCGTCGTCGAGGCGCGGCAGGTGCGCATCGCGCGCGACCAGTTCGCGAAGGCCGTGACCGAGCGTGAGCAGCGTGATGTCGCCGCCGCGCCGATCCGCCGCGGCGCGCCGCGCGATGTCGATGACCACCGAGCGCATGACCTTCGATGCGTAGGCGAAGAAGTGCGCGCGATCCTGCAGTTCCAGCCGCTCGGCACCGAGGAAGCGCAGGTAGGATTCATGCACGACACTCGTCGTGTCGATGAGGCCGCCGGGCCGGTCGTGCTGCAGCCGCTGGTGCGCGAGGCGCTTCAGCTCGCCATAGGTGGCGTTGAAAAGGCTGTTGATCGCAGCGGTGCCCGCGTCACCGCTGCGCAACTGCGCGAGCGCCCTGGTCAGCTCCCCCATCCGCTGCCACCCCCGAGGCATCACTCTACTGCGGGCGCCGGCGGCGACGCCATGCCATCAATCGGCGTGGCCGTGGGCCGAGCCGCGCAGTATTCTGGTCAGCATGACCAGAATTCGGAAGTCGAGATCCGTGGCGAAGGCTCGCCGGGGCTACTGGATGCTCCAGGACGCCAAGGCACGCTTCAGCGAACTCGTCCGCAGGGCCAGGAGCGAAGGCCCGCAGCACGTCACCGTGCACGGCCGCGACGGGGTGGTGATCGTCTCCGCCGAGGAATTTCGTCGCCTGCAGGGCAATGCGACCGGCGATGTGCTCATCAGGGCAATCCAGGCTTCGCGCTGGCGCGACACGAGTCTCGAACCCGCGCCGCCAGCCAATGCCGGTACGCGAACTGTCGCTGGGGCCGGCTGGCTGTTGGATACCAGCGTTATTTCAGAGCTGCAGCGACCCAGGCCGGAGCCGAAGGTGGTCGCCTTTGTCACGAGCCAGCCGCTCGACCTGCTCCACGTCAGTATCGCGACGCTCGCCGAGATCCGCTTTGGCATCGAGCTCGTGGCCGGGCTCGCGCGCCGTTCGGAACTCATGGACTGGCTCTCGCACAAGGTCCGGCCGGTTTTCGGGCAACGCGCGCTCGCGATCAGCGAGGACATCATGTTCAGGCAGCGACTCATGGTCGAAGAATGTCGCAGGAGCGGGCACGCGCTCTCGCAGCCCGATCTCATCATCGCTGCGACCGCCCAATGTCATGGGCTCACGGTGGTGTCGCGCGACACCGCTGAATACCTGAAAGCGCGCGTGCCTGTGTTCAGCCCGTGGGTCGAGGGTCTGTCCGGTCCGACGCGCTGAAGACCGCATACGCGTCGAATACCGGCCCGTCCACGCACACCCGCTTCATCGCCGGACCCTCATCGGTCCTCACGGGCACCGTGCAGCCGGCGCAGCCGCCCACCGCGCACGCCATGAATTCCTCGAGCGAGACCTGGCAGGGCAGTTCGTACTTGCGCGCGAGGCGCGCGGTGGCCTCGAGCATCAAGGTCGGGCCGCAGGCAAAGATCTCGACTTCCGCGAGTCGCTGCGCAGGCAGCGCGCGCAGCCACGCGTCGGCGAGCTCGGTGACGAAACCGTCGTAGCAACCGGGGAACCCCGACTTGCTCGCCAGCCGGCTCGGCACGCTGAGTCCATCGAGCAACGGCATCGCGGCGATCACGCCGTCGGGCATGCCCGGCACGAGAATCGTCGAGGGGCGCGTGTCGAACGGGAAGGGGATCTCCGAGCCCATCAACACGAGCGGCTGCCACTTCACGTCGGTGCGTGCCGCGAGGCGCTCGGCCAGGAACACCATCGGCGGGATGCCGACTCCGCCCCCTATAAGAAGAGTGAGCGGTCGGGCCGGATGCGGCTCGAAGCCGTGGCCAATGGGGCCCAGCACGGACAGCGTGTCGCCGACCTTGCGTTCGGCGAGCGCCGCAAGTCCCGTGCCGATCACTTTGAAGAGGATGTCGATCCAGCCCGCGCGCGGGTCGGCGCGCATGATCGACAGTGGCCGGCGCATCGGGATATCGGCATCGCAGGCAAGGTGAACGAACGAGCCCGGCGTCGCGCGCGCGGCGCACTTCGCCGCCTCGATGCGCAGCACGAACTGCTCGCCCGCGAATTCCTGCCGCGCGAGCACTCGCCCGTCCTCGAGATGGATCGTGCCGCGATGGGCCTTGCCGGCCGCGGGTGCCGCGCTCATGCCGGGCGTACCACGGTGGCGAGCACCGCCATGCGCACCGCCACTCCGTTGCTCACCTGGTCGCGGATCGCGGACTGCGGCCCGTCGGCCACGTCGGAGGCGATCTCGACTCCGCGGTTCATCGGTTGCGGGTGCATCACGATGGCGTCGGGTTTTGCGAGCTTCAGGCGCTCGCTCGTCAGGCCGAATTCGCGGAAGTATTCCCCGGCATCGAGCTGCGCGTCGTCCTGCATGCGCTCGCGCTGGATGCGCAGCATCATCACGACATCGGCGCCTTGCATGCCCGCGTCGATTTCGGTGTAGCGGGCCGCGCCGGGAAATTCAGCTTCGCCCGGCAGCAGCGCCGGTGGCGCGACCACGCGCAGTTCGTGCACGCCGAGCGTGGTCAGCGCGTGATACGCCGAGCGCGCCACGCGCGAATGACGCACGTCGCCGACGATCGCGACGGTGAGGCCCTCGATGCGACCCTTCCTCTGGCGGATCGTGAGCGCATCGAGCAGGCCCTGGGTGGGATGCGCGACGCTGCCTTCGCCCGCCGACAGCACGCTGACATGCGGCGCGACGCCGGCCGCGACCTGGCTCGCGACCCCGGACTCGGCATCGCGGATCACGAACACGTCGACGTGCAGCGATTCGAGGGTAAGCACGGTGTCGAGCATGCTCTCGCCCTTGGCGCGCGAGGACAGCTGCACTTCCAGGTTCACGACTTCGGCGCCGAGTCGCCTGGCGGCGAGCTCGAACGAAATGCGCGTGCGGGTCGAGGGCTCGGTGAACAGGTTCGCGACCGTGATGCCGGCGAGCGCCCTGCTGGTCGCGGGACGCGCGCCGAGCGGGCGCACGTAATCCTGCGCGCGCGCGAGCAGCAGCTCGATTTCCGCGCGCGAGAGCCCCTCGAGTGTCAGCAGGTGGCGCAGCGAGCCGTCGGTGCGCGTCTGTCTCGTCATCGTTCGCCTTCCAGCCATCGCCTCAGAATCACGACCGCCGCCGCGCTGTCCACGTCCTCCTTGCGCAGCCGCCGCTTGCGCTCACCGCTCGCGCGCTGCGCCTTGAGATGAGTGCTGGCCTCGATGGAGGAGTAACGCTCGTCGACCTGCTCGACCGGCAGTGGGTAGCGCGCCGCGAGTTCCGCGGCGAACTGGCCCGCAAGCGTGGTCATAGTGCTGTCGTCACCGCCGACATTATAGGGCTTGCCGACCACCAGGATGTGCGGGGCGCTCTCGCGCACGATGCGATCGATGGCCGGCCAGTCGGGGCCGGTGGCGTGCGAGGGCACGGTCGCGCGCGCCGCCGCGCTGCCGGTGAGCGTGTCGCCCACCGCGACGCCGATGCGCCGCAGGCCGAAGTCGAAAGCCAGGGCGACGCGTACGCTGTCAGGCGTGCCCGGCAAAGGGAGTCATCTTCTCGAGGTCGACGCCGAGGAGTCGCCACACTGCCGGCCAGCGTTCCTCGTAAGGCAGGTCGAACACGATGGCTTCATCGGCGGGGATGGAGAACCACGCGTTGTCCAGCATTTCCCGTTCGAGCTGGCCCGACTCCCAGCCCGCATAGCCGAGCGCGATGAACGCGCCGTCGGGACCGGCGCCGTTCGCCATGGCCGCGAGGACATCGCGCGAGGTGGTGACCTGGATCAAACCTGAAACCCGATGGCTCGAATCCCATTCGCCGCCCGGCCGGTGCAGGACGAAACCGCGGTCGGTGTGCACGGGCCCACCGCGCAGCACCGGGCGCGCGCCGATGCTGTCGTCGAGCGCGTCGAGCTTCATCTGCGCCAGCACGTCGGCGAGTTTCATCGGCAACGGCTTGTTGACGACGATGCCGAGCGCGCCCCGATCGGCACTGTGCTCGCAAATGAGAGTGACCGTCTGCGCGAAATTGGGATCCGCGAGCGAAGGCATCGCCACCAGCAGGTGATTCGTCAGTGAAGTTGAATCGCCCATGACGTGAAGTATGGGCACTCGCGCGAGTTCCCGCTAGCGCGAATCGGCCGGCGCCGTCACGGTTCCCGGGGAAGCGCCGCTGCCGGCGAACTCCCAGGCGTAGGCGAAACGCAACACGCGGTAGTTCGCGGCGAGTTCGCGCGGGAAGGGCTCGAAGGGACTTGCGAGGCGCAGGATCGAAATGGCCGCGGCGTCGAGTTCCGGTGAACCGCTGGTGCGCTGGATGTCGGCGGAGGCGAGTGTGCCGTCGGCGGCGATCGCCACCTCCAGCACCGGGCTGGTCGTGCCGGCAGCCTGGCGCGCCGCTGCGGGGTAGTTGAGCGTGCCGAGGCGTTCGACCTTGCGGCGCCACGCATCGAGATACGGCGCGAGGCTCGATTCGCGTGTGTCCGGCGTGATCCACAGTTCATCGCGCGCCGGGCCTGCCAGTTCGCTCGATTCGAGGTCCTCGCCGGCGACGGCCTGGGGCTCGCGGGCGTCTACCAGCGCCGCGGGAGTCGGCGGCGGGCGCTCGCGCGCGGTGTCTATCGTGCCGATGTAGCGAATCGTGCTGCTCTGCACATGTGCGGTCAGTACACGTTCGTCGCGGGCATGGCGCTGCTCCGGCGCGGGCTCGGGTTCCGTGTTCCCCATGCGCGCCTGGCTGCGTGCCGCGCTACCGGCGGCATCGGTGCCGGAGCCGAGCTGGGTGCGCTGGGCGAGGTAGGCGGCGTCGTCGTTGCGCTCGGCCTCGGGCATTTCGGTCGACACCAGCAGCACCTTGAGGCCGGGCGCCGAGCCGCCGCCGCTTTCGCTGCCGAAGGTGATGCCGAGGATCACCATGGCGTGCAGCAACGCGGCGAGGAACCACATGGTCACCAGCCGGTCCCTGACCGGAGCGATGCCTTCCTTCACTGCCAGGGCCGCAGACGCCACGCGGGAATTATAGACGCCGCTCGATGGCATCCATGAGAACTGCGCCAATGTTCAGGTTGAACTGCCGGTCGAGTTCGCGGATGCCGGTGGGACTGGTCACGTTGATCTCGGTGACGAAGCCGCCGATCACGTCGAGCCCGACGAACAGCATGCCCTCGGCCGCGAGCTTCGGGCCGATCTCGGCAGCAAGCCAGCGGTCGCGGTCGTTGAGCGCTCGCCCCTGTCCTCGGGCCCCGGCTGCCAGGTTGCCGCGATGGTCGGCGGCGGTCGGGATGCGCGCGAGCGCGTAGGGGATCGGCTCCCCGTCGACCAGCAGCACGCGCGAATCGCCCGTCTCGACTATTTCAGGCAGGTACCGCTGCACGATCGCAAAGCGGCTGCCGTAGTCGGTCAGGGTCTCGAAGACGACATTCGCGTTCTTGTCGCCCGCCTCGAGTACGAAGATCGAGCGTCCGCCCATGCCGTGCAGGGGCTTGGCGACCACCTTGCCGTGCTCGGCGAGGAAGGCACCCATGTCGGCCATGTCGCGGGTTATGAGCGTTGGCGCACAGCACTGCGGGAACCACGCCGTGTACACCTTCTCATTCATGTCGCGCAGGCCGCGCGGCCGGTTGACCACGAGGGCGCCGGCAAGCTCGGCCCGCTCGAGGATGTAGGTCGTATAGATGTACTCGGTGTCGAAGGGGGGGTCCTTGCGCATCAGGATGCAGTCGAGCTCGCCGAGGCGCAGGTTTTCCGGTGCGCCGAGTGTGAACCACTTCACAGGATCGGCATGCACCTGCAGCGCTCGTGCGCGGCCCCACGCGACGCCATCGCACAGTGAGAGATCATGCTGCTCCAGGTACCACAGGTCCCAGCCGCGGGCCGCAGCGGCCAGCAGCATGGCCAGGGTGGAGTCTTTGGCGTACTTGATGTCGGCGATGGGGTCCATCACCACGGCGAGACTCGGGCGCACGGTCATCCAGGGCTCCTTGTTTGCCGCCTGTTGCCGGAAACGTGACGTGGCCGGCATGGCGGGGGGTATACCGATATGTTAAAACGCGCGGCAGCTTGCCGGTTGATTCTGCGCGAAAACGCGCCGGGAGAAGTGCTCAAGTGAATGGCGCCAACTCGAAGCTCGGGGGTCTGAAGGTCCTCGTCATCGATGACAGCAAGACCATCCGTCGTACGGCCGAAACGCTGCTGACGAAGGAAGGTTGCGAGGTCTATACGGCCATCGACGGGTTCGATGCGCTCGCGAAGATAGCCGACCACCAGCCCGACATCGTGTTCGTGGACATCATGATGCCGCGGCTCGATGGCTACCAGACCTGTTCGCTGATCAAGCACAACAAGGTCTACAAATCCATTCCGGTGATCATGCTGTCCTCCAAGGACGGGCTGTTCGACCGCGCCCGGGGCCGCATCGTCGGCTCCGAGCACTATCTGACCAAGCCCTTCACCAAGGACGAGCTGCTGGCCGCAATCGAGTCGCATGTCGGGAGATGATGGCGATGGCGCTCATACTGATCGTCGACGATTCACCCACTGAAGTGCACGTGTTCAAGAACGCGCTCGAGCGGCACGGTTTCAAGACCGCGACCGCCACCGACGGCGTCGAAGGCGTGCGCATGGCGAAGGAGATCCAGCCCGATCTCATCTTCATGGACATCGTCATGCCGAACATGAACGGCTACCAGGCGACCCGGGCGCTGTCGAACGACCCGCATACGCGCACCATTCCGATCGTCATGGTGACCTCCAAGGGCCAGGAAACCGACAAGATCTGGGGACTGCGCCAGGGCGCCGTGGATTACATGGTGAAGCCGGTCTCGCCCGACCAGCTCGTCGCCAAGGCGCAGGCGACACTTGCCGCCTGACATGACCGAAATCGTCTCACTCAGAAGCCTGCGCGACCGGCCTTACGAGCTGCTCTCGGAACTCGAACGGCGCGGACGCGCGGTCTCGGCGCAGGTGGCGCAGGACGGCTCGTCCGGGCGCGAATGGGTGGGCGTCGCGCTGCGCATGGCCGGCGAGCTCTATCTGGTCGCGCGCGAGGAAACGCGTGAGGTGCTGGGCGTGCCGGGCGCGCTGACCCGCGTGCCGGGTGCGAAGAGCTGGGTCAAGGGTCTCGCGAACGTGCGCGGGCAGCTGCTGCCGGTACTCGACCTGCGACAGTTCCTCGGCAGCGGCGTCACGCCGGTCACGCGCAATGCGCGCGTGATCGTCGCGCACCACCGCGAGATCCCGGCGGGCCTGCTGGTTGATGAAGTGCTCGGCTTCCGGCGCTTCGCCGAAGCGGAGTTCTCCGGGGACGTGCCGCCGACGATCGTGCGGTGCGAGCGTTATCTCGCCGGGACCTTTCGTCGCGGCCAGGAACAGTGGCCCGTACTGAGCCTGCGCACACTGATCGAAAGCCAGGCGTTTCTCGACGCGGCCGCCTGACAAGACAGAACCCAATGAGCACGCACGACGAGCAGTCATTGACCCGCACCGCGAGCAGCCTCGGCAAGTACGTGATTGCCGCCATGGCGCTCGCGCTGCTGGCAGCCGGGTCCTACTGGTTGCTCGGACGCGCCAGTTCGCCAGCGGGCGTCGCCGCCACTGCGCTGCAGAGCATCACGCTCGATTCGCCCGCGGCCGCGCGCGGGGATGCCGCGGCGCTGCGCGCCGTGGCCGACAACCTCGCGGAACTGGCTTCGCTCGCGAAGCGCTCGCCGCAAGCCTCCTGGGTACGCGACCGGCGCTGGGCCACATTGCAGTCCGATGGCGCCGCGCTCGCGCAGGCGACACCGGCACTGTCGGGGGCGGCCGCCGCGGTGGGCGCGGTGCGGAGCACCGCGCCCACGATGGCCACCGAGATGGCGAAGATGCCGCTCGCGGTGCCGGGCGCGGCCCCGAGTGCGGTGATCGGCCGGCCCCTCGATCTGTACGCCACCGCACTCGCGCGCATCGAGCTCGATGTGGAGCGCCTCGCCGGCGGCAGCGGTACGCAGGCCGAGATCGCCGCGCGCCTCGCCGAGAACACCGATTACGTCGGCCGCGTCGTCAAGGGCCTGGATGGTTCCGACACGAGCCTCGGCTTGCCGCGCGCCTCGGGTGGTGACGCCGAACGGCGTGCCGTGGCCCTCGGCGAGCAATTCGCCACGCTGAATGCGGCCGTGGGCGATGTCGTCAGTGCCGCCTCGACACTCGCCGCCGGCAAGGCGACCGCCGACCGGATGGCGAGCAGCGCGCGCGCGCTCGGCAATCTCGCGGTCACCGGTGCGGACAGCAGCGGGCCGGCGTGGCTGGTGTGGGTGCCGATCGCGCTGGGCATCGCCGCAATCCTGCCGCTGTTGCTGTTGCTGCTGAAATTCAATGGCCTGCGCCTCGGCGTCGAGCGCCAACGCGCGCTCGCCGAGACCCAGACCCGCGACAACGATCGCAACCAGCAGGCGATCCTGCGCCTGCTCGACGAACTCTCGAGCCTTGCCGACGGCGATCTCACCGTGCAGGCGACCGTCACGGAGGACATCACCGGCGCCATCGCCGATTCGATCAATTACGCGATCGAGGCACTGCGCGGCCTGGTCACGACGATCAACCAGTCCTCGGTGCAGCTCGACAGCGCGGCGCGCCAGACCCAGGCGCTTTCGCAGCACCTTGCCAAGGCGAGCGTCGCGCAGTCGAAGCAGGTCGCCGCCGCGTCCGAATCCGCCGGGGCGATGGCCTCCAATACGGAGGAAATCTCCGGCAACGCCGAGCGCGCCTCCGACGTGGCGCGCCATTCGGTCGACGTCGCGCACAAGGGCGGCGAAGCCGTGCGGCGCACGATCGACGGCATGAATGCGATCCGCGAGACGATCCAGGAGACCAGCAAGCGCATCAAGCGCCTGGGCGAGAGCTCGCAGGAGATCGGCAGCATCGTCGAGCTGATCAACGACATCGCCGAGCAGACCAACATCCTCGCGCTGAACGCTTCGATCCAGGCGTCGATGGCGGGGGATGCCGGCCGCGGCTTTGCGGTTGTCGCCGACGAAGTGCAGCGTCTCGCCGAGCGCTCGGCGCTCGCCACCAAGCAGATCGAGGTGCTGGTGCGCACGATCCAGACCGACACCAACGAGGCCGTCGTTTCGATGGAGCGCAGCACCACCGACGTCGTGGGCGGCGCGCTGCTCGCCGAGAACGCGGGCGCCGCGCTCGAGGAAATCGAGCAGGTGTCGAACCAGATCGCGAGCCTCGTGCAGAACATTTCAGGCAGCTCGCGCGAACAGGCGAGCTCCGCGCAGAGCATCGCGCGCAACCTGCAGGTGCTGCGCGAGATCAGCGCGCAGACCGCCGAATCCACCAGCGCCAATTCGGTCGCCATCGCCAAGCTCGCCGAACTCTCGGCCGGCATGCGCAAGGCCGCCGCGGGCTTCCGCCTGCCGGGTGCGCCCGACCCCGGTCTCACGATGCGCGGCCTGAAGCGACCGGAAGTTCCCGCGGAACTCGCGCGCCGGGTCAAGGCGAGCTGAGCCCATGTCGGAGATCGCCACCCAGACCCTCGAGCTCGTCGGTCGCGAAATCAACGCGACGCTCGGCGAGGCGCGTGCGGCCGTCGAGGCCTTCGTCGAGCAGCCGGACAATGTCGCGCTGCTCGAGCGTGTGGCCGGCGAAATGCACCAGGTGCAGAGCGTGCTGCGCGTGCTCGAGATCTACGGCGCGGCGTTGCTCGCCGAGGAGATGGAGCAGGTCACGCGTTACCTGATCGCGACCTCCGCCGAGCGCAAGAACCAGGCCGAATCGCTCGATGCGCTGCTGCGCGCGATGGTGCAGCTGCCGGGCTATCTCGAGCGCGTGATCGCCGGCGGTCGCGACTTGGCGCTCGTGTTGCTGCCGCTGCTGAACGACCTGCGCGCCGTGCGCGGCAGCCCGCTGCTGTCGGAAGGCACGCTGCTGCTGCTGAACCTGAAGTCCGACCGGCAGGCGACGCCCGTCGCGCCGACCCCGGGCGAGCAGCCGCTCACCATCGAACAATGGGCCCGGCGCCTGCGCGCGCGTTTCCAGGTCGGCCTCATCGGCTGGATCCGTGGCGAGCGCATCGACCAGAACCTCGAGATCCTCGCCGCGGTCGCCCACAAGATCGAACAGGTGGCCACCCGCCAGCCGGTATTCCAGCTGTGGTGGGTCACCGGTGCGCTGATCGAGGCGTTGCGCGAGCGCGGCGTCGAGGGCGGCGTATCGATCAAGCGGCTGCTGGGTCTTGCCGATCGCGAGATCAAGCGCCTCTACGAGGAAGGTGAGGCGCGCTACTGCCAGAGCCCGCCGGTCGAGCTGCTGAACAACATCCTCTATTACATCGCGCGTGCCGAATCATCGGGGCCGAAGGTTTCGGCCGTGCGCGCCTCTTTCCGCCTCGGCGATCTGCTGCCGGTCGACGAGGCCGTCGAGCAGGAGCGCGAGAGCCTGTCCGCGCCGAGCGTGAAGCTGATGCGCACCGTGGGCGCGGCGATCCGCGAGGACCTCGCCAAGGTCAAGGACGTGCTCGATATCTTCGTGCGCCGCGGCGGCGGACAGGCCGCGGAACTCGCACCGCAGGTCGAGCTGCTGCGCAAGATCGGTGACACGCTCGGCGTGCTGGGCCTCGGTGCGCTGCGCACGCGCGTGCAGGGCGAAATCGGCCGGCTCGAAGCGATCGTGAACGGCAAGGCACAGGCCGACGACGGCACATTGCTCGAGATCGCCGCCACGCTGATCGGCATCGAGGATCACCTCGACGACCAGCTCGTCGGCATGATCGTGCCGAAGCCCAAGGGCGCGCCGCAGACCAGCGACGACCAGGATTTCCACCAGGTGCAGGCCGCGGTGCTGCGCGAGTGCATGCTGAACCTCGCGCGCGTGAAGGAAGCGATCGCGCAGAGCGTCGGCGGCACCTTGAGTACGGCAGGCCTCGACAGCTGGAGCGAGCTGATGCGCGGCATCAAGGCCGGCCTCGTCATGCTCGGCAAGACGCGCGCGGTCGAGATCGTCGATGGCATCGGTGCGCACCTTAAGCGCGTGATGCGCCCCGGCGTACCCGCGCTGCCTTCGCATCTGCTCGACCGGCTGGCCGACGCGATCGTGAGCGTCGAGTACTACATGGAAACGCTGCAGGCGCGCCGCAGTGAACCGTTCTACATGCTCGACAACGCGCAGACCTGCCTCGATGCGCTCGCGGCCGAGCCGGACCCGGCGGTGCCCACCGTGCCGCCACTCAACGAAACCACTTTCGCGCGCACGTTGCGCATCGCCCCGCCCACCACGGCGAGCGGTGCCTACCGCATCGCGCACGGCGCCGACAGCTCGGATCTCGAAGCGACCGACGCGCCGGCCGGCAGCCCGCCGACCCTGGCGCCGGTGCCGCTCAATCCGCCCACTGCGGCGCTTGCCGACCCGGAGCTGGTGAGCCTCTTCATCGAGGAAGCCGGCGAGGAAGTCGCGCGCATCCAGCGCGAGTTTCCGCGCTGGGACGAGAATCCGCTCGAGGATGGCGCGCTGTCGACCGTGCGCCGCTCACTGCACACGCTCAAGGGCAGCGGCCGCATGGTCGGTGCGCGCGAGATGGCGGAGTTTTCCTGGGCGATCGAGAACCTGCTGAATCGCCTGATCGACAAGACGCTGGGCCGTACGCCCGAGATCCTTGCCACCTTGCGCGATGGCATGCGTGCGCTGCCGCAGCTGCTTGTGGCGCTCGAGAGCGGCGCCGCCTGTGCGCTCGATACCGCGCCGATCATTGCGCGCGCCCATGCGCTCGCCGCGCGTCAGGACGTCGAGGCCATGCGCGGCGAAGGCGGCGAGACGACTTCCGCCGTGCAGGTGTCCGAGACTGCGATCAAGGCGGCGGAGCCCGCCGCCGAAGCCGATCCGGGGTTGCGCGAGATTTTCAGCCGCGAGACCGCGGCGCATATCACTACGGTGCGGTCTTTTCTGGGCGAAGAACAGCAACGACCCGAACCGCATGTCCTGACCGAAGATGTCTATCGCGCCTGCCACACGCTGAGCGGCAGTTCGAAGGCTGCGGTCGCGCGCCACGGCATCCGCCTCGCCGGGCCGCTCGATCACTGGATGCGCAAGTCCTTCGACAGCGGCGTGGGCCTCACGAGCGCTGACCTCGGACTGATCGGCGACTGCATGCAGGAAATGGAGCGCGTCGCCGGCAACCTCGACGAGGCCACCGGCTTTTTCCAGACGCACGATCAACTGCGCGCACGTATCGCGCGCGCCGAGACGGCGCTCGATACGCGCATTGCCGCCGCAGCTGCCGCCGCCGAGGCGGAACAGGCTGCGAGCCTGCCACCGCAGGCGCCGCCGGCGGCGCAGGCCGCTGCGGGCGAGCCAGCCGAGCCGGCACCCGCCGTATCGGCCGACTACGATCACGAGATCGCCGCCATCTTCGCCGAAGAGGCGGGCGAGCTGATCGAGAGCACCGAGAGCGCACTGCAGTCGTGGGGCGCCGATCGCGCCAACGGCGCGCATCTCGATGCGCTGAAGCGACCGCTGCACACCTTGAAGGGCGGCGCGCGCATGGCGGGTGTCCTCGCGATGGGCGATCTCGCCCACGAGATGGAATCGCTCGTCAACCAGATTGAATCGGGATCCGTGCATGCCGATGAGTCGGCACAGGCCGTGCTGGTCGCGAGCCTCGACGAGATTTCGCACATGCGTGATGCGATCATCAGCGGGCGCGGCGTCGCGCGGGCTGATGCGCTGATCGCGCGCATCCACGCCCTCGATCCGTCGCGTGCGACCGCCGCGCATGTCGTGGCACCCGCCGCCGCTCCTGTCGTGGCAGCGCCCGCCCCCGCGCCGGAATCCGAGCTGGAGGAGATCGAGATCGAGCTGCCGTCGTCGCTCGAGAGCGATGCGGACGCCGATATCCCCGTAGACCTGTCGGCCGCCGCCGCGCCGCTGGCGCCGCAAGCACTCGTCGCATCGCTGGCCGAACAGGCGGAACAAGCCAAACAGGCCGCACCGGCCGCGCCGGTCGTGATGACGCCCGCGGTGGCGCCGCCGCCGACCTTCGGACCGCCCGTTGCCGCGGGAAACGGCGAAGCGCTCGCGCCGCCGGCGCCGGTGCCGCCGGGCCGCGAGCCCAGCGTGCGGGGCGAACGCCAGGAAATGGCGCGCGTCGACGCCGACCTGCTCGACCAGCTGCTCAACTATTCGGGTGAAGTCAGCATCGGCCGCGCGCGGCTCGAGCAGCAGATCGCCTCGATCGATTTCAACCTCACCGAGCTTTCGCGCACGGTCACGCGCCTCAAGGAGCAGCTGCGCAAGCTCGAAATCGAGACCGAATCGCAGATCCTGCACACGCACGAGGACGAGGCCGGGCATCGTGCCGAGTTCGATCCGCTCGAGCTCGATCGCTATTCGACGATCCAGCAGTACTCACGCGGCCTTGCCGAGACCGCGAGCGACGTGGCGAGCATCCAGCAGCTGCTCGAAACGCTGACCCAGGACACGCAGAACCTGCTGCAGCACCAGGCGCGCACGATCACCGAATTGCAGAACGGGCTGATGCGCACCCGCATGGTGCCGTTCGAGCGTCACGTGCAGCGCCTCGCGCGCATCGTGCGCCAGGCGGCTTCCGACACGCGCAAGCGCGCCGAGCTGTTCGTCGAGGGCGCCGCCGGCGAACTCGACCGGCAGGTGCTCGAACGCATGCTGCCGGCCTTCGAGCACATCCTGCGCAACTGTGTCGCGCACGGCATCGAGGCGCCGGACGAGCGCGAGGGGCGGGGCAAGCCTGCGACCGGTCGAATCACCCTGGCGCTGCGCCGCGAGGGCGCCGAGGTCATCGTGCAGGTGAGCGACGACGGTGCCGGCATGAACCTCAAGGCGATCCGCGAGAAGGGCCTGGCGCTCGGCATGATCCGCCCCGGGCAGGTGCTGTCCGACGAGGACGTGATGCAACTCGTGCTCGAGCCGGGCTTCTCCACTGCCGGCAGGGTCACCCAGAACGCCGGGCGAGGCGTCGGCATGGATGTCGTTGCCGACACCGTGAAGAAGCTCGGCGGCGCGCTGCACATGGAGACCAAGGAGGGCGAGGGCAGCTCGTTCACGATCCGCCTGCCGTTCACGCTCGCCATCAGCCACGCGCTCGTGGTGCGCTCGGGAGACGAGTTCTACGCGCTGCCGCTCACCACCGTCGAGGGCGTCGTGCGCCTGACGAAAGACGAAGTGACCGCGCATCTCGGGCCCGAGGCGCCGCCGTTCGAACACAATGGCCAGCGATTCCGCTTCCAGCACCTCGCGCAGTACGTGGGCCTCGAGCCCTCCACGCTGCCGGAGCAGGACGTGACCATTCCGGTGATCCTGGTGCGTGCCGGCGAGCACTCGACCGGCCTCGTGACCGACGAACTGGTCGGCAGCCGCGAAATCGTCGTCAAGTCGGTGGGCCCGCAGATTTCCGCCATCCGCGGCATCTCCGGTGCAACGATCCTCGGCGACGGGCGCATCGTCGTGATCCTCGACATCAATGCGCTGGTGCGCGCCGAATGGCGCGGACGCAGCGAGCCGGTCGTGCCGCGCGATCGCACCGACAAACGCACGCTGGCGCTGGTGGTCGATGACTCGATCACGGTGCGCCGCGTCACCCAGCGCCTGCTCGAGAGGAACGGCATGCGTGTGCTGACCGCACGCGACGGCGTCGATGCGATCGAGGTGCTGCAGGAGAATCTGCCCGATATCATCCTGCTCGACATCGAGATGCCGCGCATGGATGGCTACGAAGTCGCCGCGCATGTGCGCGCCGACGAGCGCCTGAAGGACATCCCGATCATCATGATCACTTCGCGTGTGGGCGAGAAGCATCGGGCGCGCGCGATCGAGATCGGCGTCGACGATTATCTCGGCAAGCCCTACCAGGAAGCGCAGTTGCTCGAGGCGATCGAGCCGCTCGTGTCGCGGCGCCGCGAACCGGCGCGCGCGTCGGGCACCGGCAGGGGGCACTGAGCCATGGCCGAGCGCGTCAGCGAGATCTACAGCCTGCTCGTCCCGCTGGTCGACGGGCGCCTGATCGTGCCGCGCGCCTGCGTGGCCGAAGTGGTCGGCTTCCAGCCGCCGTCGGAAATGGCCGGGGCGCCGCCGTGGTATTTGGGCACCGTGCCCTGGAACGGCCGCACGATTCCCCTCATCTGCTTCGAAGGCACCTGTGGCCAGGGCATTCCGCCCGCCACGGGTCGCAGCCGCATCGTCGTGTTCCACTGCCTCGGCTCGCGCGTCGAGGGCGGCTACTTCGGCCTCGTCTCGCAGGGCTTCCCGCAGCTCGTGCGGGTGAGTTCCGATGTCGTGCGGCCCGACAACACGCGCTCGTTCCCCGAGCGCCACCCGGTGATCTGCCAGGTGCGCATGATCAACGAAGCTCCACTCGTCCCCGACATCGAGATGCTCGAAGAGATGATCGCCGACGAGACGTCGGTGGCCGCCTAGCCGGGCGACGCTCGCTAGAGCGCTGCTTGAGTCCCGGAACGCAGAAGGGGGTTGTCAGCAGTGCTCAAGCTTGTCCTCTTTCTCATAGGCATCGTCACGGCATACTTTGCGGTGTCGGGGCTCATCCGGGGAAGCGTTTACTGCAAAGGCGGGCCGTACTTGCGCGCGACCCAGCCCCTGGGATTCCGGGCTTCCATAGTTGTCTATCTTCTGTGGACCGCCCTCATGGGATATTTCGTGTTCTTCCGGCAGGTTCCAGACTGAACGCCATCAACGTCCGCATGCGAATTTCGCGCGGGACGCGTCAAGGGTCGCGAGATCCTGCGTCGCACAGCTTGAGCAACCGGTAGGAGCTGTCGAGCACCGCCCAGTCCATGCGGCACAGGATGCGATCCTCGCCGGTGATCCACATCTCGAGCGGCGCCCAGTCCTTGCGGTGCGGGTGGATGCGAAAGCGCCCGCAGTCGAAGCGTCCCGCCTCGACCTCGATCGTTTCCCTGCGCACGAATTCCATCACCTTGGTCGTGAAGACCGGGAAGGGCGCCGAGCCGCCGTCGGGCTCGAGCGAGCAGGTCGCGCTGTGATACTTCTGCCGCGACGGCCCTGCGGGGTCGAAGACCGCCGACTGCCAGCCGTCGAGGATCAGCGGGTGCGGCGCGAACACGGCGGGCGCCGGCTCTGCCGGCACGCGTGCGCTGTGACGCTCGCCGGCGGCGTCGACGCCCTCGAAGGCGATCGCGTCGGGCTCGAATCCGAACCAGCCAGCGCCCGCGCTGCGCCCTTCGAGCATCAGTTGCACGAAGGCATGGCGCGGATGCCACGCCGCGTCGACCGTGTACGTGACGTCGCGAAGCAATGCGACGTCGTACATCTCACACATCGCGCGAGCTGTGCGGCTGCCGTCGCGGGCGGCGGAGAGGGTGAATGCTTCACGCCCGGTGAGGCCGTGCTCGCGGTGAAAGTAACCGATCTCGCCGCTCACGATGCGATAGGGCGACAAGCTTCAGCTCCGCGTGCCGAGCTCGCGATCGAGCGCGCTGATGCGCTCGAGCACATCGCCAAAGCGGCGGCCGAGCGAAGTCAGGTGGTACTCCACGCGCGGCGGCACTTCGGCGAAGACTTCGCGCTCTATCAGGCCGAAGCGCAGGAGTTTGCGCAGGCGCTCGTTCAGCACCTTCGCGGTGAGCCCCGGCACCTGGCGCTGCATCGCTCCGGGGCGCGCGACTCCGCGGCCCACGAGGTCGAGCACCACCAGCGACCACTTGCAGCCGACGATGTCCTCGACCATGCGTGCGGTGCGCGGCGGGGTCGTGACGGGTTTTCTTTTCCTGAGTGTGGCCATCAATTTGCACCGGAAAGTAAGCAAGGCACCGTTGTGTGCGGACTTACGCGCGCACCTGTTGGCCCCTAGATTGTCGCGTACCGGGCCGTCGGGGGCCAACTTCGCAGGAGACAACACAGATGAATGTACGCCATTTCGCGGCCGTGGCCGCCCTCACCGGCGCAATCGCCGCCGGTGTCGTCGTCAGTGCCGAGAACGACGCCGTGCCGTATCCGGACGGCTATCGGTCCTGGCAGCATGTGAAGAGCATGGTGATCGGCGAAGGCCATCCGCTGTACGGTTCGTTCGGCGGCATCCATCACCTGTATGCGAATGAGCAGGCGATGGCCGGTTACACCGGCGGCCACTTCGCCGATGGCGCGGTGATCGTGTTCGATCTGCTCGACGTCGTCTCCGCGGATGGCGCGGTTGCCGAAGGTAAGCGCAAGGTGGTCGGCGTGATGCACCGGGACGCGAAGAAGTACGCGAGCACCGGCGGCTGGGGCTTCGAGGGTTTCGCCGGCGACAGCCAGTCGGAACGCGTGGTCGGCGCCGGCAATGGTGCGGGCTGCTTCGGCTGCCACGAGCCGCAGCAGTCGCGCGAGTACGTGTTCAGCAGCTACCGACCGTAGGAATCGGAGAATCGGTGCCGGGTTTTCGGTATTTCGGTTATTGCGGCGCAGCCGCGCAATAACCGAAATACCGAAAACCCGGCACCAGGCTGCCTGACTGATCAGCCGAGGTCGCCGGCCTTGACTTGCAGCGCGGCGATGGTCGCGATTGCCGCGGTCTCGGTGCGCAGCACGCGCGGTCCGAAGCGCACCGCGCACCAGCCGTCGCGTTTCGCTGCGGCAACTTCATCGTCCTCGAGGCCGCCCTCGGGTCCGATCAGTAGCGCGAGCGGCTCGGCGGCGAGCTTGAGGGAGCCGAGTTCGCGCGATGCCGTTGGCCCGAGCAGCAGGCGCTGCGCGAACCCTGCAGTCAGTGCGAGCGCCGCACTGAAGTCCACTGGAGCCAGGATCTCCGGCAGCCGATTGCGCCCGCACTGTTCGCACGCGCTCGCCGCCACGGCCTGCCAGTGCGCGAGCTTCCGGTCGGCGCGCTCCTCGTTGGCGACGCGCATGACACTGCGCCCGAGCGCCACCGGCACGATGCGCGCGACGCCCAGTTCGGTGGCCTTCTGCACGATCAGGTCCATCTTCTCGCCGCGCGCGAGGCCCTGCAGCAGGGTGATCGCGAGCGGTGACTCGCGCTCGATCCCGCGGTGTTCGCCGGTTTCGACGACCGCGCCGCTCCTGCCGGCACTCACCAGTCGCGCCGGATACTCGCCGCCGCGACCGTCGAACAGCACCAGCGGGTCGCCGACAGCCAGCCGCAGGACCCGCAGCACGTGCCCGGCGGCGCTGCGCGACAGCGCGTGCTCGCGGTTCGCGGCGAGCGGCTCCTCGGAGTAGACCCGGACCAGGCGCATGGCGCGATTGTGGCATGATCGATCCATGCTGCTCGACATCGACGCCGCCACGGGCCTCATCAGAGCCGTGCGACAGGTGCTTTCACCGTACTTCGACGCGCGTCCCGCCGGGATGACACCCGACCTCATCGTGGTGCACAACATCAGCCTGCCGCCGGGTGAATTCGGCGGGCCGTGGATCGATGCGCTGTTCACCGGCGCCCTGCCGCACGGTGCGCACCCGTACTTCGAGACGCTGAAGGGCGTGCGCGTTTCCGCCCATGTGCTGATCCGGCGCGACGGCAACGTGACCCAGTATGTGCCGTTCGCGCAGCGCGCCTGGCACGCAGGCGAGTCGTCCTACCAGGGGCGCACGCGCTGCAACGACTTCTCGATCGGCATCGAGCTCGAAGGCGCGGACGATGTGCCGTTCGAGCTCGCGCAGTATACGACCCTCGCCAACCTGATCCGCGCGCTGCTCGCGACCTATCCCACGCTCTCTCGCGAACGCATCGTCGGCCACAGCGACATTGCGCCGGGGCGCAAGACGGATCCCGGGCCGGCCTTCGACTGGTCGACACTGCGCGCGCTGGTCGGGTGAGCGGCGCGCCTCAGCGGCCGTGAGCGCAGCGCCTCAGGAGCGCGTCAGCGTCGCCCGCGATCGTGGCGCCACAGCACCTCGCTGCCGCTTTCCGCGCGCGCGAGTACGCGCGCAATCACGAACAGCAGATCCGACAGCCGGTTGAGGTAGCGCGCCACTTCGGGGGCCACCTCGGTCGAGCTCGCGAGTGTCCACACGTCCCGCTCGGCGCGACGGCACACCGTGCGCGCCACATGGCACGCCGCCGCAGCGGGGCCGCCGCCCGGCAGGATGAATTCCTTGAGCGACGGCAGGTCTTCGTTGAAGCGGTCGAGGTCGATCTCGAGCCGCACCGTGTGCTCGCCGGTGATCACCCGCGCGCCGGGGATGCACAGCTCGCCGCCCAGGTCGAACAGGTCGTGCTGCACTTCGGTGAGGCAGTGCCGGATCGCGTCGGGCACGCCCGCCTGCGCCAGTACGACGCCGATGGCGCTGTTGGTCTCGTCCACCGTGCCGTAGGCCGCGACCCGCGCGTCGTCCTTCGATACCCGCGTGCCATCGCCAAGTCCGGTGGTGCCATCATCGCCGGTGCGGGTGTAGATCTTCGAGAGCCGGTTTCCCATGGCGCCAACGCTACTTGAACGCGAAGCGCGTCGCCAGCGTGAGGCTCCTGCCCGGGGTGTTGTAGCCGTTCACCAGCGTGTAGCCCTCGTCGAACGCGTTGTCGAGCCGGGCCTGCACTGACCAGCTGTCGCTCACCGCGAACCGTGCGTTGGCGTTCACGAGCACGTAGCTGTCGAGCGTGACCGTGGCGGGGAAGGCCGTGTCGTGTCGGTCCCCGGCATAACTCACGTCGGCCCCGAAGCTGACGCGCGCGCCCACGCGCTCGAGCGCGAGCACATAGTTTTCCCGCGCACGGCGCAGCAGGCGCTCGCCGGTATCGCGGTTGCGCGGGTCCTGCAGCGTGACTTCGGCGCGGGCGTGCCACTTCGCACCGCTGAACACGTAGCCGAGCTCGACTCCCTCGATGCGGGCCCGCTCGACGTTCTCGTTGCGGCCATCGAAGGTGACCGGGTCGAACACGAACACGATCAGGCCATCGATGTCGTTGCGGAACGCGTTGGCGTAGAGGCTGTGCTGAGTGCCGATCGTCTGCCGCAAGCCGATCTCGATCTGCCGGGAGACTTCGGGCGCGAGGTCCGGGTTGCCACCGAAGCCGTAACGGTCGGTACTGTCCGGTGCGCGAAACGCCCGGCCCGTGGCCAGCGTGAGGCGCGTCGCGGTGGGCAGCATGATGCCGTATTCGGCGTTCCAGACGGGCTCCTCGCCGAAGGTATCGTGATCGACGAGGCCGGCCGCGGCGACGAGGCTCTGCCGGCCGAACACCGCGCGGTCCTGCACGAAGAACTGGTTGACGGCGGTGTCGATGTCGAACGCCGTGCCATACGACAGCGCCTGCGTGTCCTCGCGCGTCAGCAGCGCGCCGAGTGTCAGCTCGTTGGCGTCGCCGAGGCGGATGTCGCCCTGCAGCTCGAGGCCGTCGCGCGCAGTACGCAGGAAATCGTGAGGCGGCGGCGCAAGGCCGGCATTGTCCTGGTTCTGTTCGATCTCGTCCTCGATGCGGGTCAGTGTGGCGCGCACATCGACATTGCCCCGCGGCCGCCACAGCGATTCGATGGCATAGCTCGCGTTCTCGAAGTCCTGGTCGACCGCCACGAGGCCCGGTGCGAACGTGACGGGATCGAACACCGTCACCGAGTAGGCGGAATTGCCGGCAGCGCGCCACGCGCGCGCGCGCAAGTCGAGCGTGGCCGCGGGCGCGTATTCGGCGGCGAGGTTTACCGTCAGGTTCTCGAAGCCGCGGTCGATCGTGTCGTCGACCAGCGTCGGAAAGCCTTCGCTCTCGCGGTAATCGACGCCGAAGCCGAGGCCGGCTGTCCCACCGAGTTGCCAGCCGCCGCCGAGGCCGCCATTCACGGTGTCGTAGCGGCCGCCGGACACGTAACCGGTGAAGCCGCGCTGCGCGGCCGCGCGGGTGCGCACGTTCACCACGCCGCCGATCGCGTCGGAGCCGTACAGCGTCGAGCGCGGTCCCTTGACCACCTCGATGCGCTGCACCGCCTCGGGCGCGATGTTCTGCAGCGCCGCGCTGCCGATGGTGCCGGGATTCACGCGCACACCGTCGATCAGCACGACGGTGTGGTTGCTGTCGGTGCCGCGGGTGAACAGCGATGTCGGCTGGCCCGGTCCGCCGGTGCGCGCGAGCTCGATGCCTGCGTGCGTGCGCAGCAGCTCGCCGGCATCGGGCGCCAGCGATCGCTCGATCTGCTCGCGATCGATGACGAACAGCGGCGCGGTCAGCTCATCGAGCGCGACGGCAGTACGCGTCGCGGTGACGACGGACTCGTCGAGGAGTGGCTCGGCAGCCACGGCAAGGGTGGAAGTGGCCATCGCGACAGCGACGGACGCAAAGGCGGCGGCATGCGCCGCACGGAATACGGTAAACACTGCAAAGTCCTTTCCCCATGCTCGCCCGCATGGTCGGTATGAAACGCGAGAACCTGTGCCAGGCCGGTCTCCGGACTTGCAGACAAGGTGCCTGGGCGTGGGCCCGGGCGCCTCCTCGCATCACCTTCCCGCGCCCTTGCGCAGTGGCGTCTCCCGGGGGAGACCGATGCGATTGATGCCTGCTTACCGTTGCGGGGGCAGTGCCGGAGTGGCGCGACGCGCTTCACCGGCTTCCCGTACACCTTGGCAGCGGGAGAACTTTATCACATACACTGCGCCTTCCATGTCACTCGCCCAAGAACTCGCCGCCGCGCAGGAGGCCGCCCGCGCCGCCGCCGCCGTCATCAACGCCCTGTACCGCCGCAATCTGGCCGTTACCGTGAAGGAAGACCGCTCTCCGGTCACCGCAGCGGACGTGCGCGCCGAGGAAGCGATCCGCGAAGTGCTCGCGCGGCGCTTTCCGGCCTACGGCTTCTACGGCGAGGAGACTGGCCGGAGCGCGATGGACGCCGAGAGCGTCTGGCTCGTCGATCCGATCGACGGCACCAAGTCCTTCGTGCGCGACTGCCCGTTTTTCTCGACCCAGATCGCGCTGCTGCGCGCCGGCCGGCTGGTACTCGGCGTCTCGAGCGCGCCGGCCTATGGGGAGCTCGCGTGGGCGGCGCAAGGTGAGGGCGCGTTCCTCGACGGCCAGCCGATCCGCGTCAGCGCCACGCGCACGCTCGAGGACGCGATCGTGTCGACCGGCAACCTGAAGAGCCTCGCGCGCTCGGGGCAAGGCTGGGCGAACTACGGCAAGCTGGTCACGCAGGTGAGTCGCATCCGCGGCTACGGCGACTTCGTGCATTACCACCTGCTCGCGCGCGGCGCGCTCGACGTGGTGATCGAATCCGATGTGAACATCCTCGACATCGCCGCGCTCACGGTGATCGTGCGCGAGGCGGGCGGGGTGTTCACCGATCTCGCGGGCGGCGAGGTGGGACTCGCGACGACCTCGGTGCTCGCCGGCAACGCCGCGCTGCATGCCGCGGTTGCGCCCCTGTTTGCCTGACGCGCTCAGGCCATCACGAATACACGCCGGCCCTCGACCTCAGCCGCGATGACCGGTGCAAGGTAGAGCGCCGAGAGATTTTCGGCCGTGAGCACTTCGCGCGCATCGCCCGCGAGCCAGCGGCCATCTCCGTAGAGCAGCACCACACGGTCTGCGTAGCGTGCGGCGAGCGTCGGATCGTGCAGCGTGGCGATCACCGCGCGCCCGCCATGCGTCTGTTCGCGAAACAGGTCGAGCACGGCGAGCTGGTGGTGGGGGTCGAGGTGATTGGTCGGCTCATCGAGCAGGAACAGCCCCGGCTGCTGTGCCAGCAGCGTCGCCATCGCGACGCGGCGCTGTTCACCGCCCGACAGCGTCGCCATCGTGCGCGCGCCGAGCTGCTCGAGGCCCACGCGCCCGAGCATCGAGCGGGCGAGCCGCCGGTCTTCATCGCGCTCCCATTGCCACGGTTCCAGATGCGGATGGCGGCCGACCAGCACCGCCTCGAGCGCGGTCTCCGAATGTCCGCTCTCGAGGTCCTGCAGCAGCAGGCCGATGCGCTGCGCAACCCTGCGGCGCGCGAACGCGTCGATGGGCTTGCCGTCGAGGATGAGGCTGCCGCCGTCGGGCGCGCGAAGGCCTGCGAGGGTGTGCAGCGTGAGGCTCTTGCCGCTGCCGTTGCGGCCGAGCAGGGCGATGCTTTCCCCTGCGCGTACGTCGAGGTCCAGGCCCTGCACGAGCAGGCGCTCGCCGGCGCGGATGTCGAGGCCCCGCACTGCGAGGATCGTGCGGCTCACGGCACGCTCCAGGCGATCTCGCGCGCGGTCACCGGTCCGATCACCGTTTCGGCGAGTGCGGCGGGCATTTCGGCCTCGCGCGCCGAGATGGCGCGCCGCCCTGCCATGATCTCGGCGAGCGGTTGCGGGAAGCGTGGTTCGCGCGCGGGCTCCGCGAACCCCTCCGGGTAGAGCGGCAGCAGCGTCGCAAGGTCGTACTTGTCGGTGGCGCCAAGCGTGTGCAGCAGTTCGTGCGCAATCACGATGTTGTTGCCGCCCTCGTGGCCCCGATCGGCGTAGGCATGCACCACTCCCATCAGCCCCTTGCTGAGTCCAAGCGAATGCGGCAACACGGCGAGGCGCTCCGCCGCGTGGTACTCGACGAACAGGCGGATGTTGGCCGGCGCGCCGTCGGTGCCGGCGCTCGTGCGCCATGCGTACCAGCGCATCGCGAGACTCCAGGCGGCGGTGCGCAACGCTCCGGCCTGCGCCGGCAGCGCAGGCGGGCGCTGCGCAACGCGCGGATAGAGCTCCACGTGCACCGGGCGCTCGAGGCCGAGCGCGTATTCGCGCGCTTCGGCATCGAAGTAACGCTCGATCGCCTCGAAGGACGCGCGCTGCAGGCCGCCGAGATACGCCTCGGTGACGGGGTCGTCATCCGCGGCGATCGGGAAGATGCCGACCCACAGCGGCTCGGTCCAGTCGCGCGCGCCCGCGCGTTCGAGCCACGCCTGGCTCGCCACCGCGACCAGCACCAGCAGCAGCACGGCAATTCGCAGGATGCGCCACACGCGCGACGGTCAGGGCTGCAGGCGCGTTGCGCGCCACGGTCCGGGCGCGACGTCGCCCGGCGACTCGAGTGTGCGCTCCCAGCGCGCGCGATCGTGGATGCGTGACTCGCCCTCGACCCACAGTTCCACCGCGCTCGCCCACAGACAGTAGCCGCCCCAGTACGCAGGACGCGGGATCGTGATGCCGGGCGGTGGCGGATCGTCCTCGGGACCCGGTACCGGCGCCCCGAAGCGCGCGGCGGTGTTCGCGAGATCCTGGAGCAGCTTGGCGCGCGAGGCGACGGGCCGGCTCTGCTGGCTCGCCCACGCGCCGATCTGCCGCTGCCAGGGCCGCGTGGCGAAATACGCGTCGCTCTCGGCGGCGGACGCCTTGCGCACGATGCCTTCCACCCGGACCTGGCGATGCAGGTGATCCCAGTGCATCACGATCGCGGCGCGCGGCTGCTGCCCGATGTCGCGTCCCTTGTGTGACTCGTAGTTGGTGAAGAACCGCACAAACCCTGGCGCAGCCACGATGTCCTTGCACAGCACCACGCGCGCCGAGGGCTGTCCCCGCGCATCCACCGTGGCCAGCACCATGGCATTGGGGTTGGGCTGATCGGCCCGCCGGGAGGCCTCGGTGAGCCATGCGGCCGCGATTTCCAGCGGCTCTGCGGGCAGCGGGTCGGGCAGGAATTCGGTGGCGAACATAGGTTCCACATGATAGCGGCCCGTGCCACGCGGTTCAGCACGGGTTCATTGACAGGGGTGCAATCTGGCCCCGAGTTCGGACTCCCGCCGTGGGGGTCCCGGAGGACCCAGTCATGTTACGCACAGCACTCATTGCTATTGCACTGACCGCGGTGGGCGCGACCGCTGTCGCGGGCGATCGGGATGATTACCGCCGGCACGATCGTGGCGACAAGCACTATCGGCAATATGATCGTCACGTCCCGCCCGGGCACTACAAGAAGCACCACAAGAAGGCGCCGAGGCACGTGTACTACGTGCCGGCCCGACCGGTGTATTACGGCCCGCCGCCGCGGGTCAACTACCCGGCGCACGGCTATTACCCGGCGCAGCGCTACTATCCGGCGCCTGTCCATGGCTACGGCGGCCAGCCTTCGCTCGGGATCCAGCTCTATATCCCGTTGAAATAGCGCGGTGCGGCGGGCGGCGGCAGGCGTGGTGCGTAGACCTACGCTTGCCGCCGGCCCGATGCGACCGGTACAAAGGGGGCCGGCAATCGCACCGCCCAGGCCCCCGCATGTCCCTCGAAGCGCTCAGACAACATCTCAACGACCTCGACGCCCGACTGCTCGAGCTGGTGGCCGACCGCCAGCAGACGAGTCGCGAGATTGCGCGCGTCAAGCGCGCGACCGGCCACGCCACCCGCGACTACGGTCGCGAGCGCGAGGTGATCATGGGCGCGCGCGACCAGGCCACGGCGCTTGGCATCTCGCCGGACCTCGCCGAGACCTTCATGCGCCTGCTGATCCGCTCCTCGCTCACCACCCAGGAGCGCGCAAGTGTCGTCGCCCACAACGCGGGCAACGGCCAGCGCGCGCTGGTGATCGGTGGCGTGGGCAAGATGGGCCGCTGGTTCGCCGAGTTCATGCAGTCGCAGGGCTACGCAGTCGAGATCAGCGATACCTCGGCCGCGAACCTTGCCGGCACGCCGCTCGCGGGCGTGCCCCGCGTCGACTGGCACACGAGCGATCTCACCCACGACTTCATCGTCGTCGCCACGCCGCTCAGTGCCACCGACGCCGTGCTGCGCGAGCTCGCGCTGCGCCGTCCGGGCGGTGTCGTGTTCGACCTGGGCTCGCTCAAGTCGCCGCTGCGCGGCGGACTGATGGCGCTGCGTTCGCACGGCGTGAAGGTCACCTCGCTGCACCCGATGTTCGGTTCCGAAACCGAACTGCTGTCCGGCCGGCACGTGATCTTCGTCGACCTCGGTGTGCCGGAGGCGCTCGAGCGGGCCCGCGAGCTGTTCGCGCCGACGATGGTCGAGCGGGTGGTGATGGGACTCGACGAACACGATCGCCTGATCGCCTACGTGCTCGGTCTCTCGCATGCGCTCAACATCGCCTTCTACAATGCGCTCGCCGACAGCGGTGAGGACGCGCCGCGCCTCGCGAAGCTCTCGAGCACCACCTTCGATGCGCAGCTCGATGTCGCGACCAGGGTGGCGCAGGACAGCCCCGACCTCTATTTCGAGATCCAGGCACTGAACGATTACGGCGCCGAATCGCTCGAGAAGCTCGCGCGCGCCGTCGAGAGTCTGCGCACGAGCGTGCTGTCGCAGGACCGTGCGGCATTCACGGCGCTGATGCTGCGTGGCCGGGATTACCTGGAAGACCGCCGCACGATCGCGGAGCGGCGTGCCTGATCGCAATGGAGCCGCCGCGCCGACCGCCGCGACACCCAGACCGGCCGCCACCGCTGCGGCGGGGCCAGCGTGACCTGCCGCCCGAGGTCGACGGGGAGGTCGAGAATCGCATCCTGCGCGCGCGGCTCGTCGAGCTCGCAGCGGCAGCCGCACGCAACGAAGCACTGCTCGCCAAGACCCAGGAGCGCGAGCTCGACCTGCTGCGCGCCGGTTCACTGTCCGAGTTGCTCGAGCGCATCGTGGTTGGCCTCAAGGAGGCCTACCAGCTCGATCGCGTCACGCTGCTGCTGGACGATCCGCAGCATGAGGTGCGACACCTCGCGACCGGCGAGCATGTCGGGCACGAACTGCTCGCGCATGTGCGCCACGAGGACCATCTCGATGCCGCGGCGCTCGCGCTCGGCGGCCTGCTGAAGCCCTGGCTCGGCAGCCGCCTGCCCGCGGAAGTGGTGCGTGCGCTGCGCTCGAATGCGGTGGGCGGAAGCTTCGCGTTCCTGCCGCTGCCGCGCGGCGAGCGCCGTCTCGGCCTGCTGGTGTTCGAAAGCCGCGATCCGGCGCGCTTCTCGCCGGACCTGGCGAGCGACTTCCTGGCGCATCTCGGCGTGGTGGCGGCGATCTGCCTCGAGAATGCGCTCAACCGCTCGCGCCTGCTGCGCACCGGCGTCACCGATTTCCTCACCGGCTTCCACAACCGCCGCTACCTGAGCGCGCGCCTGCGCGAGGAGCTGGCACGCGCGCAGCGCACCGCCGGCACCGTGGGGCTGCTGATGATCGACGTCGATCACTTCAAGCGCATCAACGATACCCACGGGCATCTCGCCGGCGACTCCGTGTTGAAGGAAATCTCGCGGCGCATCGCCTCGCAGATCCGCTCGAGCGACACCGGCGCGCGTTTCGGCGGCGATGAGTTCGCGGTGCTGCTCGGCAACGGGCGCGCCGGTGATCTCGAGCGTCTCGCCGGTCGCCTGACTGCGGTCATGAGCGCCACGCCGGTCAGTCTCGACGTGCAGGGCGGCGAGCGTGTCACGCTCTCGATCGGCGGGGCGCTCGCGGAGCCCGCGCCGGATGAGCGTGACTATCGTTCACTCGCCGAACGGTTGATGGCCGAGGCGGACGCGGCGCTCTACCGGGCCAAGAGCGCGGGCCGCGATCAGTTCCTCATTGCCTCCAGGATCGTTCGCTGACCGTCGAGCGCAACAGCGCGAGGAACAGCGGTGCGCCGACCAGCGCCATGATCGCTCCGACCGGCAACTGCCGGGGCGCGGCGATCGTGCGCGCGGCGAAGTCGGCGATCACGACGAAGCTGCCACCGAGCAGGGCGGCGCCCGGCGCGACGATGCGGTGATCTGCGGTGCGAAAGGCGAGGCGCACCGCGTGCGGCGTGACGAGGCCGACGAAGCCGATGGTGCCGGCCGTGATCACCGCGGTCGAGGTGAGCACGGCGCTCGCGAGAAAGATCACCCAGCGCCACAGCCTGATGTCGAGCCCGACGGACTGCGCACGCAGTTCACCCGCCGCAAGTACGTTGAGGGGGCGCGCAAAGGCGAGTGCGAGGCCGAGCGCGAGCAGCGCAGCCAAGCCGCTCGCGCCAGCATCGTCCGCCCAGCCGAGATCGCCGGCGAGCCAGAACACCATGCCGCGCAACTGGCCGCTGTCGGCGAGTGCGAGCAGCACCGACACGCCGGCGCCGCAGGCGCTCGCGACCACGACGCCGGTCAACAGCAGGCGCGTCATGCCGCCGCCGCGTCCCATTGCCGCAACGACACCGATCGCGGCGATGGCGCCCATGAACGCGCCGCTGCGCGTGGCGACGGCGCCTGCGCCGGCGATCAGCGCGAGCAATGCGCCGATCGCCGCGCCGCCGGACACGCCGAGGACATAGGGGTCGGCGAGCGGATTGCGAAACAGCGCCTGCAGCAGCACGCCGGCGAGCGCGAGCACGCTGCCGACGCCGAACGCGGCCAGGGTGCGCGGCAGGCGCACATCGTGCACGATGCTGCGCGCGGTTTCATCGGCGCCGCCGAACAGCGCGTGCAGTGCATCCTGCGCGCCGAGACCTGCGGTGCCGTAAAATAGCGACGCAGCGAGCGCCAGCGCGGCGCAAGCGACGAGCACAACGAAGCGCAGCAGGGTTCCCCGGGGACTCACGCGCGCAAGCGTAGCAGCAGCGCCTTGTTCCGCGTACGGCCCGCAGGTAAAAGGGGACGCATGACGGATGTGATCGACTCGCAGGGATTCCGGGCCAATGTCGGCATCGTGCTGATGCATGACGATGGCCGGGTGTTCCTCGGACGGCGCGCCGGCGGCCGGGGCTGGCAGTTTCCCCAAGGCGGCATGCGCCAGGGCGAGGACGCCGAGACTGCGCTGATGCGTGAGCTGCAGGAGGAGATCGGGCTCGAGCCGGCCGACGTCGAGGTCGTCGGACGTACCGATCGCTGGTTGCGTTACCGGCTGCCCGCGAAGTTCGTGCGCCGTCACCAGCGCCCGGTCTGCATCGGGCAGAAGCAACGCTGGTTCCTGCTGAAGCTCGCGCGCGAGGATGTGCGTTTCCGCTTCGATCTGACCGGCGAGCCGGAATTCGACCAATGGCGCTGGGCCGATTACTGGGAACCGGTGCGGGAAGTGATCCCGTTCAAGCGACCGGTGTACCGCCGAGCGCTGCATGAACTCGGGGCGCTGGCGTTCCCGGGCGGCCTGCCCGCGTATCCGCAGTGGTGGCGCGAGGACCCCTCTTGAGCAGTTCGGACCCGAAAGTGGTGCTGCGCAGCCATGCACCGGTGCGCCGGTACTGGCTCGGCATCGCGCTCGGGCTGCTCGGTATTTTCACGCTGTATGTCACCTACGAGTACGGACGCTTCGATGGGGGTTACGACCGCCTGACCGTATCGCAACGCACGGCCGAGCACCGGCTCGAGGTCGCACGGCTCGCGGAGCAGAATCGCGAGCTGCGCAGCAAGGTGGCGGAATTCGAAACCACCGCGGTGGGCCAGGCGAATGAGCGCGCCGAAGTCGCGCGGGCGATCGGCGAGCTGCAGGAGCGCGTGGCCAAGCAGGCGCAGGAACTGGCGTTCTATGAAGGCATCGTCGTGCAGGGCGGCAATGCGCCCGAAGTGAAGGTGCAGCAGCTGCGCATCTCGGCAACCGATGACCCGCAGAAGTTCCGCCTGCGCATTACGCTCGTGCAGCCGGTGCGGCCCGACCGGAACGTGACCGGCGTGGTGACCGTGCGGGTCGACGGCGAGCGCGAAGGGGGGCCGGTCACCCTCGATCTCGCCACGCTGACCGGTGCGCAGAGCAGCGAAATCCCCTACTCGTTCCGCTATTTCGCCAACATCGATCCGGAGGTCACACTTCCGGAAGGTTTCAGTCCCGCGCACGTCCAGGTCGAGGTACGCTCGAACCGCAAGGGAATTTCTCCCGCAACGCAGACGCTGGACTGGAGCCTGGAGTGAAGTTTGGCCGGGACCGCAATGCCCGCCTGCAGGTCGATACGCTGATCGGCAAGGCCACGCGAATCGACGGCGACCTGGCGTTCGAGGGCGGCCTGCACCTCGACGGGCGGGTCGCCGGCAATGTGCTGGGCGAGGGCGCCGCCGGCAACACCCTCTCGGTCAGCGAGCAGGGGCACATTGAAGGTTCGGTGGCCGTCCCCACAGTAGTACTCAATGGCACCGTCAATGGCGACATCCGGGCGGCCACGCGCCTCGTGCTGGGCCCCAGGGCGCGGGTCGAGGGCAGCGTGCAGTACGGGCGGATCGAAATGGCCCTCGGCGCCGAGATCCGCGGCCGCCTGATGCCACTTGGCGACGATCGCGAGCCGCGGGTGCTCGAGGACGCCGCTGCGAGCACCGGCCGGTACCAGGTCACCGAGGCCGCGGGCTAGCTTTTGACCGGCGGGCCGGGTGCGCATAAACTATTGTACATGCAGACTTTTTTGAAGCCATGACAAGCGAAGCCAATACGCTCATTTTCACCGACGCCGCGGCCCGCAAGGTCGGCGACCTGATCCGCGGCGAGGGCAACCCGAACCTGATGTTGCGCGTGTTCGTGCAGGGTGGCGGCTGCTCGGGGCTGTCCTATGGCTTCGAGTTCGACGAGCAGATCCAGGACGGCGATACCTGTGTCGAGAACCAGGGCGTGAAGTTGCTGGTCGATCCCATGAGCGTGCAGTACCTCGCCGGCGCGGAGATCGACTACCGCGAGAACCTCGACGGCTCCCAGTTCGTGATCCGTAATCCCCAGGCGACCACCACCTGCGGCTGCGGTTCTTCGTTCGCGGCCTGATCGAACTTCCGTGGCGCGGGCCAGCCTCAGGCCGATACCCGAGGTTCTCGCAGCGGTCGATCTGGGCTCGAATTCCTTCCACCTCGTCGTCGCGCGTTACGTCCACGGCCAGCTGATCGTCATCGACCGGTTGCGCGAAGTCGTGCGCCTCGGCGCCGGCGTCGGTGAAAGCGGCCGGCTCGATCGCGAAGTCGCCGGACGTGCGCTCGCCTGCCTCGAGCGCTTCGGCCAGCGATTGCGCGACATGCACGCGAGCGGCGTGCGGGTCGTCGGTACCAATGCGCTGCGGCGCGCGCATCGCAAGCAGGCCTTCCTCGAGCGCGCGCGCGAGGCGCTCGGCCACCCAATAGAAATCGTCTCCGGCATGGAGGAGGCGCGCCTCATCTATGCCGGTGTTGCGCATACCTCGGCTGCGGAACCGGGCCGGCGCATGGTGTTCGATATCGGCGGTGGCAGTACCGAGGTGATCATCGGCGAGGCGCTCGAGCCGATCGAGCTCGCCAGCCTGCAGATGGGCTGCGTGAACATGAGCGAGCGTTTCTTCCCGGGCGGGCGCCTGTCGCCGAAGCGCCTCGCGCGCGCACGACTTGCCGTGGAGCTCGAGCTGGCGCCGGTAGCGGCGCGCTTTCGCCAGCTTGGCTGGCAGCATGTCTGTGGCAGTGCAGGCAGCGTGCGCGCCGTCGGTGAGTGCCTGCGCGAGATGGATCCTGCGCAGTCCTCGATCACGGCCGAGGGTGTCGAGGCCCTGCTCGCCGCGATGGAGGAAGTCGATGACATACGCGACCTTGAACTCGCGGCGATCGACTCGGATCGCGCCGACGTGTTCGCCGGCGGCGCCGCCGTGCTCGCCGGATTGTTCGAGACCTTCTCCCTCGCTGAAATGCGCGTTGCCGACGGCGGCCTGCGCGAGGGCCTGCTGTACGACATGATCGGCCGCATGACCGATATCGATGCGCGCGAGCGCACGGTGCGCGCGATGCAGCGCCGCTACCAGGTGGACCCGGCCCAGGCCGAGCGCGTCGAGGCCACTGTCATCGGCTTCCTCGGCCAGGTGGAAGAAGCGTGGCAGCTTGCCGATCCGCACGCCGAGTCGATGCTGCGCTGGAGCGCGCGCCTGCATGAGATCGGCCTCGATGTGTCCCACAACGGGTATCAGCACCATGGCGCGTACCTGCTCGAGAACGCCGACATGTACGGCTTCGCGCGCGAGGACCAGCTGCTGCTCGCCTGCCTCGTCGGGGCGCATCGCAGGAAGCCGCAGCTCGATGCGCTCGAGCGGCTCGTGCCACCCTGGGACCGCAGGTCGCTGTGGATGATCGTGCTGCTGCGCCTGGCCGTGCTGTTGCACCGTGGCCGCAGCGACGCAGCGTTGCCGGCGATCGTGCTCGAGGCCAGGGGGCGCGCGCTCACGGTGCGTTTCCCGGCCCGCTGGCTCAATGACCACGCACTCACCGAGGCCGACCTGCGGCGCGAAATGTCCTGGCTGCACACGATCAACGTGCGCCTGCGCGTGTTCAGCGCCCGCACTCAGCTCGCGGAAACGGCACCCGCCGCATAACGGGCGAGCAGCGCGACCTGGCTCGACACCGGCTCGTCGCCACCGGGCACCAGGCGCGCGTAGCTGCCATCGGGCGCGAGCTGCCAGGTCTGCATGTTGTCGGCGAGCTGCACCTCGAGGTGGCGCAGGATGCGCGCCTGGTGTGTCGGCTCGCGTACGGGGAAGGCGATCTCGACGCGGCGGAAGAAATTGCGCTCCATGAAGTCGGCGCTCGCGCAGTAGATCTCGGGATCGCCGCCGTTGTCGAAGTACCACACGCGCGAATGCTCGAGAAAGCGCCCGACGATCGATCGCACGGTGATGTTCTCCGACACGCCCGGCACGCCGGGGCGCAGCGCACACATGCCGCGGATGATCAGGTCGATGCGCACGCCGGCCTGCGAGGCGCGGTACAGCGCCTCGATGCTCTCGCGCTCGACCAGCGCATTCATCTTGAGGATCACGCGGGCGCGGCGCCCGGCGCGCGCATGCCGTGCCTCGCGTTCGAGTTTGTCGATCACCGCCCTGTGCATGTCGAACGGGGACTCGAGCAGCTGCGTGAGCCGCGGCGTCTGCGTGAGGCTCGTCAGCTGCAGGAACACCTCGTGCACGTCCTGGCCGATCTCCGGGTCGCAGGTCAGCAGGCCATAGTCGGTGTAGCCGCGTGCGGTGCGCGGATGGTAGTTGCCGGTACCGAGGTGGCAGTAGCGGCGGATGCCATCGGCCTCGCGACGCACGACCAGCATCATCTTCGCGTGCGTCTTGTAGCCCACCACGCCGTACATGACGTGCGCACCGGCTTCCTGCAGCTGCGTCGAGAGTTCGATGTTCGCCTCTTCGTCGAAGCGCGCGCGCAGCACGAGGATCGCCGTCACGTCCTTGCCGGCGAGCGCCGCGGCAATCATCGACTCGACGATCGGCGAGTCCCCGCCCGTGCGATACAGCGTCTGCTTGATCGCGAGCACCTGCGGGTCGCTTGCGGCGTGGCGCAGGAAGTCCATGACCGGCGCGAAGCCCTGGTAGGGATGGTGCAGCAGCACCGGCTTCTGGCGGATCACCGCGAAATAGTCGTTGGTACCGGCCAGCCGCCGCGGCAGGCCAGGCGTGAAGATCGGATACTTGGTATCGGGCCGCTGCACGAGATCGTAGAGCGCGATCAGGCGATTGAGGTTCACCGGACCTTCGACCCGGTACAGGTCGGTGGCCGTGAGTGCGAAGTGCGCGAGCAGGAATTCGATCAGGTCCGCCGGGCAGTCCGCCGCGGTTTCGAGGCGCACCGCCGCGCCGTAGCGGCGCTGCGCGAGCTCGCCCTCGAGTGCGCGGCGCAGGTCGTCGACCTCGTCGTCATCGACGAACAGGTCGCTGTTGCGCGTGACGCGAAACT
>CADEFJ010000020.1 GCA_902826575.1 uncultured Pseudomonadota bacterium | reverse complement strand
CTCGACAACGCGCTGACCGGATCGTCGACCACCACGATCCACTTGCGATCGTCGAGCGTGCGACTGACGACTTCGAACTGCGGGCCCAGCGCCTTCGCCAGCAGGTCGATGTCCTTCTGCACGAGCGGCGTGAGCGCCGTGATCGTGTTGACGAGGTAGTTGGCCGACCAGGCCTGCGGCTTGTGCGACAGCGGCTCGATCCACACGTCAGCGACATCGGCCTGCTCGCTCGCGCCGATCACGGTCTGCTCGCCGCTGGCGAGGTTGACGCGCACGAGCGCCGCGGTATCGCGCCCCACCGAGGAGCGGATCAGTGCGCTCGTGCCCTCGCCTTCGACGATCAGCGGGCCGGTGGTCGCGTTGTCCTCGGGGCCGTACTTCATCAGGCTGTCCCAGCCGCCCGTCGCGTTGCGCACGAACATCTCGTCGTAGTCGGCGCCGGACTTCACGGCGATGCGCGGCTTCAGTCCACCGTCCTCGAGGTAGCCGGCGAATTCCTGGTCGTTCTGCTCGACGAGCTTGCGCTCGCCGCTTGCGATCTCGATTTCGTACAGGTCGTGCCACTCGGGCTTGCGATCATTGAGACCCACCAGCACGAAGCCGGGCCGCCACGCGCTGATGCCGACCACCTGCGCCTGCACCCCTTCGATCGGCGTCAGGTCGATGTCGTTGCCGGTGACGATATCGACGCTGTGCACGCGCCAGTTCTCATCACCGCCCTGGTCCTGCAGGTACAGCACGTGCTTGTTGTCGAAGGACCAGAAGTGCTGGCGGATACCGCGCTTCGCGTCGTGCGTGACGGGCTTCGCCGCATCGAGTTTGCCGAAGGGCGCCACCCATACGTTCAGCACTCCATCGCGCGGCGCGATGTACGAGATGTGCTTGCCGTCAGGCGACAGGCGCGCCTGGGTCTGGGTGGGATTGCCGAACAGTGCCGAACGCGGGATCAGCGGACCGGGCTCCGCTGCGATGGCGGATACGAGCGGTAGCGACATCAGACAGGCTCCTGCGAGCGCCAGTGGCGAACACCTGGACATTAGGATTTCCCCAGTTCATGCGGGGCGGCCCCGCGACTTCGAGAGGGGGAATTATATGCCCTGGAGGGGGGCCAGGACCGGGTTGTAGGTGAACAGGCCGAGGGATTCGGCGGTGGTATGCGGGTGGGTGGCCCGGTCCTCGGCATCGGCACGGTGGTACTCGAGGCCCGCTTCGCGGGACTTGCCCATGACGAAGCTGGTGCGCCCGATCCGCGTCGCCTCATAGCGGCGCAGGGCCTCGTCGTGGCTGGCCGAGACTTCGAAGGCCCGCGCGAGGATCATGGCGTCCTCGATGCCCATCGCGGCACCCTGGCCGAGGAACGGCAGCATCGGATGCGCGGCGTCACCCAGCAGCGCGACGCGGCCCTGTGTCCAGCTGCCCAGCGGCTCACGGTCGAACAACGCCCATTTGAAGCACAACTCCGGCGGGGTCGCCGCAATGATCGTGCGCACCTCCTGATGCCACTGCGGGAACTCGGCGAGGAGCTCGCCTACTCCCGAGCGGATCGACCAGCTCTCGACCTGCCAGTCGCTGCGCTCGGCCAGTGCCACGTAGTTGAGGACGCGCCCGCCGCGAATCAGATAGCGCGTGAATGTGTGCTGCGGCCCGATCGAAATACAGGACGGCGGATCGACCAGTCCCGGCGGCAACCTGTCGATCGGCACGAGACCGCGCCACGCAATGTAACCGGTGAAGCGCGGCTGTCCCGCGCCGAACAGCTGTGCGCGCATTGCCGAGCGAATGCCGTCGGCGCCAATTGCGACATCGGCGTGCGCCCCCGCACCGTTCGCGAACTTGATCGCGACGCCTTCCACGTCCTGGCTGAGGCTCTCGAAGCGATGGCCGAGCAGCAGGCTGTCGGGGTCGTGCGCCAGCACGGCGCGTGCGAGCGCTTCGTGCAGGTCGGCGCGATGGATCTGCACATACGGTGCGCCGTAACGTTGGTTCAGTCCCGCACCGCGTTCGAACTCGACCAGCAGCTCCCCGGTGCGCCAGTGGCGTGCGCCACCGCGCGCGGGCTGCATGCCAAGGCGCGCGAGGTCATCCGCGAGGCCCATCGCGATCAGGGCATGGGTCGCATTCGGCGTCACGGTGAGCCCCGCGCCGACCTCGGCGAGCTGCTCGGCCTGCTCGTACACGCGCACGCCAATGCCGCGCTGCTGCAGCGCACGGGCGGCGCTCAGGCCCGCAATGCCCGCGCCGATGATTGCGATCTGCAAGCCCGTCATGCGCACATGATGCCGATCCGGCAGGCCGGCGCGCGCGCCTCGGCAACACCGTCCGCGTCGCGGGCAGTGCCTTGACGGCAGGTGTAGACTGGGGGTTTGCCTCCGCGATCGACCGGACCACTACACGCAGCCATGGCGAAGACTGGGCCTGGCGTCATCGCCGTTCACGGCGCGCGCCAGAACAACCTGAAGAACCTCGACCTCGAGATCCCGCTCGGGGAACTCGTCGTCGTGACCGGTGTCTCCGGCTCCGGCAAGTCCTCGCTCGTCTTCGACACGCTGTATGCCGAAGGCCAGCGCCGCTACGTCGAGACCTTCTCGCCCTACGCGCGCCAGTTCCTCGACCGCATGGACAAGCCGCAGGTGGAGCGCGTCGAGGGTATTCCGCCCGCGATCGCGATCGACCAGACCAATCCCGTGCGCAGCTCGCGCTCCACCGTCGGCACGATGACCGAGCTGAACGATCACCTGAAGCTGCTGTACGCGCGCGCCGCCACGCTGTACTGCGAACGCTGCGCCGAGCCGGTGCGCCGCGACACGCCCGACACGATCTACGCCGACCTCGAGCGCCGCGCCGCGGCGGCCGGCGATCCGCGGCTCGCCCTGGGTTTTGCGGTACACATTCCGAAGAACTTCAAGGAAGCCGAAGTGCGCGCACTGCTCGCGCGCCAGGGCTATACGCGTGTTCTCGATCGCGCGAGCGCGAGCGCACCGCTGGAAGTGGTACAGGACCGCTTCCTGATGAGCCAGGCGGAACGCGCTCGGGTGATCGACAGTCTCGAGGCGGCGCTGCGCCATGGCACCGGACGCATCACGGTGCGCACCGGGGACAGTGCGTGGCACTACTCGCGCGAACTCGCGTGCGCGCACTGCGACATCGCGTATCGCGAGCCCACGCCGAGCATGTTCTCGTTCAATTCGCCGGTGGGCGCGTGCGAGACCTGCCGCGGCTTCGGTCGCGTCATCGGCGTCGACTACGGGCTGGTGATTCCGGATGAGACGAAGACCTTGCGCGGCGGGGCGATCAAGCCGTTCCAGACCGAGTCGAACCGCGAGTGCCAGGAAGATCTCGAGAAGTATGCGCAGCTGCGCGATATTCCACTCGACACGCCGTGGCACAGCCTCACGCCCGCGCAGCGCGCCTGGGTCATCGAGGGCGAAGGCAGCTGGCGCAAGAAGGTCTGGTATGGCGTCCAGCGCTTCTTCGACTGGCTCGAGAGCCGCGCCTACCGGATGCACGTGCGGGTGCTGCTTTCTAAGTATCGCGCTTACACGCCCTGCGAGACCTGCGGCGGAGCGCGGCTGAAACGCCCGGCGCTGCTCGCGCGCCTCGGCAGCCACGCACTGGCCGAAACAGCTCTCGGCACCGGCACCCCGCAGGCACGCGCGCGCTTCATGCCGCGTGGCGCCGCCTGGAGCGCGGCGCAGCTCGCCGCGCTGCCGGGCCTGTGCATCCACGACCTGATGCTGCTGCCGCTCGAGCGCGTGCGCGGCTTCATCGATGCGCTGGCGCTGCCCGGTGCGCTCGATGTCGCCACCGACCAGTTGCTCGGCGAGATCCGCGCGCGCATGCGCTATCTCGTCGACGTCGGCCTCGGTTACCTGACGCTCGATCGGCAGTCGCGCACGCTTTCGGGCGGCGAGGTCCAGCGCATCAACCTGACGACGGCGCTCGGCACATCGCTCGTCAACACGCTGTTCGTGCTCGACGAGCCCTCGATCGGCCTGCATCCGCGCGACATGGGGCGCGTGATCGACGTGATGCACCGCCTGCGTGATGCCGGCAATTCACTGGTGGTCGTCGAACACGATCCGCAGATCATGCTCGACGCCGACCGGCTGCTCGATCTTGGCCCCGGCGCCGGCGAGCGCGGAGGCGAGATCGTCTACTACGGCACGCCCGCGGGCATTCGCAGCGCCCCCGGCTCGTTGACCGGCGCGTATCTTTCAGGCGAGCGCACCGTGGCCGAGCCGCGACACCTGGCTCCCGCTGCAGTGCCCGTCGCAGCGCCCGGCGTGGCCCATGCCGTGCGCGCGAGCGGCTCGCTCGTATTGCGCGGCGCGCGCGAGCACAACCTGAAGAACATCGACATCTCGATTCCGCTGCGCCGCTTTGTCTGCGTCACCGGTGTATCGGGCTCCGGCAAGTCGACGCTCGTCGAGAACGTGCTCCATCCGGCGCTCGCCAAGGCCTTCGGCAAGACGACCGACGCACCCGGCACCTTCGACACGCTCGAGGGAGCCGGCTATCTCGATGACGTCGTGCTGGTCGACCAGAGCCGCATCGGACGTACCACGCGCTCCACGCCCGCGAGCTATGTCGGCGCGCTCGACGTGATCCGCGAGATGTTCGCTGCTGCGCCCGAGGCGCTGGTGCGCCGCTACACGCCCGGCACTTTCAGCTTCAATTCCGGCACGGGCCGCTGCCCCACCTGCGGCGGCAACGGCTTCGAGCACATCGAGATGCAGTTCCTCTCGGACGTGTACCTGCGCTGCGCCACCTGCGACGGCAAGCGCTTCCGGGACGAGGTGCTCGAGGTGCGCCTCGAGGGTGCGCCCGGCCGCCACGCGAGCATCGCCGACGTCCTCGACATGACCGTGACCGAGGCGCTCGAGTTCTTTTCCCAGGCGAGCGCGGTGCGCGCGCTGGTGAAACCACTGCAGGAAGTGGGCCTCGAGTACGTGAAGCTCGGCCAGCCGGTGCCGACCCTGTCGGGCGGCGAGGCACAACGCCTGAAACTCGCCGGCCACCTCGCCGAGCTGGTCGCGCCGCCGCCGAAGCGCGCCGCCGACGTACGCACGCGCGGCAAGCTGTTCCTGTTCGACGAGCCGACGACCGGATTGCATTTCGACGACGTCGCGAAGCTGCTGCGGGCGCTGCGCGGCCTGCTGTCGGCGGGCCACTCGCTGCTCGTGATCGAGCACAACCTCGACGTGATCCGCGCCGCCGACTGGATCATCGATCTCGGCCCTGACGGCGGCGATCGGGGCGGCGAAATCGTCTGCACCGGCACGCCGCGCGAGGTGCGCGAGCACCCGGTGTCGCACACGGCGCGCGCACTGCGCGAGTATGAAGCAGCGATCGGGAGGCCGGTGCTGACGGTCGCCGATGCACCGGCACGCGCGCCGCATGTCGCGCGCGACAACGCGATCGTCGTGCACAATGCGCGCGAGCACAATCTGCAGAACGTGCACGTGCGCATACCGCGCGACGCCTTCACCGTGATCACCGGCGTGTCCGGCTCGGGCAAGTCCACGCTCGCCTTCGACATCCTGTTCAACGAGGGCCAGCGCCGTTACCTCGAATCGCTCAACGCCTACGCGCGCCAGTTCGTGCAGCCGGCCGCGCGGCCGGATGTCGATGCGATCTACGGTATCCCGCCCACCGTCGCGATCGAGCAGCGCACCAGCCGCGGCGGGCGCAAGAGCACGGTCGCGACCCTGACCGAGATCTATCACTTCCTGCGCCTCGCCTGGGTGAAGCTCGGCACGCAGTACTGCCCGGACTGCAACGTCGCCATCGAGCCGCAAAGCGCCGACGCGGTTGCCGCCACCATCGCGCGCCAGCACCGGGGACATCGGGTACGCGTGCTCGCCCCGCTGGTCGTGTCGCGCAAGGGCTATTACACCGATCTCGCGAAATGGGCGGCGAAGAAGGGCTTTCGCGAACTGCGCGTCGATGGCGTCGATACGCCCACGGCGCGTTGGCCGCGCCTGTCGCGCTTCAAGGAGCACACGATCGAGCTGCCGATCGGCGACCTGCAGGTCGAGCCGGCACGCAATGGCGAGCTGCGCGGCGCCATCGATCGCGCGCTCGAATACGGCAAGGGCCTCGTGCACCTGCTCGACCTCGATGCGCGACGTACCGGCAAGGTCGCGGTGTTCTCCACCCGGCGCGCCTGCCCGAGCTGCGGCACGAGTTTCGCCGAGCTCGATCCGCGCCTGTTCTCGTTCAACTCGCCGCACGGCTGGTGCACCCACTGCCAGGGCTCGGGACTCGAGCCGGGAGACGACGAGGACGAGGTTGCGGGCGAGGAGCGCCCGGTGTGCGGCGAGTGCGACGGCGAGCGCCTCAATCGCGTCGCGCGCCACGTGCGCTTTCAGGGCCGCTCGCTGCCCGTGCTCACCCGCGATGCCGTCCACGACCTTGCGCAGCAGTTCAACACGCTGCGCCTGAAGGGGCGCGAGGCGGCGATCGCGCGCGACCTGCTGGCCGAGATCCGCGATCGACTGGCCTTCCTGCAGCGCGTGGGCCTCGGCTATCTTGCGCTCGATCGCGCGGCGCCCACGCTCTCCGGTGGCGAGGCACAGCGTATCCGCCTCGCCGCGCAGCTCGGCTCGAACCTGCAGGGCGTGTGTTACGTGCTCGATGAACCCACCATCGGCCTGCACCCGCGCGACAACGCGGTGCTGCTGGCCGCGCTCGATGAACTGGTCGCGCACCGCAATACGCTCGTCGTCGTCGAGCACGACGAGGAGACCATCCTGCGCGCCGATCACGTCATCGATCTCGGCCCGGGCGCGGGCACGCGCGGCGGGCGCGTCGTCGCCGAGGGTCGCGCCCGCGATCTCGAGCGCTCGCCCGAATCGGTCACCGGCCGCTATCTCGCCGCTCCACTGCGTCACCCGGCGAGTCCACGCCGCGCCACGAGCGCACGCTCGAGCGCGCTCGTGATCGAGCACGCCACGCTGCACAACCTGCAGGAGATCACCGTACGCGTTCCGCTCGAGCGGCTCGTGGTGGTGACTGGCGTGTCCGGCTCCGGCAAATCGACGCTGGCGCGCGACGTCCTGCACGCCAACATGCAGCGCATCGTCGCGAGCGCGCGCACACGGTCGCGCACCAGGGTGGCACTCGCGGGCTGCGCGGCAATCCGCGGTACCGAGGCGATCGGCCGCGTGCTCGAGGTCGACCAGACCCCGATCGGCAAGACACCGCGCTCGTGTCCCGCCACCTACGTCGGCTTCTGGGATGACATCCGCCGCGTTTACGCGGCCGCGCCCGAGTCGAAGCTGCGCGGCTATACGGCCAGCCGGTTCTCGTTCAACACCGCCGGTGGGCGCTGCGAGGCCTGCGACGGCCAGGGCTCGCAGACCATCGAAATGAGCTTCCTGCCCGACGTGAAGGTACCGTGCGACGTGTGCCGCGGGCAGCGCTTCAATCCCGAGACGCTCTCGGTAACCTGGCGCGACCAGAGCATCGGCGACGTGCTCGCGATGAGCATCGACGAGGCGGTGGAGTTCTTCAGCGCGCACACCAGGGTGCACCACGCGCTATCGCTGCTGCAGGACGTGGGCCTCGGCTACCTCACCCTCGGCCAGCAGAGCCCCACCCTGTCGGGCGGCGAGGCCCAGCGCATCAAGCTCGTCACCGAATTGGCCAAGGCGCGCCTTGAAACGGGCGCACGACTGCGAGCGCAGCCGGTACACACGCTTTATGTGCTCGATGAACCGACGGTGGGCCTGCACATGGCGGACGTGGAGAAGCTGGTGAACACGCTGCATCGACTGGTCGATGCCGGCAACACCGTGGTGCTCGTCGAACACAACCTCGATGCGATCGCCGAGGCCGACTGGGTGATCGATCTTGGGCCGGAGGCCGGCGCCGCGGGCGGGCGTATCGTCGCGCAAGGCCCGCCGGCTCGGATCGCCCGCGCGAAGGCCTCGCACACCGGCGCTGCGCTCGCGCCGTTTCTTGCCTCACGGACCGATTGACGCGGCTGGCCCTAGCCCCGCCACTGCCTGCTGCGTACGTTCTGCAACTGCCATGGCAGGTCGACGTCGAGGCGCTCCTCGAACAGTTCGCCGCGCCCCTGCAATGGAGTCCAGGTGGTGAATTCGCCCGTCATCTTTCCGAGGTACGGCGTCGCCGTGGCGAGGCAATCCTCGAAATCGAGGTCATCGGGTTCGACGATGCCGCGCCGCGGATTGCGCATCGCCCACACCACCGCCGCGAGCGCGCCGGCCGCGACCTGCAGCGTGGTGGCGTTCGCGAACGGCACGTGGCGGCGCGCTTCCTCGATGGTGAGCTGAGAGCCGTACCAGTAAGCATTGCGGGTGTGACCGGCGAGCAGCACGCCGAGTTCATCCATGCCGGTCACGATGTCGGTGCCGAGCCGTCGCTTCTTCTCCTGCGGATGCCAACCGCGACCTTCGAGTTCGAGCACCGAGAGCATCGCGTCGTCACAAGGGTGGTAGACGAACATCACGGTGGGCCGGTAAGTGAACCTGGTGCCCGCGCGCAGCGAATAGAAGTCGCCGATCGAGAACACTTCGTCGTGCGACATCAGCAGGCCCTGGAAGCCGCCCGCCGAGGGGGTCCAGCTGCGCGCGAACGTGGCTGCGCCGGGGCGGTCGAGGAAAATCGTGCCCGAATCGCGCCGATGGAACTGCGAGCCGCGCGGCCGATGCTTCTCGGCGGTGCCGTAGGAAATCTCCGACGGCTGCACCGATTCGTCGAGGATGCCGTCGATCGACCAGGTATTCACGAACTCGCCGGGGCGCTTGGGGCGATCGCTCGCCTGGGTATCGCGCTCGGAGATCTGGATCAGCGAAACGCCGAGTGAGTGCGCCAGATTCGCCCAATCCTCACGGCTGGCCGGCGGCTCGCCATCGACGCGCAGTGCGCGGCGCAGATCGAGCAGCGCCTGCTTGACCAGGTGCGACACGAGGCCCGGATTCGCGCCGTGATCGAGCACCGCGGTCGGCGAATCAGGGCCCAGCTCCCTGGCGAGGGCAAGCGCACGAAAACGCGTCATGAAGTTGGTGCGCTGGCGCAGGTCGAGCATCGGGTTGTCGAACACGCCCGGCCATGGTTCGATCGAGGTGTCCACGTACAGCGCGCCGCGCTCCGCGGCAAAGCGCACCAGATCGAGGCTCGCGACGTCGACCGAGAGATTCAGCAGCATATCGCCCGGCCGCACGTGGCGCGCGAGCAGTCGCCGGAAACGGTGCGGTTTCAGGTGCGCGTAGAAGAATGGCGCGCCATTCTCATAAGCGATGCCGCGGCCCACTTCGTCCGCCGCGAGCACGATGATCGAATCGGGACCGAGCCCGATGTGTCGTCGCAGCAGCGGCAGGATCGCCTGCCCGATGCTGCCGCAACCGATCATGACAATGCGGCCCGAAAACTCGACGAGCAGCGGCGGGCGAGCGCCCGTCGCGCTCGTTGCGGTCGGCTTTACCATGCGGACATGTTAGCGGCCGCGCGCCGCGATCGCGACCTTGCTACAGTCGCGCGATGGCCCACAGCCTCGTTTGCTGGAAATGCGGCGCTTCGCTCGCCGCGCTGTCTTTGCCGCTGCTGCGCCTCGACGAGTGCCCCGCGTGCGCGGCGCAGCTGCACGTGTGCAGGTTATGCGTGGAATACGACACGCGCGTCGCGAAACATTGCCGTGAGCCCACCGCCGAGGAAGTGCGCGACAAGCAGCGCGCCAATTTCTGCGATCACTTCAAGCCGCGGGAGGGCGCATACGTGCCGGCAAATACCGCCGAGGTCGAGCGTTCGCGCTCGGCGCTCGAGGACCTGTTCCGCAAGGGCTAGTCCTTGCCGACGCGATCGGAGAGCCGGTCGAGCAACTTCGAGAACGTGGAGGTGCGTTTGTCGATCTTCACGGACAGGTGGCGCACGCCCGTGTCGTTCAGCAACTCACCGCGTCCCTTGTCGATTTCCAGATCGCTCGCACCCAGGATCTCGAGCGTCTGCTCGAGCGATTCCTCGAGCGAGTTCGCCTTCTTGCGGGCCGCCGGCCTCGACCGCACCGAGGTGGAGCCTTTGCCGGCCTTGCTCGCTGCCGCGAGCTTCGCGCGCACGGCCTGTGCCGATGGCGCGGGTGGCTTCGCCACCGGTTCGGCGTCGAACAGCTTGAACTCTTCGGCGGGCTTCGCCGTCGTGCGCTTGCGCGGCTCGAGCGGCTGGTTGCGCGCATCGTCGACTGCGCGATCCTTTTCCGCGGCCGGCACCGGCACCACCGCCACGCTCGCGAAGTCCGAGCGCACGTAATACGCAACCTGTTTGGCCGACAGCGCGTCGCTGAAGAAGCCGAGGCGCAGGCCGTACCACTTGCGACCCTCGCGGCTCGACTCGACGGTGTACAGCGTATAGGCGCTGAAAATCGCGAGCGGCGGAACGTTGGCAAGATCGATCGGCGTGACCGACCAGTCGAGCTGCACGGCGAACTGCACCGCCGCATTCTGCTGCACCTCGTCCTTGAGCGCGCGCATCGTGCGCGTATCGTCCGGGCGCAGCAGTGCAATGGCCGACTGCGCGGCGCGTTCCTCGGCGGTCTGCGCACCGGACACCGCCGGTGCATCGGCGCGACGATCCTCGAGGACGCGCAGCACCTGCGTATCGGACAGCGATGCGTGTGCCGCGGCCTTGGGTGGCGGCGCGGTGACTTTGGGCGCGGCGATCTTCGGAGGCGCGGCGACCTTCGGAGGCGTGGCCTTCGTGGCCGCAGGGCTCGGCGCCGGGCGTGGTTCAGGCCTGGCCGCCATCGGCGCAGGCGTCAGCGCCTGCACGGTCGGAATATGTTCCGGCAGCACCGGCGGCGGCGGCACATAGAGTGTCTGCACCGGCGTGCTGCGCGTGGCGGCCGTATCGTCGTCCTCGAGCAGGGCCAGCACTTCGCGGACATTCGACAGCGCCGCCATTGCGGGGGGTGCGGTCGGTGGCGCCACGGGTGGCGTCGCGGTCGCAACCATCGGCTCGGGAGGCGGAGCGACTTCGCGGGCCGCAACAGGTGCTGGCGCCACAGTTGGCGCTGGCGCCACGGGCATCTCTGGCGCGGGAGCCGGGGCAGCCGGCGTGGCCGCGCGCGCTGCGGCGCGCAGTTTCTTGCCGGGCGCCTCACCGACCCACGCGGCCGGATACAGCTCGCGCACGACACCCAGCCATTCGTCCGCTTCTTCAGTGGACGCGAAATAACCCATGTGGAGCCGGAAGCGCTCGCGACCCTCTTCGCGGCGGCGGCTGACGAAAAACGTGAAGCGCTTCAGTGCGTCGGATTTCGGATGCACGAGCGCCATCGGCGTCGTGGACGCGCACAAGTTTATGACGTACTGCTCGGGCTCTGCGCCCAGGTCAGCCGCGGCTTCAGCCGTACTCTGCATCTGTAGTTCCCCGGAACACCCGTGTGGAGGGAACGCTCGGCCGGGAAGTCCCGGGTTCTCGCGGCCAACTGCAGCGCCCCGGGGCAACCCCGCTGTCTCGGCGCGTGCCAAGACCGGTGGCTTTGCGTCCCCGCCTCGCGACGGGTTTGCCCTGATCACACATAAAGTCTGGAAGTGTCGCCGCGTACCGTCAAGCGGTTACGCAACCTGTGTTCGCAATCCGTGCACCCGTTCGCAGACTGCCGCGCTGCATCGCTGCGACGCGACATAAGGCGCCGCCGCCGCGCACGCTGTCACCAGGGCAGCTCGCCGCCTTCGTAATCCCAGAACCGGCCCGTGCGTTCGAGGGTCACAGCGTCGATGATGCGGATCACGGTCGCGGCCGCGTGCGGTACCGGCTGCAGCGGCATGCGCACACCCTTCATCATGTCGGTGTCGACCGGGCCGGGGTTGACCAGCGCCACGGCGATGCCCTGCTTCTGCACCTCGAAGGCGAGATTGCGCATCAACATGTTCACCGCGGCCTTGCTCGAACGATACCAATACCCGCGCGGTGCATCGACCCGCGTGATCGAGCCTTCGCTCGAGGAGATCGTCACGATCTTCTTCTGTCTGCTCTGGGCGACATTCCCGAGCAGCGCCTCGGTGAGGCGCATCGGGCCGATCGCGTTGGTTTCGAGCACGAGCCGATAGAGTTCGTAGTCGAAGCTGCCGAGGCCATGGCCGGCCCGCGCGCCGGTGATGCCTGCGTTATGCAGCAACACGTCGATCGGCTGGCCTCGCAGTTTCACTGCGAGCGCCTCGATTTCGGCCCCGTCGGTCACATCGAGCCGCTCGATCGATACGCCGGGGTGCGCGGCGGCGAGCTCCGCGAGCGCGGTGGCCTCGGCCGGCTTGCGCGCGGTGGCGATCACGCGCCAGCCGCGCGCGGCGTACTGGCGCGCGAACTCGAGGCCGAGGCCACGGTTGGCGCCAGTGATAAGGACAGTCGGGGAGTCTGCGGCGGGTGCCGGCGTCATGGCGGTGATCAGCACTGCGATAGTCAGCGTGACGAGCGTGCGGCTCAGCATGCCAGTGAACGTATCACGGCGAGGCGTGCGACGTCGTAGCAACCGTGGCGCTCGTCCAGAACCGGCCCGCGCCCACGTAACGCTGCGCATACCACGGATCGTCGAGGTACGCGTAGGAGACGACCCGGCCGCTCGCTGGCGCGTGCACGAAGCGCCCGCCACCGGCATAGACGCCCACGTGATCCACGCCATTGCGGCCCGTCACGAAGAACACGAGATCGCCGGGCTGCAGGGCGCTGCGTGCGATCGCCATGGCCGCACGTTCCTGGGCCGCGGCGGTACGCGGGATGGTAAAGCCCGCCGCGCGGTGCGCAAACTGCGCAAGTCCGCTGCAGTCGAAACCCCGGGTGGTGGCGCCGCCGTAACGATACGGCGTGCCGATCACGTCAACGGCCGCCTGCACGATGCCGCGACCGGGAGCTGTCGCCGCGGGTGATGGCGTGGCGCCGGGCACGGGAGCCGTGGTACCGGAAGCCGGCGGCGAAGAGCGCGGCGTACCGGCGCAAGCCACGAGCAGCAGCAGCAGCGGTACCGCGAGTGCGAGTTGCGGCCGCATCAAGCGGGCTACCCTACCCGGCGCTCGCTTGCGAGCTGGGACGCAACGGCGCGGCCCGCGAGCAGCTCGCCGATGCCGGCGGCCGGCAGGGGCCGGGCGAGGAAATAGCCCTGCGCGACATCGCACTCGCGCCCGCGCAGGAAATCGAGTTGCTCGATCGTCTCCACGCCCTCCGCCACCACGGTCTTGCCGAGTGCATGCGCCATGGCAATGACTGTAGCACCGAGCGCCGACGCCGTGTGATCGTGCGGGATCTCCTCGATGAACGAGCGGTCGATCTTCACCACGCTGATCGGATGATGGCGCAGGTGCGCGAGCGAGGTTTCCCCGGCGCCGAAATCATCGAGCGCCAGGCGGATGCCACCGGCCGCGAGCTCGCGCAACACGGGGGCAATGTCCGGATCGGCGAGCACGCTCTCGGTGAATTCCAGCTCGATGGCCCCGGGCGCGAGCGCGTGGCGCGCGAGCAGCCGCTGCAGCCCCGCGACGAAACCGTTGCTCTTCAGTTGCAGCGCCGAGACGTTCACGGCGAGCCGCGGTGGCGACATGCCCTGCTCGCGCCACAGCGCGATCTGCGCGCAGGCCGCCTCGAGCACCCAGCCGCCGATGTCGACGATCAGGCCCGTCTCCTCGGCGGCCGGCACGAATTCAGCCGGGTACTTGAGGCCGCTGCGTGGTGTCTGCCAGCGCAGCAGCGCCTCGAGGCCCACCAGGCGGCCGTCGTTGACGCTGAATTGCGGCTGGTAGTAGAGCGAGAACTCGCGGTGGCGCAGTGCGCGGTACAAGCCGCTGCCAGTGGCGGACACCTGGCGCGCGGTCAGCGCGCGGTCGAAGAACACGGCGCGGCCGCGCCCGAGGTCCTTGGCGCGATACATGGCCGTATCGGCGTTGCGCATCAGCTCGTCGATGTTGTTGCCGTCGTCAGGGAACAGCGTGATGCCGATGCTGCCGCGTACCAGGTGATCGCGGCCGGCCACGTTCACCGGCGCCTCGAGCGAAGTGATGATGCGCTCCGCGACGGCGCGCACGCCGTCGGGATCGGTGACCTGGCGCAGCACGATGGTGAATTCGTCGCCAGCGAGGCGCGCGACCGTATCGCCGTCCTTCACGCAGGCGCGCAGGCGTTGCGCGACGATCGTGAGCAGCTGGTCGCCAGCGGCGTGTCCGACGGTGTCGTTGACCCGCTTGAAGTGATCGAGGTCGATGTACAGCAGCGCGCCGCGCGAGCCACCGGCCACCGCACTCGCAAGCTCCTGCGCAAGGCGGTCGCGGAACAGCAGGCGATTCGGCAGGCCGGTAAGCGCATCGAAATGGGCCTGGCGATACAGGCGCTCGTCGCGTGCACTGTTCGACAGCGCCACGGACAGGCGCGCGGCGAACTCCGCACCATAACCCGCAACCGATGGATCGGCGGACGGCGCGTCGTGATATCCGAGGGACAACGCGGCGACCAGGCGCTCGCCCGAGATGACGGGCCACACCCAGAAGAACTGCGCACCGAGCTCCGCGAGTGGACGCAGCAGGCTGTGGCGCTCCGGCTCGCAGCGCGCGACCGTGATGCCTTCCTGCACCTGTGCGAGCGTCGCCAGCATGTCCGGGTCGAGCTCGACGCGCACGACCGGCAGGTCCTTGACGCCCGGCGCCGTGAAGTAGACGCGGCCATGTGTCGCCGAATCGGCGTCGACCAGCGTGATCGCGACGCCATCGCAGCGCGTGACCGACTGCACGCGTGACAGGATCGTGTCGAACATCTGCTCGAGCTCTGCTGAACCGAGGAGCAGCCGGTCGATCTCGCTCAACGTCTCGAGCGCGATGAGGCGCTCCGCAAGCCGACCGGCCGCAAGATTGCAGGCATCGATCGCATCGCCAAGTTCGTCGGCGTCGGCGCCGTACATGCGCGGCAGGACGCCCCCGCCCTGCACCTGCGCGGCGGCGAAACGCAGGGTCAGCGGCACATAGCGGCGCACCAGCGCAAGCGCGCCGATGACCATGCACAACAGCGCGAATGCAGCGATCGCCGCCAGCTCGGCGCCGAGCGGCCTTGCGGCAGCGCTCCACGCGGAGCGCGGCTTGAACACCACGACGGACCAGGATGACGCACCGGGTTCGCGCGGCTCGAGGCGCGCGGCGGCGCCCTGCCACTCGACGCCGGCGGCCTGCCATCCCAGCGGCAGGGCTCCGCGCGTCGCCGCCGGCGTACGACTGTAGTCGGCGAGCAGGTCGACAACTTCGGCGGGCAGCGGCGCGGTACTGAAGAGAAGCTGACCGGCGCTGTCGAGCAGCGCAATGCGCCGTTCGGCGCCAATCGGCGTCGCGACAGCTTCGGCCGGCAGGCGCGCGGCACTCTCTGCAGCGAAGCTGACGGCAGAATCACGCTGATACGCCATGGCCGGCCCGCCAGCGAGGCGCGCACCGAACTCGGCAGCGAAGGTCTGCGCGTCGATCGTCAGGGCGCGCGCCGCACCCGCGTCCATCGCGCGCGCCGACTGCAGCACCAGCACGAACGCGGCGAGCAGGGACGGCACGAGCACGGCCACCGCAACGGTGGCGGTGATGCGCCGCCCCATGCGGGTGCCGAGGCACGCACGAAGAGGGTCCATGACGCGCAATTTAACGAAAGACGGCATGCGGCCATTGTGGCCCATGTCACCGATCCGCCAAACCGCGCCACGGCGCAAAGCGCGCAGATGTGAATTGCATCACGCTATGCTTGCCGCCGTGACATACGAGTCCTTTCAGCGCGCCCAGCTGAGACGCCGTGCCGCGTGGTTGCTGGCGCTGACACTGGTGCTCATCTTCTATGCGTCGTTCTTTCCATTTCGCTTCGACGTCGGGCGACTCGTCGCGGCGTGGCAGGGCGGGCCCGGGCAGCTCCTGCCGTGGGGCTACTCCGCGCGCGCCGACCGGGCCGGAAACCTGCTCTCATACCTGCCGGTGGGCGCACTGCTCGCCTACCTCGCGCCGCCGCGCTGGCGCGCGCCGCTCGCCTTTGTCGGCGCCGTGGCGCTGGCGGGCGCGCTGACCGTCACCATCGAACTCCTGCAGCACATGACACGCTCGCGCGTGCCGAACCTCGTCGATGTTGCGATGAATGCGACCGGTGGGGCGGTGGGCGCCTTCGCCGGCGCACTGATGCGTTCGCGCCCGTGGCCTCTCGGGCCGATCGCCCTGCGCCACGCGCGCCCCGAGCCGATCGCACTGGTGCTGCTGGCGCTGTGGTTCGCGACGCACGCAGTGCCCTTCATGCCGCGGCTCAATCAGGGGCACGCCTGGGCGGGCATGCAGCCGCTGCGCGACCTCGACTACGACTTCGTGGCGATCTTCACGTACTGCGCGGGCTACCTGGTGGTGGCCTCGGCAGTGAGACGCCTGGTCGTGCCGAACAGCTTCATGCGCGACTTCCTCGCGATCGCGGTCCTCTCGCTCGCCATGCGCGTGGTGTTCGTCGACCAATGGCTTACGCTCGACGAATGCCTCGGCCTCGCCATCGCGCTGCCCATTGCCGCCATACTCCGCAACGTGACCCGCGCGCGCGCGTTTCGCATCAGCGCAGCACTCGTCACACTCGCCTTTGCGCTTCATCTGGTGTTTCCGCCGGCGCTGCGCTGGGGCGATGCCGTCATCTTCCTCGAGCGCGCGTTCATGATCGTCGGTGTGTTATGGCTCGCATCGAGCGGCGGCGTATCGCTGCTCGCGGCGACCGCGGCGTCTGCGGTCGGGCTCGCAACACTGGCGGGAGTGCCGAGCGCACTGCTCGCCGTGGTCGCCGGATTCCTCGTGCACGCGGGCCGCGTGCTGCACTCAACACCGGTGGCGCGCATCTCCGGACGTTGACGCTGCGCGGCCCCGCGTATTAGCGTTGCCCCGATTTCCGACTAACCCTGGAGAGAGGTCTCATGGCGAAACGCAAACGCACGACTCATCGCAGCAGCACGGGCACCAAGCTTTACGCGGTGCGCGACAAGAGCGGCAAGTTCAAGGACATCCAGACTTACAAGCGCGCACATGCGGCGGACCTGCGCAGTACCGCGGCCAGCGAGCTGCCGAAGCGCAAGGCGAAGAAGACGGCCGCCAAGAAGAAGAAAGTTGCCAAGCGCAAAGTTGCGAAGCGCGCGGGCGCCAAGCGCACGGTCGCGAAGAAGAAATAGTCAGTAAGCGCGACGCGACGCCTGCCCTGCGGCAAGCGTCGTGATCGCGCGCCAGGTGAAGCGCATGACTCCGCGACGGCCGGAGCGGGCGGCGCCGAGCATGGCCTGTGCAAGGGTCGCCGCGCTCACCGGGCGCCACGGCTGCAGCGGGCCGATCATCAGCGGACCGAGTACCGGCAGGGTCCACTGGGCCACCAGCTCCAGCGGCCGCAGTCCGCGCCGCGAGCCCAGCAGCAATCCCGGCTGCATGATGTCGAGCGCGGAGAAGCCGAGCGCCATCACCGCCGCTTCCGCCTCCGCCTTGACCCGCAGGTAAAATGAGCGGCTGCCACGGTCGGCGCCCGCGGCGGACACCAACACGAAGCGCTGTGCCTGCGCGGCCTTGGCGGCGCGCGCGAAGGCAAGCACCAGGTCGACGTCGACCTGGCGAAACGCGGCCTCGGAGCCGGCGTCCTTGAGCGTGGTCCCCAGGCAACAATAGGCATCGGTGCAGGTCGTGCCGCGCAGCTGCGCCTCGAGCTGGTCGAAGCGCACGATGCGGTTGGCGAGCCGCGCATGGTCGCGGGCCAGCGGGCGCCGGGTGACGGCATACACGCGCGCGTAGTCCCCCGACTCGCACAGCACTGAAATCAACTGTTCGCCCGTGAGACCGCTCGCCCCGGCGACCAGGGCGACCTTCGGTGTATCGCTCATGGTATGTCCCCGCCTGCAGGAATGATATCTTGCAGCTGACAGCTGGAGAGTACTTGATGCGAGGAAAACCGCTACTCGCGACGCTGGTCTTCGTCGCCTGCGCAGGCGTGTCGATGACCCCTGCGCGGGCCGTAACCGACGCCGAGCGCACCATCCTCTACGCGCAATTCCGCACGCTGTTCGATGCGGGACAGTTCCAGGAGGCCCTGCCGCTCGCCGAACAGCTGGTCGCCGCGACCGAGGAACAGTACGGCCCGGACGATCGCGCGCTCGCCAATCCGCTCGCCAATCTCGGCACCACGCAGCTGCGTCTCAACCGGTTCTCGGCCGCGGAGGCTTCCTACAAGCGCGCGCTCGCAATCGTGCGCTCGAAATCCAACGCGAGCTCGACCGATCGGGCGCTGCTGCGACCCTTGCAGGGCCTCGGCGTGACCTATGCGCGCACCGACCAGCCCGGCGCTGCCGCCAGCACCTTGAAGGACGCGGTCGACCTCTCGCGCAACATCGACGGCCTGTACAACCTCGAGCAACTCGACTACGTGTACGCGCTGATCGACGCGTACATCGCCGGGAACCAGTTGACCGAGGCAGAGCGCGAGCACCTGTTCGCGTTTCGCATCGCGGAGACGGCCTACGGCAAGGACGATGCACGCATGCTGCCGGCGTACGACTTGCTCGGGCGCTGGTACGAGTACGTGGGCCGCTATACCACCGCACGCGTGCAGCACAACCGCGCGCTGCGCATCGCCGTGCAAACCTCGGGGCGAGGCAGCACCGCGACCGTCGAACCGCTGCGCGGCGTCGCGCGCGCGTTCCGGCTCGAATATCTCTACGGCCGTGAGCCAAGCGAGCAGCCAGTGAGCAACGACCCGTTGCAGTTCAGCACCGGGATCCATGGCGGCCAGATGTCGACCCAACTCAATCCCGAAGGCGAGCGCGCGCTGCTGATGGCGCTCGGCGCGCTGGACAAGGCCGATCCGCCGAATCCCGCGCTGCTCGGCGAGACCTTGCTCGACCTCGCCGACTGGCAACTGATCGACGGCAACCCGCGCGGCGCGGCGCTCGCCTACCGGGACGCGTGGCAGGCCATGGTGCGGGCGGGCACGACCAACCTCGTCAGCGCGCCGCGACAGCTGCGCTACCGGCCGCCTTCTGCTTCCATCACCCGCTTCAAGGGCGGCGATGTCACCGAGTACGAGGAGTTCTCGATCGAGGCGAGGTTCACCGTGAAGGCCGACGGCAGCACGGCCGATGTCAGCACCGTGCCGAACGACGCCCCGGCCGAGCTGCACGAGACCCTCAACTATGCCGTGCGCAAGGCACTGTATGCGCCGCGACTCGTCGACGGCGAGGCGGCCGACACCACCGGCATGTCGCTGACTGAACGCGTGCTGAGGCGCAAGCCGAAGCAGGCGGCGGGCACCACCGGCTGAGGGCCCGCTACGGTGCCTGCGTGACCTTGGGGTAGGAATCCGCGGGCGGCGGCGCAGACGCCTTGTTCGGATCGAGCACCGGCACGGCCTCGATCTGGCTGGCGGCATCGGCGCGATTCATCTCGACGCCCACCGGCGTGATCCCGGGAGCGACCAGCGGTTCGCCGCGGGCCAGCTGCTGGCCGAGCGGCTGCTGGGGAAACTGCACGAGGAATTTCGCTGCCGCGTCGCGCATTGCTGCCCGCGTCGCTGCTTCGAGCGGCTCGCTGCTCGACATCGCCTTGTCGCGGCTGTTGCCATAACCCGTGATCGTGAACGAGTCGACGGGTTTCAGGTCCGGCCCATATACATTGATGCGATAGTTGATGGTCACCGCGAAGTAGCCGGCGCCGGTCTCGTTCGCGGTCGCGAACGAGTACTGCAGCATGCGCGGCTCGAACACCGCATCGAGCCCGGCAATGCCCCGCGCCGCCTCGACCTCGTCGACGAATACGCAACCCGGGAACAGCGCACTGAAGATCGCTTCCGCGAGCCCCCTGTGCCCGGCGCCGAGGGCGACCTGCCACTGGACGCCGGCACGGGTCTCGGTGTGCACGTAATTGCGCTGCTCCGCGTTCAACACCACGGCCGTGGTGGCCGCGATCGGGGTCACGATCGGCCGCGGGATGACCGGCTCGGGCGCGATATCGACGCTGCCGCAGCCGGCGAGCAGCAGCAGGGCCACGACTGCGGCCGGTTGCGGGACGAGTAGCGGGCGAAACATGTGCCCTAGCCTCCGCCAATGCATTGGCGTGTACCGAAGACCTCGATGTAGCCCGCGCAGGCCTTTTCGGTCGTCACCGGGACGAACGTGCCGCCATTACGGTCGCACATCGCACGCATTAAGGCAGCAAAGCGGATGCTTGTAAACGGCGGCATGCCCCGGCCCTCCGGGAAGCCGATGGCATGGATGCGCACGCGCCGGCGGCCGTTGGCATCGGGCGGATTCGCCCGGTCGACGGCATCGAGCGCTCGCTGGATCGAGTCGCCGGTGAACTCGTCGCCGATCACGTACACGCTGATGCGCTTGTCGTCGGCCCAGTACTTCGCCACCGCCTCCTGGATGCCCTGCACCGGGTCGGAATCCGAGAAGGCGCGCCAGTTGCGCATCCGCTCGGTGATCCGCGTGCGCTGCGAGGGATTGTCCTGCAACCATTGCCCGCGGGTGCCGGGAAACATCGGCTTGCCCTCGTCGTCGAGTACCTGCAGGCCGCGCACCTGCGGGTAGATGTCGAGGATCTCCTTCAGCACCTGCTGCGCGCTCTCCCAGTGCATCGACAGCATGCTGCCCGAGGTGTCGATCACGAAGATGATCCACTCGCTGTCGATCGGGATGCCGCCGACGGCCTCGGTGGGCGGGCGCCGCCGCGAAACCTTCTGCAGGCGCTTCAGGTCCTCGGTCAGCGATTGGTACGCTTCGACCAGTTCGCCCTCGATGATGTTCGTGACCGCCGCATCCTTGCGGCTCGCCTCGTACTGGCCACGGATCGAAGAAACCTCGCCGCTGATGCGCGCGAGCCTGAGCTTCTCCCTGCGCAGTTCATCCACGCGCCCCTGCATTTCGCGGTTCAGCAGTTCGGTCTCGCCGCGAATCAGGTTCAGCTCCTGCTGCAGCGCGAGCACCTGGCCGTCGAGCTGCTCGCGACTCTTCTCGATCACCGCCGGTTCGCCGAACTCCGACAGCACCAGCAACAGGATGATGGCACCGAAGCCGCAGCAGATGCAGTCGAGGAACGACAGGCTGAAGACCTCGGTATCGCGCCGTTGCAGTTTCATTGCGGCGCCCTCATGGCCAGTCCTTCGACGGCATCAGGTAGGCGCCGCCGGTATTGCGCGCGAGCCGCCAGAAGGCGTGCGCCGCCGGATTGTCGCCGCGCATCGGCAGCAGCACGACGTCGATCGGCGTGCGCGGCGGCAGGGCCTTCACGGCATCATCGAACAGGCGCGCCCGTCCGCCGGCATCGATGTAGCGACGGATCGCCGGTGGCGACTCGCCCTGTGTCGGCAGTCCGTCGGTGATCAGGATGATCTGGTCCGGCGTCGGCGAGAGCTGGCGGATCGCCCGAAACGCATTCACGAGGCTGGTGCCGTTCTGCGGCACGACCTCATCGAGGGCCTCGAGCAGGCGGTCGCCTTCGGCCTGGTCGCCGCCTGTCAGCCACTGGCCGGCCGTGTCGGTGAGCACCGGCACGGGCTTCGTGTCGAAGCGATAGACCTGATAGGAACTGCCGGGGGGAATCTGGCCCGCGAGCCAGCTGACCGTGGCGACACCGCGACGCCACTTGGCGGCCGCGCGACGGGTGGCATCACTGGTGTTGCGCAGGCGGATGACATTGACGATGTCGTCATCGAGCATGCTCGCCGACGCATCGAGCAGCACCAGCACCCGCTTGCCGTGCAGGCGCAGGCCGGTGATGTAGCGGCGGTCCGGGCCGCGCGCGACCTTCACCGCATCGCCCGGCGGCGCGATGTCCTTGCTCGCGGCCTCGAGCCGACGCGTGCTCTCCTCGAGCGAGCGCAGGTCCGCCTTCAATTTCGCGATGTGCTCGCGTTGCGCGAGCGTCGTGTTGTCGACGATCGGCCCCTGCTCGCGCGCCTGCTTCAATTCCTCGACCAGCCGCGTGGCGCGCGCCGCCGAACTCGCGGTCTCGCTGCTCGTTTTCTCGAGCGCATTGCGCAACACGACGAGGCTGCGGGTGCCCTCGAGCACCTCGTCTTCCAGCCTGCGGACCTCAGCGCTGAGGTCGTCAGTCTGGCGCACGCGCTCGACGCCGCTTTGTGCGCTGACGATCGTGTAAAAGAGCACGACCGCGCCGAAGCCGCAGCAGATGCAGTCGAGGAATGAGAGACTGAAGACCTCAGTCTGCCGACGCTTGCGCACTCTCGGCTCCCACCGCAATCAGCGCCAGCTCGATGCCGGGCTCGCCGATGCGCACCTGATCCCCCGCATGCAGCAGCGCGCGTCCCGCGACCCGCTCGTCGTTCACCCAGGTGCCATGGCGGCTATGGTCGATGAGCACGACGCCGTCGTCGCCGCGCAGGAAGGTGCAATGGCGCCGCGACACTCCCGCGGCACCGACTGACACGTTGATGCCGGCGCCGTTGCCGTCACGGCCGACGGTGATCGCGCGGGCACCGAGCGCGATGGCGCGGCCGCCGTGCAGGATGTGTGTCGGGTCGACGGCACCGCCATCGCGGGCTGCGAGGCGCTCGCGCCGGGGTGCATCACCTGCGGGCGCAACCTCGAGGGCCGCGAGCCGGCGCAGCAGGCGCACCGGGGCGTCGGCGCCCTCCGCCGGCTCCGGCAACAGGGAAGCGACTGCGCTCGCCCAGCCGTCCGGGACGACGACGAGCTCGCAATCCGCGAGGGTCTCGAAGCGCTCGCGCAGGCCGGCGAGCTGCAGCAGTGCCGCCGGCACGACCACCGCGACCGGTGCGCCTGCCCGGCGCAGCTCGTGCAGGCAGCGTTCGAGTTCGCGGTAGCGCGGCGCGGCCGCTGCCGCCAACTGGTCGCGCGCAATCTCGACGGCATGCGGCTCGCCGCCGGGACCCGCGAGCGTGACAGTCGCCACACCGCTTGCCTCCGCCTCGGCCGCGAGCGCCGGCAGCTCGCTGAACAGGCGCTGCTCGACGGCGGCGTCGTGCAACGGATCGAAGCGCGTGCGCAGCACCATCGCGGCGCTCACCACGTCGAGCCATGACTGGTAGATGTCGAGCAGGCCGCCACCGCGGCTCACGATCGAGCGGCGCCGGCGCACCGTGGGGCCGCATTCCACCGCCGTGGCGGCAACATGGAAAAGCCCCACTTCCAGCACCACGGCGGAGCGCGCGAGCCCGAGCGGCGCGACGCTTGCAACGGCCGCATCGACGAATCCACGTACCGGCAGCGGCACGGCGCGCGCGACGCCAAGTACGCCCGACAAGGCCCGCGGAGGGAATGCCGCGCTGACCGCGATCCACGCCGAGTCGGGGCCCGGGGCTGCGCCGTCGGCGGCGCAAGCCTCGCGCAGGCGCTCGCGCAGCTCGGCGAGCGCGATCGGCAGCGACGCCTGGGTCGCGGCGCTCTCGGCCGCGATCTCGCTCCAGTGGCGCGCGGAGGCCTCGGCGGGACGGCTGCGCAGGATATCGAGCGCCGGCGCACCGCGCGGCCCGGCGTCGCCGACGCGCCGCACGATCGCGGGCGCCACCGACAGCACGCGGCCGTCCTGCGCGAGCGCCAGTGCGCGATCGTCGATCGAAACGCCGAGCGTCGTCATGCCTTGCTCACCTCGTCTGCATGTTGCGGATCAGGCGCGTGTCGAGATAGGTCTCGGCGTCGAGCACCAGCCGCTCCTGTGCGAGCTGCAACTGGTGCAGCAGGAACATCAGGAAAATCGACAGCAGCAATGCGATCAGCGTCGAATTGAATGCGACACCGAGGCCCTCGGTGACGCCCGAGATATCGCCGCCGACCGCCTTGTGCGCCTGTGACAGCGCGTCCCCGATACCGCGCACGGTGCCGATGAAGCCGATCGCCGGTATCGCCCAGGCGATGTAGCGCAGCATCGACATCTCCGAATCGAGCCGCTCGGCTTCCGACTGGCACATGCCGTGCGCGACGGTCGAAACGTCCTGCAGGTTGCGCGTGGCGCCGAAGCGTGCGAGCGCCGCAAGCAGCGCGCGCGGCAACAGCATCCGGCGCGTCTCGGGCGGCAGCACCTCGAGCTGGCGGGAGTACTCGCGCGAGTCCTCGGGCAGGATCTTCATGCCCTCGGGCAGCTTCAGCAGTTCGCTCTCGAGCACTTCACGCTCGCGCTTCTGGCGGCGCGCCTTGTAGCCCATGATCGCCAGCGCCCAGATGAACAGGATGATCTCGCTCTCCTGCTCATAGTCCTTGATCAGCACGTAGAAAGAACGGTCCGCGATGTAGTTCGGATCGCTCAGCATGCCGGCACGCTGCTCCTCGAGGATCGCCTGTGCCTTCGGCCTGACATCGAGGACGTAGATGCCGTGCACGATCACGAACGTGATCGCGAGCGCAAACAGGCTGAAGACGAATTCACCGGGAATCTTGCGCTGGGTAGGCATGCGTGGCTTTCAGTCTCAGATGTCGACGGGAAAACTGACGTTGTTGTCGGCGGACTGGCGCAGCTCGGGCGGCAGCTCCTCGCGCTCGGTGACCGGTGCGCCGATCTGCGGCTCGTCCTCGAGCGCACCGTCCGTCGCGGGCGGCGGCGACTCGCCAGGCGGTGGCGGATCGGCGGGCGGCGCGGGCTCCTCGGTCGATTGCGCGATCGCGGACGGCGCGGTGTAGGCGATGGCGAGCACCGCGGCCCACAGCGCAAGCCCCGCGAGGCTGATGATCCAGATCTGGCGCCAGGCGCTATTCATGGCAATCCCCGTTGTCGTGTGTTTCAGGGGTCAGCGTAGCGGGCCACGCGGAACCCGATGGTCTGGCTCGAGCCGTCCTCGCCATCGCGCCAGGCGAGCCTCAGGTCGGCCACCGTGGCCGTACGCCAGTTCGAGCCGCGGATCGTACGCCGGGTTCCCTGCGCGGGGCCGAAAGGATCGGTCTGCGGCGCGCTGTCCGGCAGCGAAGCATAGTAGTCGTGCACCCATTCGGTCACATTGCCCGACAGATCGTACAGGCCGAGGGCATTCGGGCCGAATTTCCCGACCGGCGCCACGACCGGGTAGTCGTCGCGGTAGGTCTCGAGGATCGGGCTCATGGTGCCGAGCGCCTCGGCGCCGGCGTAGTTGCCGTTCGCGGGCGCTATCGGCAGCGCATTGCCCCAGGAATAGCGTTGCAGCACGCCCGGCCCGGCATAGCGCGCCGCGTACTCCCACTCCGCCTCGCTCGGGAGTCGATAGCCGTTCGACACGGGTGCCTTGAGCTGCCAGTTGCCGTCCTTGCTTTCATAGGCGGGCGTGAGTCCTTCCTGTCCGGAGAGCCAGTTGCAGAACTGCACCGCATCCTCCCACTTCACCTTCACCACCGGTTGGGCGTCGAGGTCGAGGCTGGTGTTGTTGACGTGGCCCGATGCGTGCTCCGGCTTGAAGCGCCGGTACTGCCCGTTCGTGACCTCGGTCGCGCCGATGTAATAGCCGCGCGTCAGCGTGACCTGCCGGCGCGTCTCGTTCGGCCGCCGGCCCTGCTCGCGGCGCTCGCTGCCGATACCGAAAGTCGCCGGCTGCACCAGCCGCAACACATAGCCGATCCTGGTGCCGATACGCGTGCCGGCCGCGAGCACGCTCGAGGGTTGCCCGGCCGCGGTGAGTTGATACTCCACGCTGCGCGCGAGTCCCGGCGCGAGCGCGATCTTTGACTTGTGCGGCGCGAGCGGCGCCTTGCGCACCTCGATCTCGTGCTCACCGGCAAGCACGTCGAGCGTGAGTGGCGCGCGGCCCTTCGACACGCCATCGATCAGCACTTCCGCATCGGCTGGTTCGCCGCGCACCGTCAGCGAGACGTACACCGGCTCGAGCCGCGCATCGAGCACCGTGCGAGCGCCCGACGCCGCGCCGAAGCTGCGTGTCCACGGGGCGTAGCCGGTGCGTGCGACCAGCACGTCGTGCCGGCCGCCGGGCGACACGGCGATATCGAGCGGCGTGCGCCCGCGATAGACACCATCGAGCGAGACATCGGCGCCCGACGGCGCGGAGCGCACCACGAGGCGCGCGTCGGGTGCGCCCAGGTCGACCGGCCCGATCGTCGTCGTCTCGCCCGCCTTGATCACGATCGCGCTGTCCCAGGACTTGGCATTCGGCGCGGAGATCACCAACTGGTGCGCGCCGGCGGGCAGTTCGATCCGCGGCACGACCGCTGCGGGCGCGGCGCCATCGATCGCGAGCATCGCGCCGGGAGTGTTCACCGTGAGTGCCAGCGTGCCCCAGGAGGGCTGCATCGCGACCGTGAGATCCTGGCGTACGCCGAGGCCCTCGACATCGACTTCGACGATCGCATCGAGATGCCGGTCCGCGCGCAGCGTCAGCGTGCGCTTGCCGGCGGCCACCTTCACCTCGCCGGGCGCCTGACCGATTTCGGAGCCGTCGACGGCGACACTGGCCGCGACGCCACCCGTGTCGATGGCCAGCACGCCAGGCTCCTTCGCGAGCCGCAGTCGCACGGGCACCGCGCCTTCGCGGGTGACGGTCACGGATCGCTCGAGCGCGACATAGCCGGGCGCACTGGCGCGCAACTGGTGCGTGCCCGGCAGCACGAACAGCGTGGCGCCGGAGTGCCAGTCGAACAGCGTGTCGGTCGCGCCGACGCGCGCATGGGCCGGCTCGAGCAAGAGCGGCACGCGCTGCATGCCGGCAAACAGCGCGATCACCGCGACCACCACCGCGAGCGCGGCGCCGATTGCAACCCGGCGCGCACCGCGTCCGCGCTCGGCGCGCGGCGCGTCGGCCGCGCCGGACAGCACCTCGCGCGCGACGGCGCCGATCTCGATGTCGTCGTCATCGAGTTCGCCGTCGCGCTCGATCGGCGCCACCAGCGGCGCGATCGTGTCATTGCCGACGAGGTGCACCACCTCGATGGCGCACGGCGCGGTGGAGTGCACGATGATCTGCGTATCGCCAAGCGCGATCACATCGCCCGTGCGCAAATCGCGCGCCTCGCGCAGCCGCTCGCCGTTGAACCGCGCGAGGGCGCCCTCCGCGGGCACCACGCGCCACAGGCCCTCGTCGATCTCCACCACCAGGGCAGGCGCGACACTGACGCCCGGAACGACGACATTCGAGCCTGGCGCACCGATCGTCAGCGGCGCGTCGAGTTCGCGCTGCCCCAGTGGCTCGGCAACCGAAATGCGCGCAACGTCCATCAGATCGGTTCGATGCAGCTCACGGCGATGGTCTGGGCCGCGGCGCCCGGCGCAATGGTGATTTCACGGCGGATATCGCGGAATCCCTCGCGCTTGCCGGTCACCGTGTAGCGGCCGGGCTTCAGTTCGACCTCGCGCCGCAGGAAAGTGCCGAAGGTACCGACGCGCTGGATCGCCACTTCGGTGGCATTGTCCGATTCGAAGGCGACGCGCACCACCTGGTCGTAGGCGGGCAGCAACAGTTCGATGCGGCTCACCTGCGAGCGGATCACGGGGCCGGCGGGCTGGCTCGCGCGGGCGACGTCGAGCAACTGCGCGGTCTCGCGGCGCACGGCGTCGGTCGCGAGCCGGTCGGGGTTGTCGATGATCAACTGCAGGCGCCGCGCGAGTTCGGCGCGCGGTGCGGCCCGCTCACGGCCGGCCTGCGCGAACTGCAGCGCCGGATCGCGCGCGAGCACGTCCTCGTAGATGGCGAGTGCCTCGCTCCAGCGCTCGGACGCTTCGAGCGAAGCGGCGCGCGTGCGCGCCTCGTCGCCGGCCCGTGCCTGCTCCGCGGCCGCGACCTGCTCGAGACCCTGTTGCGGAGCGCTCGCGCCGGGCTGCATCGCGCGCGCACCTTCGAACCCGCTGCGCGCGCCGGCGAGGTCGCCGGCCTGCAGGGCGCTGAAGCCACTCGCGAGCGTGCGCGCGTACTCGCCGGCACCGAGCGCCGCGCGCGCACTCGCAAGGCCCTCGCGTGCCCGCTCATTGGCAGGATCGGCAGCAAGGGCACGCTGATAGAGCTCGGACGCTTCGGCGTGGCGCGCGGCCGACGCCGCATTGGCGGCCTGCGCGACCAGCGGCATCGCGATCTCGAGGGCCTGCGCACGCGCCAGTCCGGCGGCGGCACGATCATTCTGCGGATCGATGCGTTGTGCGAGCGCGAAGGCGCTGCGCGCCCGCACCGGATCACCGGCCGCGAGCGCCGCATCGCCGCGACCGATCTCCGCGGCGAGCGCTTCCGGGGCGCGCGCCTCGATGTGCGCCAGGCGCTTGCCGACCGCGTTGAACTCGGCGATGGCGGCGTCGATCTCGCCATCGTCGGCGCGCAGGCCGGCAACCTCCGTCGCCTGCTTGACGGCCGCGAACTCATCTCCGCCCCACACCGCTGCGGCGCGGGTTTCGATGGCCCCCAATCGCCTGGTGATGCCGGCGCGCAAGGTGGCGAGCTGCTCGGCCGGATCGGCGGCGGGCGCGGCGCTGTCCCGCTGTCCGGGGGACGCGTCCGGGGCAGAGGCGGCGACCGGCGACGGGGCCCTTTGCGGCGCCCAGCGCGGCAACACGAAAAACACGAGGGCGATTGCCGCGGCCAGCGCCGCGATCCCGGCCCACATGCCGTAGCGCCGCTCGCCCGCGACGGGCACTGCGGGTTCGATACCGATCTGCGCGGCCGCATCCACGGGCGCGGCGACGATTTCATCAGCCGAGCCCGACGCCGGCGCCTGCGGCATGCGCAACGGCTCGGGCAACTCGATCGCCATCGTGCGCTCGTCATCGCGCGGCTCGCCGGGCGCGTCCGGTGTCTCCGTCAAGTCCGGCGCGTCCGCGATCGGCATTGTCGGATTCGATGTGGCGAGCGCTGCCGGGCCCGTTTCCTGCCCCGCAAGTACTTCGGTTTCGATCGTCACGGTGTCGTGCAACGACGCGTGCAGCTCATCGATCACCGCGCGCATCGTGTCGGGGCGCCCCTCGCGGGTCTTGGCCAGCATGCGCATCACCAGCGCAGCCAGGCGCGGCGGCGCGGCACGCTGCGACTTCAGTTCGGCGACCGGCTCCTCCAGCACGCGCCGGGTCTCGAAACGGGGATAGAACGGCGGATAGCCCCCGAGCAGTTCGTAGGCGAGCGTGCCGAGGCCGTAGATGTCGTCCGCGGGCGTGGGCGGCTCGCCGCGCAGCGCCTGCGGGCTCGCGCTGAAGGGCGAACCGTGATCCGCGAACGGGCTGCCACCCGCGAACGACGCGACACCGAAATCGGCGATCAGCGCGCGCCCGTCGCTGTCGAGCAGCACGTTGCCCGGCTTCAGGTCGCGATGCACGACACCGCGCCCGTGCGCGTGTTCGAGCGCCTGCGCAACCTCGATCAGCACCGGCACGATGCGCGTATAGGCTTCGCCGCGCAGCGCGCCGAGGTCGCCGCCCGGCGCGAGCGCCATCGGCAGCACGAGCAGGCCCTCGCAGTCGAGCGGCTCGTAAACCTTGAGGATGCCGGGATGGCCCAGCTCCCGGGTGACCGCGTACTCGTGCTGCAGGAGCGCCCAGGCGTCGGCCTGCGCCGCGCCGCCGCGCTTCATGATCTTCAGCGCGAGATCCTCGCGCCGCACCAGGTCACGCGCGCGCCAGACCTCCGAGTGCCCGCCGACGCCGATCTTCGCCATCAGCGTGAACCGGCCGCACAGGCGATCGCCGCGAACCGGGTTCGTGTTGGGCTGACACGTACTCACTCGGTCGGCGTGACGGCAGGATTTTCCGGTTGCGGCGTCGCGGCGACGGCCCCACCGGTTTCTTCGAGATAGATCTGGTGCAGCAGCGCGCGCCATTCGCGGTACTGCTCGTCGGCGGTGCCGGTCAGCTTCAGCGTGCGGCCTTCGACTTCGATCACCATCGGGGCGACTTCGGCGCGAAAGGTGTCCGCGAGCTCCTTGAGGGCCTCGGCGTGTATCTTTGCCTCCGAATATTTCCGGATGCCGGACATCACGCCCGCAACGCCGCCGATGGCGCCGGCGGTGCGCGCCGCGCTCTGCACATTGCGGCAGGTGTAGTCGCCCGGCGAGCACTGGTCGGGGACGAGCACGCTCGCAAGCACCGCCGCCGCGCCGAGCGCGGTCCGGGTGCGCGCCGAGGCGCGCGCGCGATCTTCCTTTTCGATCTCTTCCTGGCTGACGCGCCGGAAGTTGCCATAGGAACTCCCGACCTTGTCGGAGAAATTGGCGTAGTAGCTATCGACGGTATCGACGACCGCGAGATCACGCTCGCGTATGCGATCGATGCGCTCCATCACCGGGTCGCCTTGCGCGGGCAGGCGCACCGCGCGCGTCACGCCACGCGCGTCGGTCGACAGGTAGCCCTGGACCGCCTGCGGCGCGAAATCATTTGCGAAACGCAGGGTGGTGACGCGCCGGATATCGCGCCGGTCGGCCGCGGTGAGCGCGAGTCGCGCGGCGAGCATGTCGTTCGCGATCTGCGAGTACACGTTCTGGAACGGATCGCGCACCTGCAGCGCCGCGTCGGTCTTGTACGAGCCGAGGTCGGCCTCGCCCTCGTATGTCTTGTCGGCGATCCAGACGCGGCCCATCGAGTCGGTGACGGTGACCACGAGCTCGAGCCGCGCGCCCGTCGAGGTGATGATCTTCGCCGCGACCACCACATCGACCATGGCATTGGGCGGCACCACGCGCACCGCCCCCCACTGGCCGGACGATTCGAGCGTGGCGCGCAGCAGCCCGGGCAGGTATCCGGACTCGGCGTTGCGTACTTCGGTGTATATGCGCTGCTTGGCGAGCGCTTCCTCGTCGTCCTTGATCTGCTCGGGGATGTTCGCCTCGAAGGCGCGGATGCCGACATCGAGCAGCTCCGCCTCGGGGATCTGCTCGGTCGCCTGGATCGGGTTCAGCTTCGGCAGCGGGCGCGTCTCCTGCGTCACGCAGGCCGTGAGCACAGCGAGCAACGCCGCGGCAGCTGCCCAGCGCAATGGTCGCGCGCCCTCGTGCATCGAGCCGATCATCCGCCCTGTACGCTCCGCTTGTACTCGTCGTATTCCTTCCAGAGCTTTTCCTTCAGCTCCGGGTCGGTCTCCTGCTCCGCGGCGCGGCGCAGGCGGCGCGCGACGATGTCGTCGTCGCTGCCGTCGGCGCGCTCGACCGCCGCCTTGCCGGAACCACCGGTACCGGCGCTGGTGCGCGCGGGTCCCTCGGCCCCGGAACCGCTCGGGTCGCTCTTGCCACCCTGGCTGCCCTGACTGCCCTGGCTCGCATTCGTCGCACCGTCGGACTTGAGGTCACCCGGCCGCGCGCCCGTTGTGCTGCCGCTCTGCGCCACGAGCACGTCGCCGCTGCCACCGCTGCCGGCGCGACTGTCGCGCTCGCTCGCCACGCCTTCCTGCTCCTTGCGGATGCGTTCGTCGAAAGTGCCGAGCGAATCGTCGAGGCGGCGATCGACGGCTGCGCGCCGCTCCTCAGGCGTCTGCGCGGTACCCGAGGGCAGCGCCGGACCGCTGCCCGGCGCGCCTTCGCTGCCTGGTGCCCCCGCGGCGCCCGCCTCTCCCGCTGCGCCGTCACCCGCGTCGCCCGGGGCAGCGGCTCCGCCCGCACTGCCCGGTGTGCCTGGCGCGCTGGCGCTGCCTGCAGCAGGATCCGCCCCGTCGCCTGCAGGCTCGGTGCCGGTTCCGGGCATTGAGCCCGACGGCATGGAGGTGCTGTCGCCCGTCGAGCCATCGCCCGAGGGCATGCCGCTGCCCGTCGAGCCACCGCCCGACGGTGTACCTGATTCAGTGCCCTGCGAGCCGTCGCCCGATGAGTCGCCGCCCGAGGGCGGTGGTGGCGAACTGGGTCCGCTCGAACCGCCGCCGCTCTGCTGGGTCGCGCAGCCACCGAGCAGCAACGCTGCGATCAGTCCCGGTATCCATCCCTTTGCCAGACGCATGGCTCACCTCCCGTCGTCAGTGGCGACCGGGCGCACCAGGCCGTCACCGACGAAGAAACTGCGCAACTGCGTTGCCAGCCGGTTGCACGCCGTACCCTGCACGCGCGCAATGAACGGCAACGGAATCACCGCGCCGACGATCGCGGAAGTGCCGGTCACGTTCGTGCCGATCGTGCCGGCCGACTTCGCCTGCTGCAGATCCCAGATCGTGGCCTCGTAGTCGGATTCCTTCTCCCACCAGCCGAACCCGATACAGCCCGCCGCGCCGGGAGCCGCGCCACAGGCGAGGCTGCCGCCGCCGTCGGTGCGACGCGTCGTGCCGTCGAGCCAGACGACATACCGCACGCCGCTGGCGGCGATACGCTCGCTGACGCCCGGGCGCGCGAGCAACTCGGTGACGGCTTCGGGGCGGGAAGGAGCCGTGCTCGGCTCGAACCACGGGAACATCGCGTCGACGAATTCGTCGTTGCCGTGCACCCGCAATCCGCGTGGTCCGCCGGCGAGATTATTGCCCACGCAATCCATGAATCCTGCCTCGGTCCCCGCGCCCTCGACCTGGGGCTTGGCGAGCACGACCACGCCCTCGTCGCCGCTGATTCGGGTCGGCAACTCGCGGGATTCCTCGATGCGCGCCTGCATGCATCCGCAGAGGCTCAGCAGCCCTGCGACGCCAATCAATTTTGCCGCCCTGGACTTCATGGTGACCCGCAGTATGCCATGGGGTGCGTATGGGGTTCTGACCAGACCGGTGGCCACCGGTTCCCGCATTGCGACGAAGTGCCCGCTAAATCGGCAACGGCAGCTGCGGCCCGCCCTCGACCGGTCGCTGGAACAGCGAGGTGTCCAGCTCGAATCCGATGCGGCGTTCGAGGCCCAGGCGTCGCAGTGCGACAGCGAAACGCTGCCCGAGCAGTTGCGCATCGACGCCGCTGCCGCGCATGCGGCTGCCGAATTGCGGGTCGTTGTCGCGCCCGCCGCGGATCGAGTGCACCCGCGACATCACGTGCCGGGCCCGCTCGGGATAATGCTCGGCAAGCCAGTCCCGGAACATGTCCTTCAACTCGTGCGGCAGGCGCAGGACCACATAGCCGGCGCAGCGTGCGCCGGCCTCGGCGGCCGCCTCGAGCAGGCGCTCGAGTTCATGGTCGGTGAGCCCCGGAATGACCGGGGCGATCAGCGTGCCGACGGGCACGCCCGCGGCATGCAGGCGGCGAATGGTTGCGAGCCGGGCGAGCGGTGAGGCTGCGCGCGGCTCGAGCCGCCGCTTGAGGTCGGCATCGAGTGTGGTGAGGCTCACCATGACGCCCACGAGATTGTCCCGGGCCATCGGCACCAGGATGTCGAGATCGCGCTCGATGAGCGCACCTTTGGTGACGATCGACACAGGATGCCTGCATTTCGCCAGCACTTCCAGAATCGACCGGGTCACTCGGAGGCGCTTTTCGAGCGGCTGATAGGGGTCGGTGTTGGCGCCCAGCATGATCGGGCTCGGCACATAGCGTGGCTTCGAGAACTCCTCGGTCAGCCGCTGCGCCGCCTGCGCCTTGAAGAAGAGCTTCGTCTCGAAGTCGAGGCCGGGCGAGAGGCCCATGTAGGCGTGGCTGGGGCGGGCGAAGCAGTTGTGGCTTACAACGCCGTTCGCGAGGAAATCGCCCGTGCCCGTGGTGATGTCGAATAATTCCCGCGCACCCGGCAGCGGCTCGATCGCTACGATCCCGAGTCGAGCGGTCGACTTTACGGCGGCAAGCGAGATATCGCGCTTGCGAGCGATGCAAGGCTCGAACTGGCGAAAGAACCGCAGACACTGGGGCAACCCGCCTCGAACGCGTACGTATTGAACCGGTTTCAGCGTGTCAGGCCTCGGAGTCTCGAGCGCCGTATCAAATCCGAACGCGCCGAGTGCCGACTGCAACGTGCCTATGATCCGTGCGTCGGTATTGGCGACGCGAATGACGCCGTTGCTGAAGGACCCTTCAGCGTCGAATATCCCGCCCACAAAGCCACTCAACCAATCCCGGTCCGGACGTTCAGGCCAGGCAACGAGCTGCTGGATCGCCGCAACCGCCGCTTGGGAACTGGCTCTGATCGCTTCCATCGGCCTGCGTGAGTCTGTCCCGCGGGCAAAGACAAAACGGCTGGTGCCAATCCCGAATTCGCCGAGCCACTCCGCAGCGCGATCCAGCGGTGCAAAGTCGATCATTGCGAGCCTGAACCGGTGCTGATCGCCGGTGGCTCGACCTTCCCGACGATAGCTATAGACTTTCAGGTGCCCGTCGCCTCGAATCAGGCCGCACAAGTAGCCTCGCCTGAAGCTCGCAATATCGCGGCTTGCCACGGTATGGACGCAGCCATACCCCATCAACGAATTGTTCAACGTCAATCGTGCCCGGGGGGTTGCGGACGATGAAGCCACGTACTTCCACCCCCGCTCAGTCAGAAAACGGTGGTCCCCACTCGCGATCAGTTCGGTGCCATCGGCGAGGCGGATGCGCCAGGCGCGCTTGACCGTGCGCCAGTGCGCGAGCACGCGAGTCGGCACGTAGCGGCGGTAGTGCCCCTGCTTCTCGGTGCCCAGGATGGCGTCGCCCGGTTCGATGTTGGCCAAGGCTTTCACCGCACCGTCGGCCATCGTGATCCCGGTGTCGCCGTGCAGGCAGTACACACAGCCATGCTCGCAGCCGCGGTACGGGTTGATCGACTGCGAAAAGCCGATGTCGGGCGAATCGTTGCGGCTGACGATGGTGCGCGCCGGTTCGGGCAACACAGTCGTGGCGATGCTGTCCGGGGCGGGCTCGGAATACCAGCCGTCGTCGACTGCCACCTCGCGATGGCGCTCGAACCGCGGCGCCGGGCTCGACACCGCACCGCGTCCTTTGAGCCGGCCTGCCATCCCGCGACTGTACAAATATACAGTACCTGAGTCTAGCCTCTTTTCGGCCAGGGGAAACGGTCGAGCTTGCGCAGGGTCGGAAACAGCGCGGCGTACGCCAGCACGATGCCGAAGCAGGCGACGCCACCCCAGACCACCGCCCCCACCGCGCCAAAGTAGCGCGCGGCGAC
>CADEFJ010000019.1:22975-40170 GCA_902826575.1 uncultured Pseudomonadota bacterium | reverse complement strand
CGCGATGTCCTGCCCAAGACCCGCCACTGTTGAGCGAGCACGATCCACCTGCTCTAGCGGCCCAGCCACAAAGAGGTCTTGTGCGACCGCCGGTCCAGAGACGGTGATGAGCGCCCCGAGCGCCATGCAGCAAAGACCCGTTCGTAACCGCATTATTCAAACCCTTGTAAAATCAGGGGTTTAGGCTCCCTGCCCACCCTGTCAAGTCGCTATTCCTACGACTTAGCCCAGTTATGTCTTGTCGTTATGTAACTTACCAAGGATTTGTGACGCGCGTCAAAGATTTATGTGAATTACCTGCGGCCTAGTACATCAGGGGTCTGGGGGCATTAGTGCTCGCAGCGGTGGGGGCGTCTTGTCGCTTCTGATGTACTGGTAGATCGTGATCCCTGTGTCGACGCGCGCATCGCCTTTCGTAGGCCGATACTCTTTCATGTTGTCGGCCACCCAATTGTCGATATCGGTGATTAACTGCTGCACTAGGGATCTAAATAGCCTCTCGAATCCCGGCACCATTGACGCTGGCAGCCCTCGATCAGGAAACACAGAACGTTCAAGTCGCTTCTTGGTCGGCTCGGCATCATTGTTGTACGTAATCGTATTTGCTAGATCGGACATTGCATTTCCGAAATGCTCAAGCATCGGTGCGCTCATTGCCGTTGGCACCACGTAGGTTCGGGAAACCACCTTGAGAAAACTTTCTGCAGAGCCCACTACAACGCGCGCACGAAGTAGTTCGTCTACCAAAATCGCCGGGTCGCAATCCGGATCAACCTTCTTGGCCAAAGCAGTAAAGGAATGGTCGCGCGAGCGCGCAAAATCCAAATCAAGTGGCAATCCGTACGGTCCCTGGAATGTCGGGTCTGTGTGCCAAAGATGAATGATCTCAGTCAATACTCGCGCAAAGGTAGGCCGCGGCGCCCCCAACAAACTCGGATCATCAATATAGCGATCGACATCGCGGCGCGGTACGCCGGTAACGAAGGCGATGCGCATCCGCGTGGCTTTGCCCAGCGGGCCCAGGCCGTCGCGCACCGCGCTCTCGACGTATACGCCTTTCACCGTCTCGGTGAATTCGTCGAGGCGCACACCGGCGCGGATCAGGATCTTGACGAGCGGGCGCAGGATGCGGCGAAACGCTTGCAGCAGATGCGCACGCGCATCGCTCGTCATCGCGGCGACCCGCATCAACTCTTTCTGCAGGGCCTCCTTTTCGCCTTCGCCATTCGGCGGCTCAATCAATTCGGTCATGCCGTCCTCCCGCCAACAGCGGCGACAATACTCGCCTGCATGCTCTCGGCCATTGCGCGCGGGTCTGCGGCATCGCGAATCGGGCGACCTACGACGATGTAATCGGCGCCCCAGGTGAATGCCTGTTCGACCGTGACCACACGCTTCTGATCGTCGGTGGGTCGGTTCTCCACCGGTCGAATTCCCGGCGTGACGACGATCAGGCGATCGTCGACAAATTCGCGCAGCATCCTGGCCTCGAGTCCGGACGACACCACGCCATCGCATCCGGCCTCGAGCGCACGGCGCGCGCGCGACAGCACGAGCTTGTCGACGTCGCAGGCGAAGCCGAGATCGTCCAGGTCGCCACGGTCGAGGCTCGTGAGCACGGTGACCGCGAGCACCTTCACATCGCCCTTGGCCGCTGCCGCAGCCTCCATGATCGACTGGTTGCCATGCACCGTCGCAAAGGTAACGCCACGGTTGCGCAGCTGGCGTACGGCGGCGGCGACGGTGGCCGGCACGTCGAAGAATTTCAGGTCGACGAAGATCTTCTTGCCGCGACCGGCCAGCCAATCGAGCAGCTCGAAATACCCGCCGCTCATGAACAGTTCGAGCCCGATCTTGTAGAAGGCGACGCTGTCGCCGAGCGTGTCGACCATGCGGCGCGCGGCTTGCGCGTCGGCCACGTCCATCGCAAATATCAGCCGCTCGCGCGGCGGTATGTTCTTCATGTACGTCCGCCCGGATCAAATAGCCTGCGATGCTCGAGCATCGCGAATCGGTCGGTCATGCCGGCCACGTAGTCTGCCACGGCTCGCGCGCGCCCGGCCTTGCCCTGCTCGGCCTCCGCCGCACGCGCGTTGTCGGCGTATTCCTCGGGCAGCAGGCGCACGTCGTCGAACAGCGCATCGAACAGCTCCTTCAGCACCCGCTGCGCCTTGGCGGTCATGCGCAGCACGCGGTAGTGCCGATAGACATGCTCTCCAAGGAAGCGCTTGAGCGCAATGTGATCAGCGTGCACGGCGGCACTCATCATGACCAGCTGGCCGTCGGCGTTGCGCACGTCGTCTATGCTCGCGACGCCGGTGCGCGCGATGCGCTCCCCGCTGGTGTCGATCACGTCGAGCACCACCTCGTTGATCATGCGGCGGATGATTTCATGCACCATGCGACGCGAGGCGAGTTCCGGATAGGCGGCGCGCACGGCATCGTGATGGCGCGCGAACAGGCGCACGTCGCGCAGGTCCTCGATCGCGATCAGGCCGGCACGCAGGCCATCGTCGACGTCGTGGTTGTTGTAGGCAATCTCGTCGGCGAGGTTCGCAAGCTGCGCTTCGAGCCCCGGCTGGCGGCGTTCGATGAAGCGCTCGCCCAACTCGCCGAGCTGGCGCGCGTTGTTCACCGAGCAGTGCTTGAGTATTCCTTCGCGCGCCTCGAAGGTGAGGTTGAGGCCGGGAAAGTCGGCGTAACGCTCTTCGATCTCGTCGACCACCCGCAGCGACTGCAGGTTGTGCTCGAACCCGCCGTACTCGCGCATGCATGCGTTGAGCGCGTCCTGCCCGGCGTGCCCGAATGGCGTATGCCCCAGGTCGTGCGCCAGGCTGACCGCCTCGGTCAGGTCTTCATCGAGATGCAGCGCCCGCGCGATCGAGCGTGCGATCTGCGCCACCTCCATCGAATGGGTGAGGCGTGTGCGGTACAGGTCGCCTTCGTGGTTCACGAACACCTGCGTCTTGTAGACGAGGCGCCGGAACGCATTCGAGTGAATCACGCGATCGCGATCGCGCTGGTATTCGGTGCGGTGCTCGGACACCGGCTCCGGATAGCGCCGGCCGCGCGAAGTCTCACGACGCGCGGCGTATGGCGCGACGAAACGCTCACCGGTGATCATCACGCCGCTCATCCGAAATGCGCCGCCAGCGTGGCTTGCAGGGCATCGTCCGGGTAGTCGGCGAGCACGCAGGCCTCACCAATCCGGCGCAGCAGCACGAGCCGGATGCGCCCCGCCTGCACTTTCTTGTCCAGGCCCATGTGGGTCAGCGCATCGCTTGCGCGCACCGCCGTGACATCGAGCGGCAGGCCGGTGCGCGTGAGCAATTGCCGGATACGCTCGACATCCGCCGCGGACAACATGCCGCAGGCACGTGACATGTCTGCCGCGATCAGCATGCCGGCACCAACCGCCTCGCCGTGCAGCCAGCTGCCGTAACCACTTGCCGATTCGACCGCGTGGCCGAAAGTGTGGCCGAAGTTGAGCCAGGCGCGCTCGCCGCGCTCGTGCTCATCGCGGCCGACGATTTGCGCCTTGAGCTCACAGCAGCGTCGGATCGCATGCGCGAGCGCCTGCGGGTCGCGCGCCAGCAGCGCGCCGATGTTCCCTTCCAGCCAGCCAAGGAAATCCGCATCGCAGATCAGCCCGTACTTGATCACCTCGGCGAGGCCCGCGCGCAGTTCGCGATCGGGCAGTGTGTCGAGCGTCGAAGTGTCGGTGATGACCGCTGCCGGCTGATGGAACGCGCCGATCAGGTTCTTGCCGGCGGCATGGTTGACGCCGGTCTTGCCGCCGACCGCCGAGTCGACCTGCGCGAGCAGCGTGGTCGGCACCTGCACGAATTCGATGCCGCGCTGGTAGCACGCCGCCGCAAAGCCAGCCATGTCGCCGACAACGCCGCCGCCGAGCGCCACGACACAGGCGTCGCGGCCGAAACGATTCGTGACCAGCACGTCGAGGATGCGCGCGACATTGTCGAGCGTCTTGTGCGCTTCCCCGTCGGGCAGGATCACCTCGACCAGGTTGCGCCCGGCGAGCGCGGCGCGCAGTGCCGCGGCATACAGCGTGGCGACCACGGTATTGCTGACGATGAGGATGTCGCGCGCACGGATGCGCGCCGCAAGCTGCTCGCCGCGCGCCAGAAGTTGCGCCCCGATCAGGATCGGATAGGAGCGCGAGCCCAGATCGACGCTGAGGGTGTCCACGTTCCGGCAAGTATAGTGGGCCGGCCGCGCCGCTGCCGCCGGTAATCAGCCGCCCGGGCGCGCGTCCGCGATCGCCTTCAGGATGTCGTCGACGACCTGCTGCACCTTGCGGCCATCGGTCGATACGGTGATATCGGCGATGCCCTCGTACAGCGGCGCGCGCGTCGCCATCAGCGCAGTGAGTGTGGTTTCGGGATCGACGTCTATCAGCAGCGGCCGGTGCCGTCCGTGCTGGACGCGGTTGACCTGCTGGTGAATCGATGTTTCGAGATAGGCGACGACGCCCCGTTCGGCGAGGTGCTGGCGATTCTCCGGCAACAGGATCGCCCCGCCTCCGGTGGAAACCACCACCGGTTCCATCGCAGTCAGGCTGTCGATGACTTCCCGCTCGCGCTGGCGAAAGCCCGCTTCGCCTTCTTTCTCGAAGATATACGCGATGTCGACGCCGGTGCGCTGCTCTATCTCGGCGTCACTGTCGATGAACGGCGCGTGCACATGCCGGGCAAGCAGCTTGCCCACGGCCGACTTGCCCGATCCCATCGGGCCAATGAGGAAGATGTTGCGCTTGCCGAGCAGGGCTCAGTTGCGCTCGAGGACGAGCACGAGCCCGCCCGCCGAACCCGTCGCACCCGCTATGAGGGTCGATACACCATCCGAGGGATCGAGCGTGGCGAGGCCGTCGAACACCAGCCCGTCGCGCGGGTCGCCCACGCAGGAGTACTCGAGGGAGATCGTGTAGGCGTTGAAGCGCGGCTCGATCGGCGCGATGCTGCCGCCCATGACGCAGCCGCCTGCGTCCTGCGAGAAGATGGCGCCAGTCGGAAAGACTTCCACCAGCGCACCTGTCGCGGTATCGGTATACATGCCGGCGACCGCACCGAAGCTCGAATCGCGCTCGTACAGCGAGTTGAATGTCAGCGAGAAGGTGGAGCGGATCGTCCCGGCGCCGCAGGCGTCCGCGAGCACGGTATCGCCGGACAGGGACTCGCCCTTGTCGGCGCGGCCGCTCAGGATCTGCCCGTCAAGGCTGGTGACGCCGGCACAGAACTCGAAACCGAGACCGGCCACGGACGTGAACGAGCCGGCGAACAGTTCCGCGCCGGTGATCTCGCCGGTGTACAGCACGTTGGCGTCCGAGATGAAGGTGAACGCACCTTCCTCGCTCACGATGCCGTAGATCTGTTCGGCCACGCCGCCGCTGTCGACGGTGCCGGTCCAGATGCCGCCCACCACCGAGGAGCCCGGCACGAACACGCTGTCGGGATCGTTGTCGCTGCCGCCGCAGGCTGCGAGCGACGTCGCCGCCGCCGCCAGCATCAACGCGAAGCGCGTCTTAGTAGACATTGACACCTTCCCGCAGGATCTTCGGGGTCACGAAGATCAGCAGCTCGTCCTTGTTGTCGGTGCGGCTCTTCTGCTTGAAGAGGATGCCGAGGCCCGGGATGTCGCCCAGGTAGGGCACCTTCTTCTCGGTCTCGCGGCGCTCGGTCTCGAGGATGCCGCCGAGCACCACGGTCTGGCCGTCGTTCACCAGCACCTGCGTGGTGATGTTGCGGGTGTCGATCGAGGGCACGTTGAGGCCGCCCGAGCTCACCACGACGGTGCCCACGCTGTCCTTCCTGACGTTCAGGTCGAGGATGATGCGGTTGTCCGGCGTGATCTGCGGCGTGACCCGCAGCGCGAGCACGGCCTTCTTGAACTGCACGGTCGCAGCACCGCTCGAGGCCGATTCCTGGTACGGGATTTCCGTGCCCTGCTCGATGATCGCCTCGCGCTGGTTGGCGGTGATGACGCGCGGCGAGGAGATGATCTCGCCACGGCCTTCGGCCTGCGCGGCCGAGAGCTCGAGATCGACGATGTAATCGGAGCCGAGCACCATGAACGCCAGGCGGCCGGCCGGATTCACGACCGGCAGGTTCACGTTGTAGCGATTCGCAGCTCCCGCGCCCGTCGGCACTTCCACCGGATACGGCGAGCCGCTGTTCGCGAGGTTGTCGAGCGCGGACGAAAGGCCCGTGTCGGTGGCCTCGGCGCTGCCGGAGGTCTGCCAGATGCCGTTGTTGCCGTTCGAGTAGATGCCGGTGAAGCCGGCGCGCACGCCGAGCTCGCGCGTGAAGTCGTCGTTCACGACCACGATGCGCGCCTCGATCAGCACCTGGCGAACCGGGATGTCGAGCGTGCCGACGAGGCGACGGATGTTGGCGAGGTTCTCGGCCGTGTCCTGCATCAACAGGGTGTTGGTGCGCTCATCGACCGCGACGCTGCCGCGTGCGGACAGCAGCGACCCGCCCTGCGACTTGACCAGCTCGGCGAGATCCGCGGCCTTGGCGTAGTTGACCTGCAGGTACTCCGAACGCAGCGGCGCCAGCTCCTGGATGTCCTTGCGCGCGGCGAGGTCGGCCTTCTCGCGTGCGGCGAGTTCGTCCGACGGCGCCACGATGATCACGTTGTTGTCGCGGCGCTTGTCGAGGCCCTTGGTGCGCAGCACGATGTCGAGCGCCTGGTCCCACGGCACATTCTGCAGGCGCAGCGTGACGCTGCCCGAAACCGTGTCGCTGACGACGATGTTCTGGCCGCTCGCGTCGGCCAGCAGCTGCAGCACGGCGCGAGTCTCGATGTCCTGGAAGTTCAGGGTCAGGCGCTCACCGGTGTACGTCGGCTTTTCGGCGGCGTCGACGGCGGCCTTGCGGGTCGGCTGCAGCTCGACGACATACTGGTCGTCGGACTGGTATGCGAGCTGCTCGTAATTGCCGGTGCCGCTGATCACGATGCGCGCGCCGTCATTGACACGCACGACGTCGAATCCGGCGACCGGGGTGGCGAAATCGGTGGCGTCGTAGCGGCGCACGAGGTTCTGCGGCACTTCGGTGCCCGCAAAGTCGACCACGATCTGGTCGCCCTGCTGGCGCACGTTGATCGGCGTGCGCGGGTCGGTGATCTTCACGATGAGCCGGCCGGTGCCATCGGCGCCGCGGCGGAAGTCCACGCTGCGGATCGCGCGCACGACCGGCGCGGTGTAGGCGGGCGACGACGCGCTGGCGGCCGCGACCGGCGCCGGGGACGCGCCCTGGCCACCACCGATCGTCAGCACGATCGTGTTGCCGCTGACCTGGGTGGTGTACGGCTGCAAGGTATCGAGGTTCACTACCAGGCGGGTACGACCGGACGCTTCCGCCGCGAGCACGGTATCGACGCCCGCGGAGTGCACATCGATGCGGCGCGAGGTCAGTGCAAGCGCCGTGTCCGGCAGGTCGAGCGAAATGCGCGCCGGGTTCTCGATCGTGAAGGCGAGCGGCTCCGGTGCCGGCCCGGAGGTGCGCAGCGTGAGCTGCACGACCTGGCCCGGCAACGTCTGCACATCCACCGCCTCGAGCCTGTTCTCGGGATCGGCGGCGGATGCGACCTGACCTGCGAACGTGAGTACGCATACTGCCAGCAGCCGCAGCAGCGTGCTCCGCACGGGGTGGAACGCGTCATATCGGTTCATTTCAGTCTTTCTCCCTGCCGATCACTCGCTCAGGGCGAGCGAAGCTGGACGCTCCATATACCCGCCGAGCCCGTCCGGAACGATTTCAACCAGTTCTATTTTCGATGCAGCCACGTCGACGATCTTGCCTTCGGCCTGGCCGATGTAATTGCCGGGCAGCACGCGATGCACCAGGCCGTCCTTGGTCTGGACGAGCCCGAAATTGCGCCCGCCGAGCTTCAGCGTGCCGACCATGCGCAGCGTGTCGAGCGAGAATTGTTCGAGGAATTCGCGATTGCGCTTGATATCCGGGCGCACCGCCGAGGCGCTCGAGCTGCCCGAACCACCTGGCATGAACGGCGAGCGCAGATCCTGCGCCTGATAGGCGAAACTCTCGTACGGCTTGACCTCGGGCAGCGGCTCGACGCGCCCGCCCGGCTCTTTCTTGGTCGCCGCGATGAACGTCTCGAGGTCGCCGTCGCGGCCCGAGCAGGCACTCAGCGCGAACAGCGCCGCGCAGGCGAGACCCGCGAGCTTGAGGGTGCGATGTGTCAGGGTCATGTCGGTGAGTCTCATGCGCCGCTGCCCTTCTTCCTGCGGCCCTGTTCGGCCTCGCGCCGCTGCGATTCGGCGGCGGCGACCTCATCCTCGTCGAGGTAGCGATAGGTCTTCGCGGTGAGGTCGAGGGTCAGGACGTCGTAGGCATCCTTGGAATCGGGTTTGATCTCGATGTCGTGCAGCGTGACGATGCGCGGCAGCGCCGCGATGCCGCTGACGAACGCGCCGAACTCGTGGTAGTTGCCGGACAGGCGGATCTTGATCGGCAGCTCGGCATAGAAGTCGCGCTTCTGCTCGGCCTGCGGCTGGAACAGCTTCTCTTCGAGACCCGAAGCGAGCCCGGTCTGCGAGATGTCGACCAGCAGGTTCGGCACTTCGGTCTTGCCGGGGAGCTGGCGCAGCAATGCGCCGAAGGAACGCTCGATGTCGGCAAGCTGCTGCTTGTAGACCTCGAGGTTCACGGCCTTGGAATGCTTGTCGCGGAACTCGCCGCGCAGCTTCTGCTCCTCGGCCTGGAAGCGCTGCAGCTCGGGGCGCTGGCTCTTCCACACGAACACGTATGTCAGCACGATGGCGAGTACCGCGAACCACAACGCGACGGTGCCGATGCGGATCGGGAGCGGCCAGCGGCCCGGGTCGCTCGGATCGAGCGAGCGCAGTTCTTCGACCAGGTTCACTTCTTCGCTCCCTGTCGGTTCGCGCGCGGCTTGTTTGCCGCAGCTTCCTCTTCGCCGGCGACGGACACCTGGTTGGCAAACAGGGTGAAGGTCGAGCCGAGCGCCTGGTCCTTCTTCGTCTCGATCACGGCGAGCTCCGGATTCCTGAGCCACGCCGACTTGTCGATGTTGCGCATGAACGTCGACACGCGCGTCGAGGACTGCGCGACGCCGTCGATCTTCAGGCGCCGATCAGTCTGCTTCACGCCAGTCAGGAAGGTCCCATCGGGCAGCGTGCGCACGACCTCGTCGAACACGTGGACGATCTCGGGCCGCGAACGCTGCAGCTTCTCGATGATTTCCATGCGCGAGATGAAGCGCTGCTTCTGCGCCTCGAGGTTGTTGATCTCCTCGATCTGCTTGTCGAGCGTGGCGATCTCGGCCTTCAGAGTCTCGTTGCGTTCCTGCTGGCCGTTGATCAGCGAGCTGAACATCAGGTAGACGATGAACGTGGCGAGCATCGCGGCGAGCGTGCCGCCGCCGAGCGCGGCCAGGAACGCAAGCTTGCGCTCCTTGCGCTGTTCCTCACGCCATGGAAGCAGGTTGATCTGTGGCATGTCAGTCGAAACTCCGCAGCGCAAGGCCGCAAGCGGTCAGCAGGGCAGTCGCGTCGCGTTGCACCGCCTGGGCCTTGGCCCGCGACGAAAGTTTCATCTGGCCGAGCGGATCGCCCTTCTCGGCGGCGATGCCGACGCGGCTGGCGATCACCTCGGCGACACCCGGGATGTTGGCGCAGCCACCGCAGACCAGGATCTTCTCGGGCTGCTCGCGGCCACTGCCGGAGGCCAGGTAGAACTGCAGCGAACGGCTGACCTGCTGGGTCATGTCGTCGATGAACGGATCGAGCACCTCGGTCTGGAAGTTGCCCGGCAGGCCGCCTTCCTTCTTCGCGCGCCCGGCTTCCTCCATGGAGAGGCCATAGGTGCGCATGATTTCCTCGGTGAGCTGCTGGCCGCCGAACGCGAAGTCGCGCGTATAGACGACCTTGAGGTTGCGCAGCACGCTGAAGGTGGTGCTGCTCGCGCCGAAGTCGACCACCGCGATGGTGCGGTCGATGCCGCCGTCGGGCATCTGGTGCGTCATCAGGCGGCAGGAATTCTCGAGTGCGAAGGCCTCGACATCGACGATCTTCGCAACGAGGCCGGCGGCGTGCACCGCGGCCTGGCGCTGCTCGACATTCTCGGTGCGTGTCGCAACGAGCAACACATCGCTCGTATCGGTGTCCTTTTCCGAGCTGCCGAGCACTTCGAAATCGTAGCTCACTTCGTCCATCGGAAAGGGGATGTACTGGTCGGCCTGCATCTCGACCTGCGCTTCGAGGTCGCGCTCACGCAGGTTGCGCGGCATCTGGATCACCTTGGTGATCGCGGCGTCGCCACTGATCGCAATCGCGACCTCGCGGCTCTTGGCGCCGGCGCGCTTGGCGGCACGGCGGATCGCCTCGCCCACGGCTTCCGCGTCGACGATGGCTTTCTCGTTCATCGCGTTCTGCGGCGTGGGTTCCGCGGCGTACGACTCGACCCGGTATTGACCGCCTGACATGGCCAGTTCGATCAGCTTGACCGACGAAGTCGTGATGTCCAGCCCTAGCAGGGGCCGGTATTTACGGCGAAGCAGGAACACTTTTATCTTTCCTTTTCAGCAACTTATGCCCCGAACCCGTCGCCTTTTGTAACTTATCTGGTAACTATATATCAGCGTAAAGTTAAATAGAACGTGAGAACGCTCACGAATCAGCGGGAATGTGCCGCGCGGCACCCTGAAGTGTCGTTGTGGTCACAAGCCGATGAATGTCGAGCTGCGGCATCTTCGGGCGCCCCGGAGGGACACATCGAACCGGTCGTTCGGGAACCAGGCAAGCGGCCAGCGGATCGAAGTCGACAGCCCGGTGTCTTTGGGGATACTGACCACCTTGCCGGCAACCCCGCTGTCATAGGCCTGCGCCCTTAGACCGGAAGCTTTGCGTCCCCACCTTTCAGTGAGTTTGCCAAACGTTCGCGGGCTACTATGCATAGCCCATCCAAAGCGGGCAAGACACGAGAGTCGTTTTCTGTGAAGTGGAACTGGTTTCGCATTGGAGTCGTCGCCGCAACGAGTGTGATCGGCGTCACACTTCTCTTTGTGCTGGGCGTATCCGGCAGCTACCTGTTCCTCGCCCCGTCGCTGCCGTCGGCCGAAACGATGCGCAATGTCGAGCTCGCGGTGCCGCTGCGCGTCTATACGCGCAGCGGGCAACTGGTCGCGCAGATCGGTGAGCAGCGGCGCATCCCGGTCACCTTCGACGACATTCCCGAACAAGTGCGCAATGCGTTCCTGGCCGCGGAGGACGATCGCTTCTTCAAGCATCACGGCGTCGATTACGCGGGCGTACTGCGCGCCGCGGGCGTGAATCTGTTCACCGGCAACCGCGCCCAGGGCGCGAGCACGATCACGATGCAGGCCGCACGCAACATGTTCCTCACGCAGCGGCGCGAATGGCGCCGCAAGCTGCAGGAAGTGTTCCTCACGTACCGCATGGAGCGTGAATTCACGAAAGAGCAGATCCTGGCGCTGTACCTGAACGTAATCTTCTTCGGCCAACGTTCCTACGGCGTCGCTGCAGCGGCGGAAACCTATTTTGGCAAGTCGCTCGACAAACTCACGATCGGTGAGGCGGCACTGCTCGCCGGCATCCCGAAGGCACCGACCGACATGAACCCGGTCGCGAGCCCGGAACGCGCGCGCGATCGGCGCGGCTACGTCTTGCGTCGCATGCGCCAGCTCGGCTGGATCGACGACGCGCAGCTCGAGGTGGCGAACGCCGAAATCGTATCGGGCAAGCTGAGTGCCCCGCTGTTCGATGTCGATGCGCCCTACGTGGCCGAAATGGCGCGGCTCGAACTCGTGCGTCGCTTCGGTGAGCAGGCGCAGAACGCCGGTTACGTCGTATTCACGACGCTCGATGCGCGGCTGCAGGCCGCGGCCAATCGCGCGCTGAGGCTCGGCCTGCTCGCGTACGACCGGCGGCGCGGCTGGCGCGGCCCGACGGCCAAAGTGCAGCTTCCCGCGACCCCGACCGATGCGGCGCTTGATGACCTGCTCGTGCCTTACGAATCGATCGGCGGCGTGTCGCCGGCGCTGGTCACCGAAGTGGGCGAGCGCAGTGCCAGAGTGCGCGTCAAGGGCCAGGCCAACGTGCCGATCTCGTGGGAGGGCCTCTCATGGGCGCGCCCGCTGACCGGCGAGGACAGTCGCGGACCTGCGCCGAAGAGCGCCGCCGAGGTGCTCGCGCCGGGCGACATCGTGTACGTGGTCACGGACGGGCGGCGCGCCGCGCAGCTCGTGCAGGTGCCGGAAGCGCAAGGCGCGCTGGTCGCGCTCGATCCGAACGATGGCGCCGTCGCGGCGTTGGTCGGCGGCTTCGACTACTACACCTACAAGTTCAACCGCGTGACCCAGGCGAGCCGCCAGCCGGGCTCGGCCTTCAAGCCGTTCCTGTATTCCGCCGCGCTCGAGAACGGCTTCACGGCCGCCTCGGTGATTCTCGATGCGCCGATCGTCATGGACGATCCGAATGCGGAGACTTCCTGGCGCCCGGAGAATTCGAGCGGCGAGTTCTCGGGGCCCACGCGCCTGCGCGAGGCGCTCGTGCGTTCACGCAATCTCGTGTCGATCCGCATACTGCGCGCCATCGGCACCGATACGCTGATCGATTACGCGACGCGCTTCGGCTTCCCGCGCGACTCGATGCCGCGCGACCTGACACTCGCGCTCGGCACGTTGCAGGCCACTCCGCTTGCCGTCGCAACCGGGTTTGCGACCTTCGCCAATGGCGGCTACAAGGTCGAGCCCTACTTCATCGATCGCATCGTCGATTCATCCGGCAAGATCGTCTACGAGGCCGCGCCCCGCGTCGTGTGCGCATCCTGCGGCGCCCCCGAAGGCAGCGTCGATGTCCCGGCGCTCGACACGCCCGACCCGCTGTTCGCCGCCGCGGCGGTGCGCGGCGGCGTCAACATGCTGCCCGCCGATCGCATCGCCGAACGGGTGATCTCGCCGCAGAACGCCTACATCATGGACAGCATGATGCTCGACGTGATCCGGCGCGGCACCGGGCGACGCGCCAACGCACTGAATCGCGTCGATATCGGCGGCAAGACCGGCACGACCAACGAAGCAAAGGACGCGTGGTTCAACGGCTTCAACCGTACCCTCGTCGCCTCGGTCTGGATCGGCTATGACCAGGAGCGCGGCCTGGGTACCGGCGAGGAAGGCAGCCGCACGGCAGTGCCCGTATGGGTGGATTTCATGCGCGAGGCGCTGCGCGGCGTACCGCAGCGGCTGTGGCCGCGCCCCGAGGGCATCATCGAGCTCAGCATTTCGGGCGACAGCGGTCAGCTTGCGACGGCCGACGATCCGTTCGCGGTAACCGAGATGTTCATGGTTGATCACCTTCCCGGCGGCGGCCTCGCCCTCGAGGCCGGCGGCGCGCCGCAGCGCGAGGAGAGCGCGAGCAGCGAACCGCTCTTCTGAGCGCGATGCAGGCAACTTGCTACACTCGAGGCGCCATGAGCAAACATCAGCCGGCACGCACCGAGAACCTGCGGCGCGCGATCGCGCAGGAAGCCGCGCGCATCATGGCCGAACACGGCATTCGCGATTTCTACGTCGCGAAACGCAAAGCGGCTGAACGCTACGGCGTATTCGAAGGTGGCCTGCTGCCGAAGAACATCGAGATCGAGGAAGCGCTCGCGGGCTACCAGCGCCTGTTCGGCGGTGAATCGCACGCCGAGACGTTGCTGGCCCAGCGCAGCGCCGCGCTGCACGCGATGCAGTGGCTCGCGGAATTCCAGCCACGGCTCGTCGGGCCGGTGCTGGCCGGCACCGCCACCGCACACGTCGACGTGCAGCTGCACCTGTTCGCCGACCGCGCCGAGAATGTCACCTTCAAGCTGATGGACCACGGCATCCCGCACGAGGTCGGCGAGCGGCGCGTGAAAATGAATGCCGAGCGCATCGTCACCCAGCCCTCGATCCTGTTCGAGATGGACGAGCAGTCGATCGAGGCGACCGTGTTCGCGCGCGACGGGATCCGGCAAGCGCCGGTCAGCCCGGTGGACGGGAAGCCGATGCGCAGGGCAGATGCCGTGGAAGTCGAGGCACTGCTGGCGGGCGAACAGCGAACGGATTACAGCTTACAGCCAGAGGAACAGCGAACAGCGAGCGGATTACAGCTGACAGCCAGAGGAATAGCGAACAGCGAGCAGATTACAGCTGACAGCCAGAAGCGTAGCGCGCCCTCTGGCTGTCAGCTGTAATCCGCTCGCTGTTCGCCCGGCTACTACCGCTTCGAAATATCCTTATAGGCCCGCTGCTGCGGCCCGGTATAGAGCTGGCGGGGCCGGCCAATCTTGTAGCCGGGATCTGAAATCATTTCCTGCCAATGCGCCACCCAGCCAGCGGTGCGCGCCACCGCGAACATCACCGTGAACATCGAGCGCGGAATGCCGAGCGCGCTGTAGATGATGCCCGAGTAGAAATCCACGTTCGGATAGAGCTTGCGCGAGATGAAGTAATCATCCTGCAGCGCGATTTCCTCGAGCCGCTCGCCGAGCTCGAGCAGCGGGTTGTCGGCACGCCCCATCTTCGCGAGCACCTTGTGGCACATCTCGCGGATGATCTTCGCGCGCGGGTCGAAGTTCTTGTACACGCGATGCCCGAAGCCCATCAGGCGCACGTTGGAGGTCTTGTCCTTCACCTTGGCGAGGAACTTCGGGATGTTGTCGGCGGTGCCGATCGACTCGAGCATCTCGAGCACCGCTTCGTTCGCGCCGCCGTGTGCAGGGCCCCACAGCGCGGAGACCCCGGCCGAGATCGCGGCATACGGGTTGGCGCCAGTCGAGCCGGCGAGGCGTACGGTCGATGTGCTTGCGTTCTGCTCGTGGTCGGCGTGCAGGATCAGCAGCAGGTCGAGCGCCTCGGCGGCGAGCGGGTCCACCTCGTAGGGCTCGCAGGGCACTGCGTAGAACATGTGCAGCAGGTTGGCGCAGTAATCGAGGTCGTTGCGCGGATAGACGTTCGGCTGGCCGAGCGAATGCTTGTACGCGGCCGCCGAAATGGTGGGCAGCTTGGCGATGATCCGGTGCGCGAAAATCTCGCGGTGGCGCGGATTATTGATGTCCATCGAGTCGTGGTAGAAGGCCGACATCGACGCGACGATGCCCGACACCATGGCCATCGGATGGGCGTTGTAGTGGAAGCCGTTGAACATGCGCAGCAGCGATTCGTTGATCATCGTGTGCCGCGAGATGTTGGTCGTGAACTCGGCCAGCTGCTTCGCGTCCGGCAGTTCGCCGTTCAGCAGCAGGTAAGCGACCTCGATGAACGAGCTCTTCTCGGCAAGCTGCTCGATCGGATAGCCGCGGTACAGCAGCACGCCCTTGTCGCCGTCGATGTAAGTGATGCGGCTCTCGGTGCTGGCCGTCGCCATGAAACCCGGGTCGAAGGTGAAGACGCCGTGGTCCTTGCTGAGCGTGCTGATGTCGAGCACATCGGGACCGATTGTGCCGGAGCGGACGGGAATGTCGGACTTGGTGCCGGTGCTGGTATCGACGAGTTCGAATTTCTTGCTGGGCATGCAGACGAAGTTCCAGGATGCGGCCGCGGCGGGCGTGCCAAGGCGGATCGCGAGGATTCCATGGCGCGCCGCCGGAATCAAGGCGGGTTGACCGCAGCCGCCGCTCAGCGGCGCGCTCGCGCTACTGCACGACTTTGAAGAGACGGCCGGGTTCCGGCTCCCGATTCGGATACAGGCCGTTCATCAACTGCAGCTCCTCGAGCTTGTAGCGCGCGACCGGCAGCTCGGCCGCATATTGCGCGAGCGTGGTGCGGCCATCGTAGGGAACGACCGTGATTCGGTAGGGCTCGGCGAGCGGGAACTCCGCGGGCTTGAGCGGGCGCGTCGTCTGCGCCACCGACATCACCACGCCATCGGCCTCGGGACGCGAGTCCATCGACGCGCGACTTGCGCCGGCGAACACGAAGGCGCTGCCATCGGCGCGGTACAGCGTGACCCAGCGCACCGGGCCCTTGCCGCCATCGAGCGGCGAGCCGCTGCGGGTGACGACGGTGTAGCCCTGCATGCCATTCGACTCGATGGCCTCGCCGTGCGCGACCGAGGCGCCCTTCAGGCGCGTGAGCAGGAACTCGCGCGGCGCCTGCGTCGGCGGATGCGGCTCGAGCGTCACCTGGATCACGCTGTCCTTGTTGCGCGTGTAGGCGATGATGCGATCGCGCATGTTCTCGACCACCCAGCCACGCGGGAAGGCCATCGTGATGCCCATCGACGCGTGGTAGAAGCGATTGTCGCGCACGATGCCCTGCACGCGGCTCGAGCCGTAAGGCATGCCGTCGAGGTTGCGCAGGAAGATCTGGCGATTGTCGATCCAGCCGCCTTCGGGCTCGGTGGTGATCTTCGCGGCGCCCTTGGCGGCCTGTACGGTGCGCGCATCCGGCGCCGGATGGGACGAGAACACGCCGTGGTAGAGACGCGGCTCGCGCCCTTCCTGGCGCGCGCGATCCTTCTCGAAGCGCTCCTGGTCCTTGAAGACCTTGAATACCTGGCCCATCGCTTCGGGACGATAGCCGGCCTTGGTGGCGAACAGCAGGCCGAGGCGATCGGCTTCCATCTCGTTCTCGCGACCGTAGCCCTGCACCCAGGCGCCGGCGCCGAGGTTGGCGAGCTGGCCGAGGGCCCCGGAACCCGTCGCCAGGGTGGCGCCGATCGCGAGGATGTTCGCGAGCATGCCCTGGGTGCGCCGCTTCTGCGGATGCTTCGCCGTGACGTGCGCAATCTCGTGGCCGAGCACGGTCGCCAGCTCGGCCTCGGTCTCGAGGTAAGTCAGCAGGCCGCGATGCACATAGATGTAGCAGCAGCCGGTGGTGAAGGCGTTGATCGAATCGTCGTCGAGGACGAAGAACTTGAACTCGGCGTTGGGCCAGTCGCTGTTGCGGGCGACGCGCGTGCCGACCTCGTTGACGTAGTCCTGCATGGCCTGGTCTTCGTACAGGCCGTAGAACTTGAGGATTTCCGCATGCGCCTTGCGGGAAGTCTCGCTTTCCCGATGTTCTTCGGCAGCCAGCGCGGGCAGCAGCGCCGCGGATGCAGACAGCAGCAGGATGGCAAGCGGTCGGAACATGCGCGGCGCACCTCGAGCGCGGACGGAACGAGCTATATAGCTACGATCCCGCGCTGCGACAACAGTTCC
>CADEFJ010000019.1:0-22875 GCA_902826575.1 uncultured Pseudomonadota bacterium | reverse complement strand
TTCTTGCGGAATTTGTCGACGCGGCCGGCCGTGTCGACGATCTTCTGCTTGCCCGTGTAGAACGGGTGGCAGGCCGAGCACACTTCGACCTGGAGGTCGTGGCCGAGGGTCGAGCGCGTCTTGAACGAGTTCCCGCACGTGCAGGTCACGTTGATTTCCGCGTAATTCGGGTGCGTATCGGCTTTCATGGTGCTGCTCGGTTGGGGCAAGGCGGGCCCAAAAGGGCGCGCAGTTTAGCGGGCGGACGCCGGGGTCTCAAGGGGCACGAAACGCGCGCCTGCGCAAGGGCGCCGTTATCCACAGAATATGTGGATAACTTTGTGGGTATCCCCCATTTCAAATTCAAGATACTGCAGTCAAATTGCTCATCTGTGGTCTTGGTCAAAAAATGACCAGCGCATTTCAGCCTGTAAAATCAATAAATTACAAGCATCACATTCAGCGGTTTGGTCACAATGAGACGTAATGCGCTCATTTGTGTAACCCGGACCCCGGCTGTGTATAAAACCTGCGCCCAAACGGCGGTGATGCGCCTAACTTGCTGCCAGCGCTCGCGATTCCGGGAGGAACTCCACGAGCACCTCGTTGAGGAAATCGAGACCCCGGGTCGTCGGGCGGCAGATTTCGGCGTCCACCTGGAGCAAGCCGCGCGCGGCAAGTCGTTGAATCACAGGCTCGATCTGCGCCCAGGCGAGCCCGGTGCGTGCGACGAACAGCTCGCGGGCGAAACCCTCGCCGAGCCGCAGCGCATTCATCAGGAACTCGAACGGCAGTTCCTCGCGCGCCACCGCCCGGGCTGCCGGCGCCTGGCCCGCCGAACCCATGTAGCGGCGCGGCTCGCGGGGCCGGGTGGTGCGCGTGACGTGCAGGATGCCCGTACTTGCGCTGCCTTCGATTTGTGAGTCGGCACCCGTGTCGGGCGCGCGCGCTGCCGTGAGCTTGCCGTGCGCGCCCGCGCCGACGCCGAGGTAATCACCGAACTCCCAGTAGTTGAGGTTGTGGCGGCAGCGGCGGCCCTCGCGCGCGTACGCCGATACTTCGTAGCGCGCGTAGCCTCGCGCGTCGAGCCGCTCGAGGCAGGCGCGCAGCATCGCGTGCGCCGTGTCGTCATCGGGCAGCGCCGGCGGACGCGCGGCGAACACGGTGCCGGGCTCGAGCGTCAGCTGGTAGTGCGACAGGTGCGCTGGCGCGAGCGCGAGCGCCGCGTCCACGTCGGCCAGTGCGGCGTCCGGCGACTGCGCGGGCAGCGCGTACATCAGGTCGAGGTTGAAGTTGTCGAGCCCCGCCGCGTGCAGCTCAGCGGCGGCCGCGCGCGTCTCATCGGGCGAGTGAATGCGCCCCAGCACCTTGAGCGTCGCCGGATCGAAACTCTGCGCGCCGAGTGAGACGCGATTGACACCGGCGTCGCGATAACCGGCGAAGCGACCGCGCTCGATCGTGCCGGGGTTTGCCTCGAGCGTGATCTCGGCGTCGGCGGCGAAGGCGAGATGGCTGCGCGCCGCACCGAGCACGCGGGCGATGGCGTCGGGCGGAAAGAGGCTGGGAGTCCCGCCGCCGAAGAACACACTCACGATCGGCCGGCCGGTGAAGACCGGCGCCTGCACCGCGAGGTCGGCCTCGAGCGCGGCGAGGTAGCGCTCGGCGGGCACCTCGCCCTGCACGGCGTGCGAATTGAAATCGCAGTACGGGCACTTGCTCACGCACCACGGGAAATGCACATACAGCGCGAGCGGCGGCAACCCGATCGACGCCTGCGCTGGCGGCGTCGGCGTGGCCGGCGCGCTCATCGCGGCCACTGCGCGATGAGCGCACGCAGCGCGGCGCCGCGATGACTGCGTGAATTCTTCTCCGCGGGCGACAGTTCCGCTGCCGTGCCGGTGCCGCCTGCGGGAATGAACAACGGGTCATAACCGAAGCCACCGCGGCCACTTGGCGCGGTGCCGATGCGACCTTCCCAGGCGCCCTCACCCACGAGTGGAACGGGGTCATCTGGCGCGCGTACGAGCACAATCACGGCCCTGTACCGCGCAGAGCGTTTCTCTTGTGGAACAGTCTCTAGCGCCGCCAGGAGCTTCGCATTGTTGGCAGCATCATCCGCGGCGACGCCAGCGAAGCGCGCGGAATACACGCCCGGCGCGCCATCGAGCGCATCGACTTCGAGGCCAGAGTCGTCGGCGATCGCGGGCAGTCCTGCGATCCGCGCGGCGTGGCGCGCCTTGATCAGCGCATTGTCGAGAAAGGTGGTGCCGGTCTCGGGCGGTGGCGCAATGCCGAAACTGGACTGCGCGATCGTATCGACACCCAGCGGCGCGAGCAGCGCCGCGAGCTCACCGAGCTTGCCCCGGTTCGCGGTCGCGACCACGACGCGCATCGGGGAGCCCGGTCAGTCGGCCGCGAGCGCCTGCGCCTGCAGCGCAAACAGCGTCGCGGTGCCGCCCACGGCAAGGTCGAGCAACTGGTCGAGTTCGTGGCGGCGGAACGCATGGCCCTCGGCGGTGCCCTGCACTTCGACGAAACCGCCGCCGCTTTGCATGACGACATTCATGTCGGTCTCGGCGCGCGAGTCCTCGCGGTAGTCGAGATCGAGCACCGGCCTGCCATCGACGATGCCGACGGACACCGCGGCGACCTGCCCATGCAGCGGCGGGGCCGCCAGCGCGCCGCGCTTCACGAGCGCCTGGCAGGCGTCGGCGAGCGCGACGTAGCTGCCGGTGATCGCCGCGGTGCGCGTGCCGCCATCGGCCTGCAGCACGTCGCAATCGAGCGTGACGGTGCGCTCGCCGAGCGCCGCGAGATCGATCACCGCGCGCAGGCTCCGCCCGATGAGGCGCTGGATCTCCTGGGTGCGCCCGGTCTGCTTGCCGCGCGCCGCCTCGCGCGCGCTGCGCGTATGGGTCGCGCGCGGCAGCATGCCGTACTCGGCTGTGACCCAGCCCTGGCCCTTGCCGCGCAGGAACCCCGGCACGCCGTCCTCGATGCTGGCGGTGCACAGCACCTGCGTGGCGCCGAACTCGACGAGCACCGAGCCCTCGGCGTAGCGGGTGAAACGGCGCGTGAAACGCACTGCGCGCAGCGCATCGGGCGCGCGGCCGCCCTCGCGGGCGCTGCTCATTTCGCGCCCAGCCAGCGCAGCGCCGCGACCGTGGTGTTGTCGCTGCCGCCGCCGCCGATCAGCACGGCGCGCTCGGCCAGCTGGCCGAGATTCTCGCGCAGCGTGCCGCTGCCGTTCGGCAGCCCCTGCGCGATATCCGCGTCGGTGAGGTTGCCCCAGAAGCCGTCGGTGCACACGAGCAGCACGTCGCCCGGCACGAGCTTGCGCCGCCCGGTAATTGTCATTTCCGGCAGGATCGAATCGCCGCCCACGCAGGACTCGACGAAATTGCGCATCGGGTGGCTGAGCACCTGCTCCGCCGTGATCACGCCCTCACGCAGCAGGAACTCGACATGGCTGTGATCGCGGGTGCGCGCGGCGATCTCGGCGCCGCGCAAGTGGTAGACGCGACTGTCGCCGATATGGGCCCAGTAGGCCGAATCGCCCTGCGCGATGCACACCGCGCACGTCGCGCGCGGACGGTGCTCGAGGGGCAGGGTGGCGCCGATCTTCACGACCTCCTCGTGGGCCCGCCCGAGCGTGAGGTGCAGGAAGCCGATGGGATCGAACAGCGGCAGCGGCGTGTGCCAGAAAGATTCCATCAGCACCTTGAGGGTGGTTTCCGCGGCGCGCTCGCCGTCGGCGTGCCCACCCATGCCGTCGACGGCCACCAACATCGCGGCGTCTTCCGAAACGCCCGCCCCGACGCGGTCCTGGTTGTCTTCGCGCGCCCCAACGAGGCTGAGTTCGGCGTAATCGATGCGCAAGCGGGGGCCTTCGTCGTTGGCTAAACTGGGCGGCGCTTTATAACACTACGCGAATCAATGATCACGAGCATGACCGGCTTCGCCCGCGGCGAGGCCACCGGCCCCTGGGGCAGCCTCACCTGCGAGCTGCGCAGCGTCAATCACCGCTTCCTCGAATCGCAGTTCCGCCTGCCCGAGGAACTGCGCGGCTGCGAGTCCGAACTGCGCCAGGCGCTCGGCCGCCAGGTCAAGCGCGGCAAGGTGGACTGCAGCGTGCACCTGCGGGCCGCCGAAGGCGCCGCGCGCGCGCTCGACATCGACGAGGCAGCGCTCACGCGGCTCGTCACGCGACTCAACGAAGTCATGCGCACGCTGCCCGAAGGCCACACCGTGGACGCACTCGACGTACTGCGCTGGCCGGGGGTGATCCGCGAGGCGCAAGTCGACACGGAAGGCCTGCGGGTGGCGCTGCATGAGCTCTTCGCCGCGACCGCGCGCGACCTCGTCGCGGCGCGCACGCGCGAGGGCGAACGGCTGCGCGACCTGATCGGCGAGCGCTGCACGGCGCTCGAAGCGCTGGTCGCACAGGTACGCGCCCGCCTGCCAGAGGTGCATGCGCGGGTGCGCAACCGCCTCGCCGAGCGCCTCGCCGAACTGCAGGGCCAGGTCGACAAGGACCGCGTGGAGCAGGAGATCGTGATGCTGCTGCAGCGGCTCGACGTCGCCGAAGAGCTCGACCGCCTCACCGGCCACATCGACGAGGTCCGGCGCATCATCGCGAGCGGCGAGCCGGCAGGCCGGCGCCTCGACTTTCTGATGCAGGAATTCAACCGCGAGGCGAATACGCTGTCGTCGAAGTCGCAGGATCTCGACACCACGCGCCTCGCGGTCGACATGAAGGTGCTGATCGAGCAGATGCGCGAGCAGGTGCAGAACGTCGAATAGCCTCGGCTCGGCTGGAGGCGGGCGCTGCGTCCATCTGCCTTGCAACCGAGCGATGACGCATCACGCGTCTCCCCACGAGCACGCCCACAGGCGCCGCGCTGAAGCTGACCTGACTCCCCGCCCGGTGGCACAATCGCGCTCCTCATCGCGACGGCCCCGGGGTGCACTCATGATCCGCCTGACCGCAGTCCTGCTCGTGTTCGCGGTGGTCACCGCCGCCGCCGAGGAATACCCCCACGGCCAGCTGTCGCGCGACGTCGTGCCGCAGCGCTATGCACTCGCGCTGACCCTCGATCCGCGCAAGACGACCTTCGAGGGCAGCGCCGACATCGATGTCGTGATCGACAAACCGACGCAGCGCATCTGGCTGCACGGACGCGGCTTGCGGGTGTCGGCCGCGACACTGGGCCGGGGCGAGGCCGCCCTGCCACTCACGTACACCGAGGTCGATACGGTAAGCGGCGTCGCGCGGCTCGATGCGGCGGTGCCGATCGCGGCCGGTCCCGCCACGCTGCACATTGCCTACGAGGCGGACTTCGGCCAGGGCATGTCCGGCATCGGGCGCATCGTGGCCGGCGAGGTGGGCTACGCCTTCACGCAAATGCAGCCGACCGACGCCCGTGCGGCGTTCCCCGGTTTCGACGATCCGCAGTTCAAGACGCCGTTCGAAGTGACCGTCGTTGCGCCCGAGGGCGACTTCGTCGTGGCCAATGCGCCGCTCGTCGCGCGCGAAGCGGCCGGCACGGGCTTCGAGCGTCACCGCTTTGCGCCGACGCTGCCGCTGCCGACCTATCTCGTCGCGCTCGCGGTGGGGCCACTGGATGTGGTCGAAGGTGAACCGATCGCCGCGCACGGCGTCGAGCGGGCGCCCATCCCGCAGCGTGGCGTCGCGACGCGCGGGCAGGGCCCGAAGCTCGCCCACATTCTCGAACACACGCCCGCGATCCTCACCGCGCTCGAGGATTACTTCGGGATCGCGTACCCGTACGGCAAGCTCGACCAGATCGCCTCGCCCGAGATGCCTGGCGCGATGGAGAATGCCGGCGCCGTGATCTACGGCGACAGCCTGCTGCTGCTCGCCGCCGATGCGCCGCCCGCGCAGCTGCGCGGGTTCTACGAGGTCGCCGCGCACGAACTCGCACACCAGTGGTTCGGCGACCTGGTCACGCCTCACTGGTGGAACGACATCTGGCTCAATGAGGCCTTCGCCTCGTGGATGGGCGCGAAGATCGCGCACCAGCTGCGACCCGACCTCTCGCCGGCGACCACGGTCACCGACGCGGCGCTGTACGCAATGGTGACCGATTCGCAGCGCGCGGGGCGCGCGATCCGCCAGCCGATCAGCGACAACACGCAGATCGCCACCGCGTTCGACGACATCACCTACAGCAAGGGCGGCGGTGTACTGTCGATGATCGAGTCGTACATCGGAGCTGAAAAATTCCGCGCGGGCGTACGGCTGCACATCGGCCGCCACCTGCACGGCACCGCGACGGCCGACGACTTCTTCGCCGCGATGGCGAGCGCGGCGCAGGATCCGGCGATCATCGATGCGTTCCGCTCGTTCGTCGAACAGCCGGGCCTGCCGCTCGTCACGGTCGAGCGGCGCGGCGGGAATCTCGCGCTCGGCCAGTCGCGCTATGCACCGACCGGTTCGACGATCGCGCAGGGGCAGCTGTGGAAGATTCCGCTGTGCGTGAACTTCTACGGCGAGCGCGGCACCGCGAAGCGCTGCACCCTGATGGGCGGGAAGCACGCGACGATGGCCCTGCCGACCGACATCGGCGCGATCGATGCCGTGATGCCGAATGCGGCCGGCGCGGGCTACTACCGCTTTGCGCTCGACGCCACGTCCGCGGCGGCGCTGCTGGCGCGCGGCACCTCGCTGCCCGACAGCGAGGCGCTGGTGCTCGCCGACAGCGTGAAGGGCGGCTTTGCCTCGGGCGACGTGACCCTCGCGACGTTGCTCGATGCGATGGACGCGCTCGCCGCGCACCCCAGCCGGCAGGTGTCGACCTCGCTCGGGCTCGAAGCCCAGGACATCGCCGATCGCATGCTCGATGAAGCGCAGCGCGCGGCCCTCGCGCGCCGCATCGCGGCGGCCTATGGCCCGCAGCTCGACAAGCTGGGCGTCGTGCTGGACGCCGCCGGCAACGCGGGCGACAGCGCCGAGACGCGCCTGCTGCGTCGCTCGCTGCTGTACCTCGTCGGCGTCGCCGGGCGCGACACCGGAGTGCGCGCGCAACTCGCGGCCGCGGCGGCGAAGTCGCTGCAGGATCCTGCCTGGATCGACAGCGGCCTGCGCGACCGGGTGTGGACCGTCGGCGTGCAGGAACAGGTGCCGGGAATCGTCGATGCGCTCGTCAAGGCGCTTGCCGGCGACGACGCGCTCGCCCGCGAGCAGGCGGCCTTCGCGCTTGGACTGGCGGACGATGCCGACGTCGCGCAACGCCTGCGCGCCGAAGTCATCCTCGACCCGCGCGTGTCGGCTTCCCAGGCGCTGACGATCCTCGCGTTCCAGCTCACGCAACCGCTCACCCGGGCAGCGGCCTGGGGGTGGATGCAACAGAATGCGGATGCGATCGGCGCGCGCCTGCCGCCGTTCGCCAAGCCGGTCCTGCTGCGACTGCCCGCACAGGGCTTCTGCGACCTGCAGTCCGCGGCCCGCGTGAAAGCGTTTACCGAACAGAAGGTGAAGGAGTACGGGCACGGCGAGCTGGCCGCGGAGCGCGCGGTGGAGGCGATCGAACTGTGCGCGGCCTCGAAGGCGCAGCACGCCGGCGAGTTCGCCGCGCTCTAGCCGCTACTCGTCCTCGTCGCGCCGGCTCAGCACCGTGAGCCACACGAGCAAGACGGTGCGCGCCACCGCCATCAGCTCGCCGAGCATCGCCTTGTGCTTCCCGGCACCGGGACCCTGGCGCCGCGCGAGCCACGGCACCGGCGGCAGCTCGAGCGGCACGAGCGGCGTGCTCGCCGTTTCATAGAGCCACTTCCACACGTTCGTCGCCTCGCCGGGGCGCCGGCCGAACACCACGTCCAGGACGAGCTCGTCCTGCGGCGAACGAAAGGCGATGACGAGCGCGTCCCGCGTCGGACCGTCATCCGGACTCTCGTCCAGGACCACGCCCACATGCATCTGGTAGCCGCAGGGCGTATGCGCCGCGATCTGCGGCAGCGGCCGCCACTGCTCGTCCGGGCCCTCGTAGAGCACGCGGTAGCAGGACTGCTGGTCGGCGACGCTGATGTCCCGGAAAGAGACCGGCTCGACGATGCCGGTGTCGAGATCCGCCAGCTTGATGAACGCCGACGGCGGCGCGCGCCCGGCGTCGATGCGCGCCGAATAGGGTGCGGGCGATGCATCCCGCAACGGTCCCATCGCAGCGCCCGACAAACCCAGCGCCAGCGGCCGCTTGAGCGCGGCGGCCACCGGGGTACGCGCACGAGTCTTGCGCGAATCGCGGATCGCGGTGAGCGCCTCGAGCGCACCCATCGGCAGCGCGACCACGGAGTCCTCTTCCTGCTTCGCGTCGGGATTGATGCGCACGAGTGTCACGAACGGGCGCTCGGCGATGCGTTCGCCGAGGCGCCGAATGGTCGGCAGCGCCTTGCCCGCGCCGAGCTCGAGGACCAAGAGGCGCCGGCCGCGCACGTGCGCGAGCCACGCATCGAAGCGCCGCTCCTGCTCGCGCGCGATCGCATCGACCCAGTGCGAATCGTTGAACATCAGCACATTCGGCCGCGCCAGCGCGCCGCAGGCGGGACAACGCGGCAACTCGCCCTCTGCGGTGAGTGTCGCGAGGTCGATGCGCAGATCAGGCAGCTCGGCCGACCACACCTCCTCGCGACACGGCTCGATGCATTGCAGCCGGTGGATATTGCCGTGCACTTCGTAGATCGCCCGCTCGCCCCAGACAGCCTCGGTGAAGTGACCATCGACATTCGAGGTCACCACGAAGCCGCCGGCGGGCATTGCCATCATCCAGGAACGCAGCAACCCATAGCCCGCGTGCGGCGTGGCCTCGCGATAGAGCTGTGCGCGATGCCCGTACCAGGCCCAGGCCCGGCGCGGGTTCTCGGCGAACCAGTACGGTTGCGCCATGCGCTCGAAGGAAATGCCGAGCTTCTCGAGCGGCGGATACGCGCGCCAGAAACCCTGATTGCCGCGATAGTCCGGCAGGCCCGAGTCGACGCTCATGCCCGCGCCGGCGGTGACGAGCAGCGCGTCGGCTTCGGTGAGCTTGCGGGCGACTTCGCGAACTCGTCGATTAGTGTGATCTGCTGGCACGGATCAGCAACCGCACGCGGGGCCAGTCAGCCCCTCGATCGCGGCCAACACGGCCGCGCCGAGACCCAGCGCAGTGCCGGCGTGCAGGCACCACGCCTTCCAGTGCTTCCAGTTGTCGCGCAGTTTCTGCAGTTCGGATTGCACCTGCGTGTGCCGTTCAGCGATCACTGGATCGCTGATGCTCGCCTTGTGCAGGGTGGCGCGCGAGGACAGCCGCGCGTAGTGGTTGAAATGCCAGGCGGGCACCGCGAGGAACGCCGCGCTCGCCAGCGTCATGAAATCGACGATCGTGCCCATGGCTGTCTCCTCAGCGGGATCGGGTCAGCAGCTCCTGCGCCGACTCGAAGAGTTGCCGATCCTGGTCGGCGCCGAGCGTCACGCCTTCGAGAACCTGCGCGGTGCCCACCGTCGCCTTGTTCGACGCGAACACCAGGCCCACCGACGTATCGCAGGCCTGCGCGTAGCGGGCAATCGTCTGCACATCGGGCACTGCGCCCGAGGCCGACTCGAGGCGCGACACATACGCCTTGTCCCAGCCGGCCAACTGCGCGAGCTCGCTCTGAGTCCTGCCGGCGCGAATGCGCAGGCGCACGAGCGTAGCGGCGATGCGCCGCTTCGGCTCGCTCGTCTCCCACTCGGCGCGAAAGTCCGCGCGCGTGCGCAGCAATTCCTCGCGCAGGTCATCGGCTGTCAGGCGTTTGCTCATGCGAGCGACTCCACGGATACACCCAGGGCACGCGCGCAGAGCGCGGCGCTGTGCTCGATCGACGGCGCCCGCCGATCCGGCAGCAGCGCGCAAACGACGAACTCGCGCGTCGACGTATCGAACGCTCCCACGATCCAGGGTGACGGTGGGGACGCTTCGAGCCGGAAGATTTCAAAGCGGTGATTCATCGTGCGCAGCGGCGAGCGGCCATCGGAAACGGTCTCGGCCCAGATATCGATTTCGTGGAAAAACTCGGTCAGGGCTTTCGACTCCAGCGCGCAGACTGCACTGCGCAGCTCGGCGGTAACCGCGTCGACTCGACCAAAAATGATCGTTACACGTTCGCTCATGATGCTGCGCCGGGTTGACTTGGAAGTCAACCGCCTCGGGATGCCCGCGCGTCTGGTGCTTATCGCACCACTCATGGGCCCGGCGGGCAAGGCTCGGCGGACCGGCCGCCGGGCCTTGAAAAGTCGGCGGTCGCACCGATCTACAGGTCATTGGTCACCCCCACCGATCCAAGGAGCAATGCCATGCCACGCATGTCTGTCTATGACCCCTTTGCCGAGGTTTTCCCGGAGCTGTTCCGCAGCGTGCTGCAGCCGGTCCGCGCCACTGGCGCCGAGGCGCTCGAGATCAAGCTCGATGTGAAGGAGTCGGATTCCGAGTACTCGGTCGAGGCCGAGATGCCCGGCGTCAAGAAGGAAGACATCCACGTCCAGATCGACGGCAACCGTGTCGCGATCCAGGCCGAGTCGAAGCGCGAGTCGGAGCAGAAGGACGGCGAGCGCGTACTGCGCAGCGAGCGTTACTACGGCTCGGTCGCCCGCAGCTTCACGCTGGCCTCCGAGATCGACGAATCGAAGGTCAGGGCGAAGATCGACAACGGCGTGCTGTCGCTGGCGTTGCCGAAGAAGAAGGCGCCGACCGCGAAGCGCATCACGGTCGAGTAGGTTCCCGGCTCCCCGCCGCGGTCGGCCGCTGGCTGTCCGCGGCGGGGACTTTGGGTCCAAAGGGCTCGATTGCGGCTCGTCAGGAAGAGTCCCGCGCGAATAGACTCGCGCCTCCGAATCCTCTCCTCCGGCCACCGGTACGGTGAACGATGCCCGACACCCCCACGCTCCGCGGCCGCCTCTACGTCATCGCCGCCCCCTCGGGCGCCGGCAAGACGAGCCTCGTCAGGGCGCTGCTCGAGCGCCGGCCCCAGCTCGAAGTCTCGGTGTCGTACACCACGCGCAAGCGTCGGCCCACCGAGGTCGACGGCGTGGACTACTCCTTCATAACGCGTGAGCGCTTCCGGGAGCTGCTTGCCGAGGACGCGTTCCTCGAGCACGCCGAGGTCTTCGACAACCACTACGGCACCAGCCGCGAGCGCGTGGCGCGCGCGCTCGACGCCGGGCGCGATGTAATCCTCGAGATCGACTGGCAGGGCGCGCAGCAGGTGCGCGAGCGCTTGCCCGATTGCGTCACCATTTTCATCCTGCCGCCCTCGCGCGCCGAGCTCGAACGGCGCCTGCGCGCGCGGCGCACCGACGACGACGCGGTGATCGCGCGGCGGCTGCGCGATGCGGTCACCGACATGTCGCATTGGACGGAGTTCCAGTACGTGATCGTCAACGCGCGGTTCAGTGATGCCGTCGCGGCGCTCGAGCGGATCATCGACCGCGAAGGCGAGCCTTTCGTTGCCGGCCGGCCGGAGGTCGCGGCGCTGGCGGCCGGGCTGCTGGCCTGAGCCGGGCGCGCCGGCCGAGGCCGTGCACCGCGCCCGTTCCCCGGCCCGCTTCGCGGAAATGGGCCCGATACGGTATAGTTACCGACCTTTCGCCTCATTTTGACCAGGTTGAACCATGGCCCGCGTGACCGTCGAAGACTGCCTCCAGAACGTCGATAACATCTTCCAGCTCGTGCTGCTCGCCTCGCAGCGCGCCCGCCGGCTCGCCAACGGCGCCGAGCCCACCGTGGCGTGGGAGAACGACAAGCCGACCGTGGTCGCGCTGCGCGAAATCGCCGAAGGCACCATCACCGCCGAGATGCTCAAGGAGCCCGAGCCGGAGATCGAGGCGCCGGTGCCGGACGCCGACAATCAGTCGCTGTTCCGCGCCCCGCAGTTCGGCCTGGGAGACTGACCGGCCCCCGCTAGCCCCCATGGACTACGCGTCTTCACTCCTGGGACTGCTTCCCGGCGGAAGGCGCACTCCGGGATTACGCGACCTGCTCTCGCAGGTCGCGACTTACCTGCCCCCCGACCAGGTCGAGCGCATCCGCGAGGCCGCGGAGTTCGGCGCGACCGCGCACCAGGGGCAGAAGCGCCTGTCTGGCGAGCCGTATATCGCCCATCCGGTCGCCGCGGCCGACATCCTTGCGGACCTCTTCCTCGACGCCGACACCATCATCGCGGCGATCCTGCACGATGTGATCGAGGACACGCCGATCGCGAAGGAGCAGCTCGCCGAGCGCTTCGGCGCCGAAGTCGCCGAGATCGTCGACGCGGTCACCAAGCTCGACCAGATCAAGTTCAAGAACCGCGAGGAGGCGCAGGCCGAGAGCTTCAGGAAGATGCTGCTCGCGATGGTGCGCGACCTGCGCGTGATCCTGGTCAAGCTCGCCGACCGCACCCACAACATGCGCACCATCGGCGCGATGGCGCCGGCGCGCCGCCGCGCGATCGCGCGCGAAACGCTCGAGATCTACGCGCCGATCGCCGAGCGGCTCGGCCTCTACAGCATGAAGCTCGAGCTCGAGGACCTCGGTTTCCACGCCGCCTATCCGCAGCGTTACCGCGTGCTCGAGCGCGCGCTGAAGCGCGCGCGCGGCAACCAGAAGGAATTCCTCGGCAAGATCGCCGCCCAGCTGCGCACCGCGTTCGAGAAGGCCGGCATCGAGGCGACGGTGGAGACGCGCGAGAAGCATCTGTACAGCATCTACAAGAAGATGCAGCGCAAGCGCTCGACGCTCGCCGATATCGTCGATGTCTACGGCCTGCGCATCATCGTCGACAGTGTCGACACGACCTATCGCGCGCTCGGCGTCGTGCACAGCGTCTACAAGCCGATGCCGGGGCGCTTCAAGGACTACATCGCGATCCCGCGGGTGAACGGCTACCAGTCGCTGCACACCACACTGTTCGGCCCGAACGGCGTGCCGATCGAGGTGCAGATCCGCACCACCGACATGCACGTGGTGGCGGAATCCGGCATCGCGGCCCACTGGAAGTACAAGGCCGGCGACATGAGCGTCGCGCAGCGCGAGCGCACGCGCGAGTGGCTGTCGAACCTGGTCGAGATGCAGGGCGAGGGCAGTTCCGAGGAGTTCCTCGAGAGCGTCAAGGTCGACCTCTTTCCCGACAAGGTCTACGTGTTCACGCCGAAGGGCGAGATCCTGCGCCTGCCGCGCGGCGCAACCGTGGTCGACTATGCGTATGCCGTGCACACCGGGGTCGGCAATCGCTGCGTGGCCGCCAAGGTGGACCGGCGCCTCGCGCCGCTGCGCACCGTGCTGAGGAACGGCCAGACGGTCGAGATCATCACCGCCAAGGGCGCGATGCCGAATCCCGCCTGGGTCAATTTCGTGGTCAGCGCCAAGGCGCGCAGCGCGATCCGCCAGTACCTGCGCGGGCTGCGCCGCTCCGAGGCGATCGAACTCGGCTCGAGGCTGCTGGGCCAGGCGCTCGCTGAGTTCAAGGGTTCGCTCGACCAGGTAGTGCCGGCGACGATGCAGGCCGCGCTCGGCGAGCTTGGCATGAAGGACAAGGACGAGCTGTTCGAGAAGATCGGCCTCGGAGAGCGCCTGGCGCCGCTGATCGCGCGCCGCCTGCTGCCGCCAACGCCCGAGGAGGCCGAGGGCGGCCTGCCGCCGCCGCTGGCGGTCGCGGGCACCGAGGGGCTGCTGGTCACTTACGCGCGCTGCTGCTTCCCGATCCCGAACGATCCGATCATTGCGTTCCTGTCGGCCGGGCGCGGCATCGTCGTGCACCGCGAGGACTGCGTGAACGTCGAAGATTACGCCAAGCACCCGGAGAAGTGGCTGCCGGTCGTCTGGGAAGCCAAGGCCGATCGCACGTTCGTCTCCCAGATCCGCGTCGATGTCACCAATCGCATGGGTGTGCTGGCGGCGGTCGCCGCCGCGATCTCCACCACCGAGACCAACATCGAGCACGTTTCGATCGAGGAGCGCGACAGCGAGATGTCGGTGCTGATGTTCGAAGTGCGGGTGCGCGACCGCAAGCACCTCGCAAACCTGGTGCGCACGATCCGGCGCATGCCCGATGTGCTGCGCGTTAATCGTACAATCGCCGCTCACTCACCAGCGAAGGCGCGCACATGACCCGCAAGATCTTCCACACCGACAAGGCGCCGGCCGCGATCGGCACTTATTCGCAGGCCGTGCGCGCCGGCGACACGATCTACATTTCGGGCCAGATCCCGATCGACCCGGCGAGCGGCGCGATGATCGAGAATGACATCGACGCCGAGATCCGGCGCTGCTTCGAGAACCTCAAGGCGATCGCCGAAGCGGCCGGCGCGGGCCTCGACCGCGCGGTGAAGTTCACCGTGTTCCTGACCGACTTCGCGCACTTCGCCAAGGTCAACGAGGTGATGGCGACTTACATCGACAAGCCGTACCCGGCGCGCGCGGCGGTCGGCGTCGCGCAATTGCCGAAGGGCGCACGCGTCGAGATCGAGTGCGTGCTGCACGTCGGTTGACCGCGACCGAACAGCGACCGGTCACGGCGCTGCGCGGTGTCGGCTCGGCGCTCGCCGAGCGTCTGCGCCGCCTCGGGGTCGCGCAGGTCCAGGACCTGCTGTTCGTGCTGCCACGCACCTACGAGGACCGTACCCGTACCACGCCGATCGGCGCACTCTTGCCCGGCATGCGCGCGGTGATCGAAGGCGAGGTGCAACTTACCGAGGTCACGTTCCGGCGCCGCCGCCAGTTGCTCTCGCGCCTGGCCGACGGCTCGGGCCATGTGACGCTGCGCTTCTTCCACTTCTCGGGCAAGCAGCAGCAGGGACTCGTGCGCGGGGCGCGCCTGCGCTGCCATGGCGAGGTGCGCCGCGGTCCGCTCGGCCTCGAGATCGTGCACCCCGAGTACCGGCACATCGGCCCCGACACCGAAGCGCTCGAGGACACGCTCACGCCGATCTATCCGATGACCGAGGGCGTGACGCAGGGGCGGCTGCGCGCGCTGATCGCGCAAGCGCTCGGTGAGCTGCGCAGCGCCGGAGTGCGCGAGTGGCTGCCCACACCGATCCTCGAGTCGCTGCACCTGCCGCCACTCGGGCGCGCGCTCGAGTATGTGCACCGCCCGCCGCGCGATGCCAGGCTCGAGGTGCTCGCCGCCGGTCGGCATCCGGCGCAGCGTCGGCTCGCCTTCGAGGAGTTGCTGGCGCACACGCTCGCGTTGCGACTCGTGAAGCGCACGGTGCAGTCCGCGCCCGCCGCGCCGCTCGCCGATGCGGACTGCCTCGAGGCGCGCTTCGTCGCGGCGCTGCCCTTCAGGCTCACCGGCGCGCAGCAGCGCGCGCTCACCGAAATCGATTCCGACCTCGCGAGCACACACCCGATGGTGCGGCTCGTGCAGGGCGACGTAGGCTGCGGCAAGACGGCCGTGGCGGCCGCGGCCGCCGCCCGCGCGGTCGGCAGCGGGATGCAGGCCGCGCTGATGGCGCCGACCGAATTGCTCGCCGAGCAGCACTGGCGCAGCTTCGAGGCGTGGTTCCGCCCGCTCGGGCTGCCGGTGGCGCACCTGTCGGGCTCGAAAGCGGCGCGTGCGCGCGCGAGCGCGCGCGAGACGATCGCCTCGGGCGAGGTGCAGCTGATCGTCGGCACGCACGCGCTCTTCCAGGAAGGCATCGAGTTCGCGCGGCTCGCGCTCGTGATCGTCGATGAGCAGCACCGCTTCGGAGTGCAGCAGCGCCTCGCGCTCAAGGAGAAGGGCGATCGCGACGGCGCCACGCCGCACCAGCTGATCATGACGGCCACCCCGATCCCGCGCACGCTCGCGATGACGGCCTATGCCGACCTCGATGTCTCGGTGATCGACGAGCTGCCCCCTGGCCGCACGCCGGTGAAAACCGTGGCGCTACCCGAGGAGCGACGCGCCGAGATCGTCGCGCGCATCGCCGCGGCCTGCCGGGAGGGCCGGCAGGTGTACTGGGTCTGCCCGCTGATCGAGGAGTCCGACGAACTGCGCTACCAGGCAGCCGAGGAGACGGCGGCGCAGCTCGCCGAGGCGCTGCCCGACGTGCGCCTTGGCCTCGTGCATGGACGCATGCCGGCGGCAAAGAAAGAGCAGGCGATGGCCGCGTTCAAGGCGGGCCGCATCCAGCTGCTGGTCGCGACCACCGTGATCGAGGTGGGGGTCGATGTGCCGAACGCCACGCTGATGGTGATCGAGAACGCCGAGCGCATGGGACTTGCGCAACTGCACCAGCTGCGCGGCCGCGTCGGGCGCGGCGCGCAGGAGAGCAGCTGCGTGCTGCTCTACCGCAAGCCGCTGTCGCCGATTGCCGCCGAGCGGCTGCGCGCGATCCGCGAATCGAACGACGGATTCGCGATCGCGCAGCGCGACCTCGAGTTGCGCGGGCCGGGCGAGCTGCTCGGTACGCGCCAGACCGGGCTCGCGCAGCTGCGCGTCGCCGACCTGTCGCGCGATGCCGACCTGCTGCCGCGCGTACAGCAGGCGGTGGAAGTGATCCTGCGCGAGCACCCCGATATCATTGCGCCGCTCACCGCGCGCTGGATCGGCGACGGCGAGCGTTATGGCCGTGTCGGCTAGAGCCTGTTGACACCAGGGAATTCGTGATCGAAACCGCGCCCGCATCGACGACGCCTGCGCTCTGGCTGCCCGCCGGGGCGCTCGGCTGTTATGAGGGCGACGCGCGGCTGCGCTCGTGGCTCGCGACGCCGGGCCTGTTGACCGAACGCGTGCGCGCGGCGGCCGGCGCGGCATTCAGCCTCGAGGTGCTGGGCGAGGACGCCTCGCAAGGCGAGCATCGGCGCACGATCCTGCTCGGCACGCGCGCGGTGCCCTGGATCTATGCGGAAACCTCGATCCCGGATACGTCACTGGCCGCGCATCCGTGGCTCGCGCGCATGGGCGAAGTGTCGCTTGGCGAGGAGCTGACGGCGCGCGGCGGCACCCGCTCCGACTTCGCCTACGCGCGACTGGTGGCCGATACGCCGCTCGTGGCGCGGGCGCTCGCGCGCACCGCGCTGCCGCCGCAGGCGCTGTGGATACGGCGATCGGACTTCGCGATCGCGGGCGCGCCGCTCACCGTGCAGGAAGCCTTCCTGCCGGGCATCGGCGTGGCGGGCCTCGAGGACGGCGCAGGCGTCGAAGGTGACACGGGCCTCGACACCCAGGCGGCACGGTGCATGCGATGACTTTGCGCAGCCTGTCCCGCACGCTGACCGCCTACGGCCAGCTGATGCGTTTCGACCGCCCGGTCGGCACCTGGCTGCTGCTGTGGCCGGTGCTGTGGGCGCTGTGGATCGCAGGCGTTGGCCACCCGCCGCCGCAGGTTTTCATCATCTTCGTGCTCGGCGTCGTGGTGATGCGCGCGGCGGGCTGCGTGATCAACGATTTCGCCGACCGCGACATCGACCCGCAGGTCAAGCGCACGCGCGAACGGCCGCTGGCCTCGCGCCGCATTTCGCCCTACGAGGCGATGGCGCTGTTCGGCGTGCTGATCTGCATCGCGTTCTGGCTGGTGACCCGGCTCGATCCGTTCACGATCAAGCTCTCGGTGGTGGGCGCGCTGCTAACGGTCAGCTACCCGCTGATGAAGCGCTTCTTTCCGCTGCCGCAGTTCTACCTCGGACTGTCTTTCGGCGGCTGGGGGATCCCGATGGCCTTCGCGGCGACCCTCGGGACGATTCCGCGGGTCGGCTGGGTGCTGTTCATCGCCGCGGTGCTGTGGGCGATGGTGTACGACACTGTCTATGCGATGGTGGATCGCGAGGACGACCTCAAGATCGGCGTGAAATCGAGCGCGATCCTGTTTGCCGACATGGACCGGCTGCTGATCGGCGCGATGCAGCTGATGATGCTCTTTGCGCTACATCTTGCGGGGCGCAGCATGCACTTCGGCGCGTGGTACCGGGCGGGACTCGCCGCCGCGGCGCTCTTCTTCCTCTACCAGCAATGGCTGATCCGCAACCGCGAGCCGGCGGCCTGCATGCGCGCGTTCCTGAACAACAACTACGTGGGCATGGCGATCTTCATCGGGATCCTGCTCGACTACACCTTCGGGCACTGAGCGCCCGGGCGCGGCGCGCGCCGCCACCCACAACTCGACTTGCGCGGCCCCCGCGGCGAGCAGTACGCGGATCGCCTCGCGCGCGGTGCTGCCGGTGGTCAATACGTCATCCACCAGTGCGACCCGCCGGCCCGGGAGCGCTGCCCGGCCGCGCGGCGACACGCGAAAAGCCCCCGAGACATTGCCGGCGCGCGCGGCACCGCGCAGATGGCTTTGCTCGGCGGTGGCCCGGCAGCGTTCGAGCAGCCCGGTGGCAAGCGCCAGCCCGAGGCCGCGTGCGGCAGGGCGGGCAATGACCGCCGCCTGGTTGAAGCCGCGCTCGAGATAGCGCGAGCGGTGCAGCGGCACCGGTATCACGAGGTCGGGCCAGGGCGCGCCGAAAATGCGCCGGTGGCGCGCGAGCAGCATGCCGAGCAGCCGCCCGCAGGCGGCCTCGCCGTGGAACTTGAGCGTACGCACGCAATGGTCGATCGGGTAGTCGTAGCGATAGGGCGCGACGAGCAGCGCCCAGGGCACCCCGCCCGCGGACGCGTGCAGGAGGGGTTCCGCAGGCTGCGCCGGCAGTTCGCCATCGCATTGCGTGCACAGGTCGAACGCGCGGCCCGCGGGATCGAAGCGCCCGGGGGCGCCGCACAGCGCGCAGGTGGGTGGCAGGCACAGGGACTCGATGCGGATCAGGTAGCGCGCGATTGTCGACTTGAGCGACTCGCGCAAGTTGACAGTGGCAGCGGGCCTCGGGAACATGCCGCGAGTCTCGCGGCGCCTGGCCGCCGCGTCAGTCTGATTTTCCTGCCTCTTTGACGAGAAATGCCATGAAATGGACCGTTGCCGAAGTCGAGCGGCTGTTCGCCCTGCCGTTCGTCGACCTGCTGTTCGCCGCACAGCAGGTGCACCGCGAGCACCACGATGCACATGCCGTGCAGCTCTCGACGCTGCTGTCGATCAAGACCGGCGCCTGCCCCGAGGACTGCGCCTACTGCCCGCAGAGCATCCGCTACGACACCGGCGTCGAGCGCGAGGCGCTGCTGCCGCTCGAAGAAGTGCGCCGGCGCGCGCTGGCCGCCCGGGCCGCGGGCGCCACGCGTTTCTGCATGGGCGCGGCCTACCGCTCCCCGAAGCAGAAAGACCTCGAGCACATCGTCGCAATGGTGCGCGAGGTGCGCGCGCTCGGGCTCGAGACCTGCGCGACGCTTGGCATGCTGACACCCGCGCAGGCCGCGCAGCTGAAGGGCGCCGGGCTCGACTACTACAACCACAACATCGACACCTCGGAAGAGTTCTACGGCGAGATCATCACGACGCGCGATTTCCAGGACCGGCTCGATACGCTCGAGGCGGTGCGCGATGCGGGCATCAACGTGTGCTGCGGCGGCATCGTCGGCATGGGCGAGTCGGTGCGCGATCGTGCGGCGATGCTCGCGACGCTCGCCAATCTGCCCGAGCCGCCCGAAAGCGTGCCCATCAACCAGCTGGTGCCGGTGCCCGGCACACCGCTCGCGGACACCCCGCCGCTCGATCCGTTCGATTTCGTGCGCACGATCGCAGTGGCCCGCATCGTGCTGCCGCGCGCCACACTGCGACTGTCGGCGGGACGCGAGGCGATGAGCGACGAACTGCAGGCGCTGTGTTTCCTTGCCGGCGCCGGCTCGATCTTCTATGGCGAGAAGCTGCTCACGACGGGCAACCCGGACGTCGAGCGCGACCGGCGCCTGCTCGAGCGGCTCGGCCTCGCGCGCGCAGGTACACTGCCGCGCGATGCCGCCGCCTGAATCCCTCGACCGCGCGGCCGTCGCCCGCGAGGCCGGGCGCGCGGCCGCGACCTGCGACTCGGTAGCCGATCTCACGCGCGAGATCGGCGACGAACTGCTGTCGCGGGTCGCGTACTTCGACCTTGCGCCGCGCACCGTGCTCGACCTCGGCGCCGGCACCGGGCACGCAAGCCGCGCGCTGCGCGCGCGCTTTCGCGCCGCCCGGGTCATCGCGCTCGACCTGTCGATCGCGATGCTCGCCATCGCCGCGCGCCAGGCGCGCTGGCCACGTCGCTTCGATCGCATCGCCGGTGACGCCTGCGCGCTGCCGCTGCGCAGCGGCAGCATCGATCTCGTGTATTGCAGCCTCGCGCTGCCCTCGTTCGCGAACCTCGACGCTGCGCTCGCGGAAATCCGCCGGGCGATGACGCCAAGGGGTCTGTTCCTCTTCAGCGCACTCGGGCCCGATACGCTGCGCGAGCTGCGCGAGAGCTGGGCGGCGGCGGATTCGGCCGTGCACGTGCACGACTTCGTCGACATGCACGATCTCGGCAGTGCCCTGACGCGCGCCGGCTTCGCCGAACCGGTGCTCGATGTCGAGCACTACGTGCGCCAGTTCGAGTCGCTGGCCGCGCTCGCCGCCGCGCTGCGTGCGGCGGGCGCGCGCAATGCGCATGCCGCGCGCCCGCGCGGCCTCACCACGCGCCGCCGGCGCGAGGCGCTGGCGCAGGCCTATGAAAGCCGGCGCGAGCGCGGCGGCCTGCCCGCGACCTTCGAAGTGGTGTACGGCGCGGCGTTCGCCGGCGAGCCGCGCGCGGCGCGCCCGGATGGCGAGTTCGTCGTTTCGCTCGACAAACTGCTAACTCGTTGAGTTGCTGGAAAAAAACGCCGGCGGTAGACTCGCGGTCCCCCGGGCCTGTCACACGCTGATGCCAAACCACGTTGCCCGAATCACCATCGCGCCGAATTGTTCGCTCTCGCCGTCCGGTGCGCGGTCATTCTTCGTCGGCACGTGCGGCGTATCCTTCGGCGTCGCCGGATTGATGGCGCTGCGCGGCTTCTGGCCGGTGCTTGTTTTCGCGGGTCTCGAGATGCTGCTGCTCGGCTGGGCGCTGTACGCCAGCCTGCAGCGCCGCCATCGCGGCGAGACGATCGAGATCACCGAAGATTCCATTGACATAGAAGGGCATGCGCGCGGTTCTTCGGTTCACTCCGTGTTTCCGCGCCACTGGGCACAGGTTAGACTGCGCGGTGATGTGTCGCCGCTGCGGCCGACGCGACTCGTGATCGAGTCCGGCGGGCGCAGCTGCGAGATCGGCAGTTTCTTGACAGAGCAGGAACGACAGCACCTTGCGGTGCGCCTTGCACCATTGATTGGCCGCATGGCTGAGTCGCCAAAGCTCCCGTTCGGCAAACCGTGAGGCTGAAGGTTCAAATGATTCGCAAAATGCACAAGACCGGCGCGGCGCTTGCGGCCAGCGCGCTCGCGCTGTTGGCAGCGCCTGCCCACGCGGCATCCGGCTGGGGACAGCTCAATATGCCGGTGGGCGTCACCGAGCTGTCGAAGCAGATCTATGGGCTGCACATGATGATCTTCTGGTGGTGCGTCGGCATCGGCATCGCCGTGTTCGGCTGGATGATCTGGGCGTTGGTCAAGTTCCGCCGCTCCAAGGGCGCTGTCGCCGATACCGCGATGGTCCACAGCACCAAGGCCGAGATCATCTGGACCCTGATCCCGGTGGGCATCCTGGTGCTGATGTCGGTGCCGGCCGCGCGGGTGCTGATCGAGATCGAGGACGCGCGCAACACCGACCTGACGATCAAGGTGACCGGCTACCAGTGGAAGTGGCAGTACGAGTACCTCGGTACCAAAGTCGGCTTCTACTCGACGCTTGCCCACGAGAGCAACGCCGCGCGCCAGCTGCAATCGGGCGTCGACGTAAATACCGTGCCGAATTACCTGCTCGAAGTCGACAAGCCGCTGGTCGTGCCGGCCGGCGCCAAAGTGCGCCTGCTGATCACCGCGCAGGACGTGATCCACGCCTGGTGGGTGCCTGATTTCGGCATGAAGAAGGACGCGATCCCGGGCATGGTCAACGAGATGTGGATCAGGGTCGATGCCGACAAACCCGGCCTCTATCGCGGCCAGTGCGCCGAGCTTTGCGGCCGCGACCACGGCTTCATGCCGATCGTCGTCGAGGTGAAGAGCCAGCCGGACTTCGACGCCTGGCTCGCCGCACAACAGGCCGCGCAGCAGCCCGCCGCGGTCGCCGCCGTCACCACCCAGACGATTTACTGAGCAGAGAAGCACACATGGCAAGCCACGAACACGCCGCCACCGCGCACGACGATCACGACCACAAGCCGCACGGATGGCGCCGGTGGGTGTTCTCCACCAACCACAAGGACATCGGCACGATGTACCTGGTGTTTGCGTGCGTCATGTTTTTCGTCGGCGGCTCGATGGCACTGGTGGTGCGCGCCGAACTGTTCCAGCCCGGCTTGCAGTTCGTCGATCCGCAGTTCTTCAACTCGATGACCTCGATGCACGCGCTGGTGATGATCTTCGGCGCGATCATGCCGGCGTGGGTCGGGCTCGCCAACTGGCTCATCCCGATGCAGATCGGCGCGCCTGACATGGCGCTGCCGCGCCTCAACAACCTCTCGTTCTGGATCCTGCCGTTCGCGTTCACGCTGCTGCTCGGCACGTTCTTCGTGCCCGGCGGCGCGCCGGCCGGCGGCTGGACCATGTATCCGCCGCTCGCGCTGCAGGGTGGCGACAGCTTCCCGATGATGATCTTCGCGGTGCACCTGATGGGCATCTCCTCGGTGCTCGGCGCGATCAACGTGGTCGTCACCGTGATGAACATGCGCGCGCCCGGCATGAACCTGCTGCGGATGCCGTTGTTCGTGTGGACCTGGCTGATCACCGCCTACCTGCTCGTTGCGGTGATGCCGGTGCTCGCAGGTGCGGTCACGATGCTGCTGACCGACCACTTCTTCGGCACCAGCTTCTTCGCGGCCTCGGGCGGCGGCGACCCGGTGATGTTCCAGCACATCTTCTGGTTCTTCGGGCACCCCGAGGTCTACATC
>CADEFJ010000018.1 GCA_902826575.1 uncultured Pseudomonadota bacterium | reverse complement strand
GCACGCACCTGCCGTTCAAGCTGAACATGTCGGGCGTGATCCCGCCGATCTTCGCTTCGAGCCTGCTGTTGTTCCCGGCGACCGTCGCGAGCTTCGCGGGTACCGGCGACTCGGCAATGGCCTCGGTGCTGCAGCGGGTCGCCGCTGCGCTCGGCTATGGCCAGCCGCTGCACCTCGTGCTGTACGCGGGCCTGATATTCTTCTTCTGCTTCTTCTACACGGCGCTCGTGTTCAATGCGCGCGACACCGCCGACAACCTGAAGAAGCAGGGGGCGTTCATCCCGGGCATCCGCCCGGGCCAGCAGACCGGGGAATACATCGACAAGGTGCTCACCCGGCTCACGCTGTGGGGCGCCCTGTATGTCACCGGCGTGTGCCTGCTGCCCGAGATCCTGATCTCGTCGCAGGGCGTGCCATTCCAGTTCGGCGGCACTTCGCTGCTGATCGTCGTGGTCGTGGTGATGGACTTCATCTCGCAGCTTCAGGCTCACATGATGTCGCACCACTATCCGGGCCTTCTGAAGAAGGCGAACTTGTTGGGTTACGGGCGCGGCGGTGCGCCCCAGGGTTAAGTCATGAAAGTCAGGCCGTCGGTCAAGAAGATCTGCAAGAACTGCAAAGTCGTGCGGCGTCGCGGCGTGGTCTACATCATCTGCTCAGACGTCCGCCACAAGCAGCGGCAAGGGTAAGCACACATGGCACGTATAGCGGGCATCAACATCCCGATGAACAAGCACGTGTGGATCGGGCTCACGCACATCTACGGCATGGGTCGTTCGCGTTCGCGCGAGGTCTGCGCGACCGCGGGTGTCGATCCGACCACCAAGGTCAAGGACCTGACCGAGGCCGAGATCAACGCGATCCGCAGCGCGATCGCCAAGGCGCCGGTCGAGGGCGACCTGCGGCGCGAAGTCTCGATGAACATCAAGCGCCTGATGGACCTCGGCGCCTATCGCGGTCTGCGTCACCGCAAGGGGCTGCCGGTCCGCGGCCAGCGCACGCGCACCAATGCGCGCACGCGCAAGGGCCCGCGCAAGCAGGCAGTGAAGCTGAACGCACCTCCGGGCAAGGCATAAGACATGGCTGAACAGAAGCAGACGGGCGCGCAGGGCGCGAAGAAGCCGAAGAAGGCACGCAAGAACGTGCTGGACGGCATCGCGCACATCCACGCATCTTTCAACAACACGATCATCACGATCACCGACCGGCAGGGCAATACGCTGTCGTGGGCAACCTCGGGCGGCTGCGGCTTTCGCGGTTCGCGCAAGAGCACGCCCTTCGCGGCGCAGGTTGCGGCCGAAAAGGCCGGCAACGCCGCGCAGGAACACGGCTTGCGCAACGTCGAGGTGCGGGTCGGTGGCCCGGGCCCTGGTCGCGAATCGGCCGTGCGCGCGCTGAACGCCTGCGGCCTCAAGATCACCAGCATCGAGGACGTGACGCCGATCCCCCACAACGGCTGCCGCCCGCCGAAGAAGCGCCGCGTCTGACGCGTAGAGGTTATTGAAATATGGCACGTTACACAGGCCCCAAGTGCAAGCTCGCGCGTCGCGAGGGCACCGATCTTTTCCTCAAGAGTGGCGTCAAGCCGCTCGAGAGCAAGTGCAAGTTCACGGTGCCCCCGGGCGGCGTGAAGAGCGAACGCCGCCAGCGGCTTTCCGATTACGGCACGCAGCTGCGCGAGAAACAGAAGCTGCGCCGCATGTACGGCGTGCTCGAGCGGCAGTTCGCGAACTACTACGTCGAGGCCGCGAGCCGCAAGGGCGCGACCGGCGAGAACCTGCTCAAGCTGCTCGAGTGCCGCCTCGACAACGTCGTGTACCGCATGGGATTTGCGGTCACGCGCTCGGAGGCGCGCCAGCTCGTGGCGCACAAGGGCATCGAAGTGAACGGCGATGCCGTCACGATCGCGTCGTACCAGGTCAAGCCGGGTGACGTCGTGCAGGTGCGCGAGAAGGCTCGCAAGCAGCTGCGCATCCAGAATGCAATGCAGATCGCCTCGCAGGTGGGTCTGCCGGAATGGGTCGAGGTCAACGACAAGGAGATGAAGGGCGTATTCAAGGCCGTTCCGGCCCGCGAAGACGTGCTCCCTGACATCAACGAAAACCTCGTTGTCGAGCTCTACTCGAAGTAAAGGTGACAACCATGCAAGGATCGGTAAACGAGTTCCTGAAGCCTCGCGTCGTCAAGGTTCAGCCGATTGCGCCGCGCCAGGCGCGCGTCGTGATCGAGCCGTTCGAGCGCGGATTCGGCCACACGCTGGGCAATGCCCTGCGTCGCGTCCTGCTGTCTTCGATGCCGGGCGCCGCGATCACCGAGATCGAAATCGACGGCGTGCTGCACGAGTACACCAGCATCGAGGGCGTGCAGGAGGATGTCGTCGACATCCTGCTGAACCTGAAGCAGGTCGCATTGCGCATGCACACGCGTGACAACGCCGAACTGCGCCTGTCGAAGAAGGGCCCGGGCCCGGTCACTGCGGGTGACATCCAGACCGACCACGATATCGAAGTCGTGAATCCCGAGCTGGTGATCGCCAACCTGACCAAGGCCGGTGAGCTCACGATGACACTGCGCGTCGAGCGCGGCCGCGGCTATCGGCCGGCGGCGCAGCGTGCGGCGTTCGAGGAGCAGACGCGGCCGATCGGCCGACTGCAGCTCGATGCGTCCTTCAGCCCGATCCGTCGCGTGACCTACTCGGTCGACGCGGCGCGCGTCGAGCAACGCACCGACCTCGACAAGCTGGTGCTCGATATCGAGACCAACGGCACGATCGATGCGGAAGAGGCGATCCGCCGCGCCGGCAGCATCCTCAAGGACCAGCTGTCGGTGTTCGTCGACCTGCAGGGCGAGGAAGAAGCCGCTGCCAAGGTCTCCGAGATGCAGTTCGACCCGATCCTGATGCGCCCGGTGGACGAGCTCGAGCTCACGGTGCGCAGCGCGAACTGCCTCAAGGCGGAGAACATCCATTACATCGGCGATCTCGTGCAGCGCACGGAAGTCGAGTTGCTGCGTACGCCCAACCTCGGCAAGAAGTCGCTCACCGAAATCAAGGAAGTGCTGCAGAGCCACGGCCTGATGCTCGGCATGCGGATCGACGGCTGGCCGCCGAACGGGCTGAAGCACGACGACGAGCGCGGGCTCACGCTGTAAAGAGTCGAAGGAACAAGACAAGCCATGCGTCACCAACTGTCCGGGCGGCAGCTGTCGCGTAACAGCCCGCATCGCCACGCGATGCTCCGCAACATGAGCGTCTCGCTGCTGCGGCACGAGACCATTCGCACCACGCTGCCGAAGGCGAAGGAACTGCGCCGCGTCGTCGAGCCGTTGATCACGCTCGCGAAGAACGATTCGGATGCCAACCGCCGGCTCGCGTTCTCGCGCCTGCGCGATGCCGCGGTCGTCGACAAGCTGTTCGACGATCTCGGGCCGCGCTTCAAGGCACGCCCGGGTGGCTACACCCGCATCCTGCACATGATGCCGCGCGCCGGTGACTCGGCGCCGATGGCGCTGATGCAGCTCGTCGACGGTCCGGCCACAGCCGAGGCCGACGCTGCACCGGCCGGGGATGCGCCCGCCGCCAAGGCGAAGAAGAAGTCGGCGCCGAAGAAGGCAGCCGCGAAAAAGGCAGCAGCTCCGAAGAAGGCCGCGGCGCCGAAGAAGAAGGCCGCGGCGAAGAAGAGAGCCAAGGGCTAAGGGCTAAGGGCCAGGCGGCCCAGGGCTCACAGAGCCAAGGGCCAGAGGCGTAGTGCCAGGGTCCAGCGCTGAGGCTCTGGCCGTCTGCTGTAAGCTGTACGCTGTAAGCACTGAGTCCGAGCCACCCACACTAGGGAGCACGCCTATGAGCCTGGTATCCGAGTTCAAAGAGTTCGCCATGAAAGGCAGCGTCGTCGACCTCGCGGTCGGCGTCGTGGTCGGCGCGGCGTTCGGCAAGATCGTGTCGTCGCTCGTGGCCGACGTGATCATGCCGCCGATCGGCATGGCGATCGGCGGGGTGAATTTCTCCGATCTCGCCGTGACACTCGGCATCGGCCCGGACGGTGCGCCAGTGGCCCTGCGCTATGGCGCGTTCCTGCAGACGATCTTCGATTTCATGATCATCGCTGCGGCGTTGTTCGTGGCCATCAAGGTCATCAACAGGCTGAAGCGCCCCGATCCGGCTGCGCCCCCGCCGCCGCCGGCGCGCGAGCAAGTCCTGCTCGAGGAAATCCGCGACATCCTCAAGACGAAGTCCTGAAGGCCTCCCGGGTCAGGTTTTCGCACCCTGCGGCGGTGACGGCGAGATTGTCCTCGATCCGGATGCCGCCGAAGGGCGCGAATTGCGCCACGCGCGCCCAGTCGATGTGACGCCCGTGGGCGCCCGCCCGCGCGCGCGCCAGCAGCGAGTCGATGAAGTACAGCCCCGGCTCCATCGTGACCACGAAGCCCGGCTCGAGCACGCGCGTCAGGCGCAGATAGGGATGGCCCTCCGGGCGCGGGATCACGCCGCCCTCCGGCGAGGCAAGCGTGCCGCCGACATCGTGCACCTGCAGGCCGAGCAGGTGACCCAGGCCATGCGGCAGGAACACAGCGGATAACCCCGTCTCGACCGCCACCTCTGCATCGACGGTGATGATGCCGGCATCGTGCAGCACTTCGGCGATCAGGCGATGGGCGGTCAGGTGCAGGTCGCGCCAGTCGACACCCGCCTTCACGCCCGCGCACAGGGCGAGTTGTGCCTCGTCCATGCGCGCCACCAGCGCGGCGAAATCGGCGTCCGCATACGAGTAGGTACGCGTGATGTCCGAGGCGTAGCCGGCGTGCACGGCGCCGGCGTCGATCAGCAGCGAGAGCCGTTCGGGTGGTGGCGAGCGTTCGAGCACCTGGTAGTGCAGCACCGCACCGCCGGCATTCAGCGCGACGATGGGGTTGTAGGGCAGCTCCTGCTCACGCACCGAGATCGATTGCATGAACGCGTTCGCGATGCCGTACTCGCTTGCGCCCGCCCGAAAGGCCTGCTCCGCGGCCCGGTGCGCCCGGGCGCCGAGCACGTTCGCCTGCGCGAGGCAGGCGAGCTCGTACGATGTCTTGCGGGCACGCGCATGGTCGAGGCGCGTCACGAGTGCGGCGGGGTTTACCGCGGCGAATCCCCAATCGGCAAAGCCTCGTTCGTCGCCGATGAAGGCCACGCGGCCACCGTGCCGCAGCGCCTTGCGCGCTGCGTCCAGGCTGGAAACCGCTTGCAGGTCGAACCCGTCGGTCCAGTAGCTCGCCGGCAGGGGCGTTGCCTTGTGCCAGTAGTCGTCGGGGTGGTTGAACAGCAGCTGCGGACGCTCGCCGGGGCGGTAGCCCACGAAGCAGTCGGGGGTGTCGGTCAGGGGCGCCCAGAGCTTGAAGGCGGCATGCGCCTTGAACGGGTAGGGGTAGTCGTCGAAGTCCACCATCCGCAGGCTGCCCGAATGCAGCACCAGCGCGTCATAGCCGGTCGCGGCGAGCGCCTGGGCCGTTCGGTCCGCGATCTCGGCCAGGTGGTCGGAGTACAGCTCGGCGGGGACCAGGTTGTGCATGCGGGCTCGCGTAGGCGGATTCTGACTGTAGCTGTAGGCCGACAGCCCTCCCGCCTGGTTTAAAAAGATTACGGGACTCTATAGAATTTGCGCGCCCGATGAAAATCGCGGCATCTCTCAAGTCAATCCACTCTCGCTTCTCTTTCTGGGGTAACGATCAATGAAGATCAAACTTGTTTTCGGTGCCGCTCTCGCGGCGCTCATGCTGACTGCTTGCAGCAAGCCGGCCGCTGACACCGCCGCCGAGGCTGCCGACACGGCCGCCGAAGCCGCCAGCCAGGCTGCCGACGCTGCCAGCCAGGCTGCCGACGCCGCCGTCGACGCGACCGGTGCTGCGGTCGATGCCGCTGCCGACGCCACTGCCGACGCTGCCGGCCAGGCTGCCGATGCCGTGCAGGGTGCGGCTGCGGACGCTGCCCAGGCCACGAGCGACGCCGCTCAGGCTGCTGCCGACGAGATCAAGAAGTAATTCGCACGAATTACTGCTTGGCGAGCCTTCGGCTCACACAAGGCCCGGTCGGCGAGTCGCATCGCCTGTCCGGGCCTTGTCGTCTGTGGGGCCCGGCGTGTCGGTGACCGTGCGCGATGCGCGCGTCCTGGCGTCGGACCGGCGCTGGATCGAGGGCGTGTATCGCGACTACCTCGACGATCTCGCGCCGCTCAACACCGGCATCTTCCCCATACTCGGGGAGATCGGGCACCGCGAACCCGACCAGCTCACGCGCTGGTTTGCCGACTCGAGCGCGAAGATACTCACGGTGTGCAAGTCCGCTGCGCCCGTCGGTTTCGCGATGGTGGCGCCGGGACGCGCGTTGCCCGGGCGGGCCCCGGTCGATTTCCACATGGCGGAATTCTTCATCGCACGCGGACACCGGCGGCTCGGTATCGGCCAGAGCGCCATCGCGCTGATTTTCGATCGCTTCGCGGGGCGCTGGGAAGTGCAGGAATACCTGCGCAATCCGGGGGCCGTGAAATTCTGGCGGCGCGTGGTCAGCGATTACACGCGCGGCGACTACGAGGAGCGCGTCGAGAGCGGCGAGGTGCGCCAGACGTTCCGCACGGGCCCCGCCCGCGCGCCGCGCTAGCGGCTCTGGCTATGCGCTCTCTAAGCCCCAGGCTCTGAGCTCAGGGCACGGCGCATCGCGCCGAAGCGGCGCCGGTACTGTGCCGGCGTGAGCGCCACGCGGCGGCGGAACAGCCGCGAGAAGAATCCCGCGTCCTCGTAACCCACCGCGTTCGCGATCGCCTCGATCGTGTCGCTGCCCGTCTCGAGCAGTTGCTTCGCCTCCTCGAGGCGTAGTGTGTGCACGTACTCGAGCGGCGACATGCCGGTGGCCAGCTGGAAGCGTCGCTTGAACGAACGTTCAGCCAGGCCCGACAGTCGCACCAGCGACGCCACCGGCGCGGCTTCGTGGTAATGCTCGGCGATCCAGGCCTGGCAGCGGGCGATCAGCGCATCCTCCGACTGGCTCTTGCGGGCGAGGCAGGCATAGGGCTGCTGGCCGACCTCGTGCCACTCGACGAGATTGACGCGGGCTGTCTGCATGGCCGTTTCGGCGCCGGTGAGGCGCGCAATCAGGTATAGCGTGAGGTCGAGCCAAGAGGTGCCGCCGCCGGCCATCACGAGTCGCTGACCTTCCCCGGATATCACCATCGCCCGCTGCGTGCGCACGCGAATGCCGCTGTAGCCGGTACGCATGGCGTCCGCGTAGGCCCAGTGAGTGGTGGCTTCCTCGCCGTGCAGCAGGCCCCCTTCGGCCAGCAGCAGCGCGCCCGAGCAGGCCGTGGCAATGGTCGCGCCGCGCTCATGGCAGCGACGCAGCCAGGCGACTTCGGTGTCGTAGCGCCCCTCGAGCGGCGTGCCGGGCGGCACGGCGACTTCGGGTACGCAGATGAGGTCGGCGTCCTCCGCGTCTGCGAGCGCGCAGTCCGGGACGACCTGCACGCCGTTTGCGATGCGCATGGCCCCGATGCAGGCTGCGACGATGCTCGTGTGGAACAGCTTGGGACCCGGTCGGCCCTCGACGATGAGCTGCCAGTCGCGTCCGGCGGACAGGAACAGGTCGTACATGCCGTACAGGACCGATGCCGAGGTATCGGGGATCGCGAGGATGGCAATTCGCTTCATCATGGCCGAAATGTCCGCTTCCTTGCCTGTATGGCTTTAGTGTCCCGGGATCACTGCGGCTAGTCTTCCGTCCCGCCACAACGGCTTCAGGGAGGACATCATGCCGAGCCCGATCGAATTGCTTCTGGACCCCGCCACATTGACGAGCCTCGCCATCTACGGCGCGCTCATCCTGTGTGAGGCGCTGGCCCCCGCCCGCACTTTACCCGCTGTGCGAGGCTGGAGGGCGAAAGGCATCGCCGCCTTCCTGCTGTTCTTCATGGTTTCGTCCTACCTGCCGTGGTTGTGGGCGGATCAGCTCGCGGCCTGGCAGCTGCTCGACCTGTCGGGCGTGAACCGCTGGGCCGGTGCGGCCATCGCGCTGCTGGTGTACGAAGCCGGGGTCTATGCGTGGCATCGAAGCATGCACCGCTCGCCGCGCCTGTGGCGCTGCTTCCACCAGCTGCACCACAGCGCCGAACGCCTCGATACCTTCGGCGCGTTCTGGTTCAGTCCGCTCGACATGATTGGCTGGACCGTGCTGTCGAGCCTGTCGCTGTCGCTGCTCGGGCTCGCGCCGGAGGCGGTGGTGCTGTTCGTTTACTTCACGATGTTCCTGTCGGTTTTCCAGCACGCCAACATCCGCACTCCGCGCTGGCTCGGCTACCTCGTGCAGCGGCCCGAAAGCCACTCGCGCCACCACGCGCGCGACGTGCACACGGGCAACTTCGGCGACCTGCCGATGTTCGATATCCTGTTCGGCACCTTCGAGAATCCGCGCGGGTTCGCTCAGGAAACCGGTTTCTACCACGGCGCATCGCAACGCGTGATCGACATGCTGCGATTCAAGGACATCAACGCGGAGGCATCATGAGCAAATACCGTCACCGACTGCCGCAACTCGCCAACTCCCTGTTCCTGACGGACGGGGGGCTCGAGACAACGCTGATCTACCACGAACACCTGGACCTGCCGCTGTTTGCGGCATTCGATCTGCTCAAGGACGAGGCGGGCACCGACATGCTGCGTCGCTATTACGAGCGGTACGCGCAGCTCGCGCGCACGCACGGCCGCGGCCTCGTGCTCGAAGCGCCCACCTGGCGCGCCAACCCGGACTGGGCTGCGAAACTCGGCTACGACGCGCCGGCGCTTGCCGACGCCAACCGCAGGGCGATCGGCCTGATGCTCGAGGTGCGTGCGGCGCACGAGTCGCCGACGTCGCGCATGGTCGTGAGCGGCAACCTGGGGCCGCGCGGCGACGGTTATGTTGCCGATACGCAGATGAGCGTCGCCGAGGCCCATGACTACCACCGGGCACAGGTCGACACTTTCGCCGGCACGGATGCCGACATGGTCGCCGCATTCACGATGAACTATGCAGAGGAAGCAATCGGCATCGTGCAGGCGGCGAAGAGTGCCGCGATGCCGGTGGTGATTTCGTTCACGGTCGAGACCGACGGATGCCTGCCTTCGGGGGAGACACTTGCCGAGGCGATCGCGCGCACCGACGATGAAACGGGCGGCGCGCCGGCCTACTACATGATCAACTGCGCGCACCCGACGCATTTCGACAGCGTGCTCGCGGGCAATGGAGCAGGCCCGGACTGGCGGCACCGGATTCGCGGCCTGCGTGCCAATGCGTCGAAGCGCAGCCATGCCGAGCTCGATGCGTCCACCGAACTCGACGCCGGCGATCTGGCCGAACTCGCGGCCGGGCACAGTGCGCTGCGGGCGATGCTACCGGGTCTCGCGGTGGTCGGTGGCTGTTGCGGCACCGATCATCGGCATGTCGACGCGATCTGCCGGGCGCTCAGCGCCGCGGCTTGAGCGGCTGCTTGCGCCGCCGCTGCAAAGTGCGACGGACGGTGCGCTCGATGCCCGCGAGCGCGCCGTCCACTGCGGCGTCGAGCGACGCGGCCCTGGATTCGAACACCTGCGTGGGCAGGCCGCGCAGGACCACCTTGATCCGGCAGAGGCGATCGACGCCGCCGCGCGGGCCGTTCACGTCATCGGTGCGTACGCTGATCCGCAGGATGGAGCGTGAGAATTTTCCGAGCCGCGTGCCGAGCTTGCGGCGTATGTAATCGCGCTCGAGGCGCCCGAGGTCGCCCTGCTCGGCACGGATGTACGCCGGCATGGGCGCGCGGCGTGCGCTGTCGGGCTTGCGGGGGCGTGCGCGTGCGGCAGCGGTGCGCGTGGTCTTCTTGGTCGGCATGAGTTTCACTCCTCGTGTTCCATGGTCAGTTCGGCCCGCAGGCTTGCGAGGTCGGCGAGCACAATGCCGTCACGTAGATCGGGACTGCCGGCGTGGCTGTGTTCCTGGCTTATCGCTGCGCTACTGCAGGCGGCGCGCGAGATACTGGCCGGTGAATGACCCGGCCGCGCGCGCGATGTCCTGCGGCGTACCGGTGGCGACGACCGTGCCGCCGCCGGCACCGCCTTCCGGGCCGAGGTCGATCACCCAGTCGGCGGTTTTCACCACATCGAGATTGTGCTCGATCACCACCACGGTGTTGCCTTCGTCGCGCAGGCGATGCAGGACGGAGAGCAACTGCGCGACGTCGTGGAAATGCAACCCAGTGGTGGGCTCATCGAGGATATAGAGCGTGCGGCCGGTGGCGCGCTTGGCAAGTTCGCGCGCGAGCTTCACGCGCTGCGCCTCGCCGCCCGACAGTGTCGTCGCGCTCTGGCCGAGGCGCAGGTAGGCGAGACCGACGTCGGACAGCGTCTGCAACTTCGCGGCCACCGCGGGTATCGCGCCGAAGAACTTGAGCGCGTCCTCGACCGTCATCTCGAGTGCCTCGTGGATGGTCTTGCCGCGGTAGCGGATCTCGAGCGTCTCGCGGTTGTAACGCTGCCCCCTGCAGACGTCGCAGGGCACGTAGATGTCGGGCAGGAAGTGCATCTCCACTTTCAGCACGCCATCGCCCTGGCAGGCTTCGCAACGCCCGCCCTTGACGTTGAAGCTGAAGCGACCGGGGCCGTAGCCGCGCGCGCGTGCCTCGGGCACCTGCGCGTAGACCTCACGCAGCGGCGTGAACAGTCCCGTATAGGTCGCGGGGTTGGATCGCGGCGTGCGCCCGATGGGACTCTGGTCGATGTCGATCACGTGGTCGACGAGCTCGAGTCCCTCGATGCGCTCGCACGGGCTGCCTTCCGGCATCGTGCGGTTCAGATGCGCCGCGACGTGTGTGTACAGCGTGTCGTTGATCAGGGTCGACTTGCCCGAACCCGACACGCCGGTCACGGCGGTGAACAGCCCCACCGGAATCCCGACGGTGAGGTTCTGCAGGTTGTTGCCGCTCGCGCCGACTATTCGCAGCTGGCGCATCGGGTCGGGCGCAGTGCGCCGCGCAGGCTCCGGCACAGATTCGCGACCCGAAAGGTAGCGACCCGTGAGCGAACCCGCCGCTGCCTTGATCTCGGCGGGCGTGCCGCGGGCGACGATCTCGCCGCCGTGCACGCCGGCGCCCGGGCCCAGGTCGACCACGTAGTCCGCCTCGAGGATCGCCTCCTCGTCGTGCTCGACGACGATGACCGAGTTGCCGATGTCGCGCAGGTGGCGCAGCGTGGCGAGCAGGCGGCGGTTGTCCCGCTGGTGCAGGCCGATCGACGGCTCATCGAGCACGTACATGACACCGGTGAGGCCGGAGCCCACCTGGCTGGCGAGGCGGATACGCTGGGCCTCGCCGCCGGAGAGTGAATCGGCGCTGCGATCGAGAGTGAGGTAGTCGAGGCCGACATTGACCAGGAAATCAAGTCGGTCGGCGACTTCCCTGACGATGCGCGCGGCGACCTCGCCACGCCAGCCGGCGACGGCCAGCGATCTGGCGAAATCGCGCGCCGGCCCGACCGCGAGCCGCGTAACCTGCGGCAGGCTGCTGCCTCCGACGAACACGTGGCGCGCGGCGCGATTGAGCCGCGAACCTTCGCATTCCGGGCAGGCCCGCGTGCCAAGATACTTCGCGAGCTCTTCGCGTACGCGCGTCGACTCGGTCTCCCGATAGCGGCGTTCCAGGTTCGGCACGATGCCCTCGAAAGGATGGCGCGAGCGGCGCAGTTTGCCGTGCGCCTCCGCGTAGCGGAATTCGAGCTTGGTGTCGCCGCTGCCGAAGAGCAGCAGATTCTGCACGCGCTTGCCGAGCTGGTCCCACGGCGCCTCGATGTCGAAGTCGAAATGGCGCGCGAGCGACTGGATCATCTGGAAGAAATAGCTGTTGTTGCGATCCCAGCCGCGCACCGCGCCGCCTGCCAGCGACAGCTGCGGATGCAGCACGACACGCTTCGGATCGAAATAATCCTGTGTGCCGAGCCCGTCGCACGCCGGACAGGCGCCGGCCGGATTGTTGAACGAGAACAGCTTGGGCTCGAGTGTGGGCACGCTGTGGCCGCAGACCGGGCAGGCGTGGCGGCTCGAGAACAGCACTTCGGGCGCGCCGCCGTCGATGAACGCGACGCGTGCAGTGCCGCCCGAGAGGCGCAGGGCCGTCTCGAATGACTCGGACAGGCGCTGAGCGGCATCCGCGCGCACGCGGAATCGATCGACCACCGCCTCGATGGTGTGCTTCTTCTTCGGATCGAGTTTCGGCAGGGCTTCGAACTCGTGCACGCGACCATCGATGCGTGCACGCACGAAGCCCTGCGCCTGCAGGTCACCGAACAGATCGAGATGCTCGCCCTTGCGGTCCTCGACGAGCGGTGCGAGCAGCATTGCGGCCGCGCCCTGCGGCTGCGCGAGAACCTGGTCGACCATCTGGCTCACGGTCTGGGCGGTGAGGTCGGTGCCGTGGTCGGGGCAGCGGGGCGTGCCGGCTCGTGCGTACAGCAGACGCAGGTAGTCGTAGATCTCGGTGACGGTGCCGACGGTGGAGCGCGGATTGTGCGAGGTTGCCTTCTGCTCGATCGCAATCGCCGGCGAGAGGCCCTCGATCGAGTCCACGTCCGGCTTGTCCATCATCGACAGGAACTGGCGTGCGTAGGCCGACAGCGATTCGACATAGCGCCGCTGCCCCTCGGCGTACAGCGTGTCGAAGGCAAGCGAGGACTTGCCCGACCCTGACAGGCCCGTGAACACGATCAGCCGGTCGCGCGGCAGGTCGAGGTCGAGGTTCTTCAGGTTGTGGGTCCGCGCGCCGCGGATGCGGATGTACTGCATTCGCCGTCCAATCCGGAAAGGCCGGATCAAACTGCCAAGTCTACCGCCCGCCGGCGGCCGCAGGACCCGGGTGGCTCAAGTCGCCGCAGGGGGCGCCGATAACGGTCCTGGAGGAGCATCCATGCGGCTTTGGTGGGGCATTGTGCTGGTCCTGGGCGGCTGCGGCGGGGGCGGGGAGTCGTCCGTGCCCGCGCCAGGCGGCCCTTTGCAGGCGGCCAGGCCGGTGGAGCTGTCAGATCTCGAGGTCGCGAACCTCGTGTACAGCGACCGACAGCGCACGCCGGCGGGCTTCGCGCTCGACCCGGTGCCGACCGGTTACGGGCAAGTCGCCACCTTCCATCTTGCGGCCTGCACGGACGAGTGGAATACGGCGCTGGCGGCAGCCGAAGCCGTGGCGCTTGCCGCACCCACGTACTCTGACCTGGTCGCGACGACCGAAGACGCGCGTTACTTCGAGTTCGGCCGGGTGCCGCGCACGGGCGGCAACGACTACCTGCGCATGCGCGTCTACCGCTGCGCCTGGTACGACCCCGCCGAGGCACGGCTCAACGCGAGGCCGCTGGACGCGGCCACCGTGGCCGCCTTCGCCGAATACCAGTGGCAATACACGTCCTACAACAACTTCGGCCACGTTGTGCTCGAACGCGCGACACGCGCGACGGCCAGCGCGATCGAACACACGCTCGACATGGCCGTGCTGGCCGGGGCGCAGGGCGGCGCCGGCTGCGATCGCATCGACGTGATCGCGTTAACCTACGGCGTTGCGCTGACGAGCGGAGACGTCAGCCTGGACAGGCAACGGCTGTACAGCTTCAACGCGACGTTTCGTGACGGTGCGGCGGTGCTGTGTGACGAGGGCCAAGGTCCCTGAACGTGTCCTGGTCGGCCTTGATGCGCAGTTTCAGGTACGGGCCGCTCGCCGTGTAGCGGCTCGCGGCGTAGTCGTCGTCCTCGAAGCCCTGCACGTTGTAGCCGACCGATATCCACATGTTGCGGGCGATCGTGATGCCGACATCGATGCCCAAGGAGTAATCGTGCACCGACGACTCCCAGGAGTTCATCGCCGTGGCATGCGCACCGATATCGAAGCGTGACGTCAGGTCGCGGCGCAGATCGGCACCGTAGAGGTCGGACAGGCCGTCGTAGCGTTCGCCGTCGAAGCTGCTGCGCACGTAGCGCAGGCCCCATTGCAGGCCGAGTTGCGTGCGGTTGTCGAGCTGCCAGCTCGCATTGAGGTTGTTGATGATGCGCGCCGCCTCGGCTTCGCTCGCCGTATCGCGCTGGCGCTCGTAGCGCAGGTCGAGGCGATCGAGCACGATCCAGCGGCTAGCCACCGGGCGTAGCGCCCACGACAGCTGCGTGTCGGCGCTCGTCGTATCGGCGCCCGTGGCTGCCTCGCTCGACATCGCCTGTGTGCGCAGCGCGAATTCATGCCCGCGCACCGGTTCGCGGTACAGGCCGCCGCTCAGCAGCAGCCGGTCCTCGCTGTCCGCCGCGCGCCATTCGATGCGCGAAGTCGTGGTCCACGACTCGGTGCGATACAGCGCACCGGCGAAGCTGGCGAGGAAGTCGTCGCTCACCGAGCCCGACGCCAGCGGGCGGCCGGGTACCAGCGGTACCGGGCCGGCGCCGCGAAGGGTGTTGCTCTGGTCGATGCCCACGTCGAGCGCAAGCCGATTGTTCACCTGCCAGCCCTGTGTCAGGCCGAAGTTCGCGAATGTGCGCGGGCCGTACTCGGTCGCCTGCTGGGTCACGCCCGAATTGAGCTGGGCGCGATTCCAGGGCGTGGCGCGTACGCCGACGCGCGCCATGTCGGCAGCGAAATCCGCGCCATCGGCGTGTTCGTATTCCGCGAACACTTTGACGTCCGGTCGCAGCGCGTAATCGGCACCGAGCACAAAGCGATCCGGGTAGTCGACGCTCTCGTTCCTGCCAGCGAGGTTCGCATCCGCCGCACCGCGCAGCGTCACGCGCTGGTCCCACAGGTCGATGCTGCCGCTTGCGAATGCCTGTTCGGAGCGGCGCGGCCCGGGGCTCGTGCCACGATCCTCGACGCCGCGCAGGCCCGCGCCGAAGCGCCCGCCGGCTGCCTCGCGGCGAACTTCCACCATCGCATGGCGCCGCTGCGCACCGGAATCGGGTATGTCCTCGGCATTGGCGCCGGCGATGGCCTGCCACGCGCCGCCCAGCAGGATGCGGGCGTCGAGGCCGGCCTTGCGCGTGCCCACCTCGGTCGAGAGCTGCTGGCCCGTGCCAAAGCCCGACTCGGTCTCGGCAACATAGGCACGCGCATCGATGCGCTCGGTGACATGGCGCAGTTCGGCGAGCCAGGCGTTCGCCTCGCGCGCGCGCGCCGGGTCGTCCGAGCTGCTGTGCGCGAGTTCGGCGCGCAGTTCGGTTGCCGCGACGGGGCGCCAGCGCAGATCCGTGCCATACACCTCCGAGTCGCCCTGCACGGCGCCTTCTGCGATGTAGCTCGCGCCAAGTTCGCCGCGGTTGCCCGCGAACTTGACGTTCGCGCGGCCGCCGGCGGTGATCTGCTCCTCGCCGCGGCCACGCACTTCGTACTCGGCGATGATGTAGACCGGATTGAAGGCGGGATCACGGCTCGGCACCGGTTCCTTGAAGAACAGCGTGCCGGCGTAGTAGTCGATGTTGTAGTCCACGAAGCGGCTGAGCGTGCGCGACTCGAGCACGATCTCGCTGCGGAAGCGATCGCGCACTTCGATGCGCAACTTGTCGCTGCCGACGATGAGGCCGGCGCGCGTCAGTCGATAGAGGCCGGAAGTGCCATCGCCGGCGAGTTCATCCTTGGCGAAGCCGAGCGAGGAGTCCGCCGCAAAGGCGCTGTAGCCGAAGTGCTCGCCGGCGTAATCGCTGCGCAGGCCGGTGAACGAGCGGCTGTAGCGCGTCAGTTCGGTCACCGTGAGCCCGGTTTCGAAATCGCCGAACAGGGCCATGAACTGGCGGCGCTCGAGCTTCACGAACAGCTTTTCGGTGCTCGCCGCCTCATCGCGCGGATCGGCGCCATCGCTGTAGAGTGTGTAGTAGCGATCCGGCTCGATCACGCCGAGCAGGCGTCGGCGCGCGAGTGCGGGATCGCGCGCCGAGTCGTAGGCGAGCGTGAGGAGGAACTCGCCCTTGATGCGTCCCTTGGCGAAGAATGCCACCCGGCCTTCCTCCGTGAAGTCCGCGTCGAGACCGGCCGCGGCGGCCACCTCGGCATTGCCGGAGATCGTGCGATGCGCACTGCTGCCTTCCGCGACGCCGACCAGGATCCAGTCGCGCGCCTCCGGCTCGAACCACACGCGAAATTCCTCGCTCTGGCGATCGTTCAGGCGCACGCGCAGCGTGGCGGTGCCGGTCTGCGAGGTCGGCTCGAGCTCGAGCAGCGCGATGCCCTCATCGTCCACTTCGAACGTGGGTTCGCGCCGATCGAGCGCGACGAGCGGGTTGTCGCGCAGCGAGGCGACTTCCCACCACGTGCGGTAGGGCGCATCGACGCGCCAGGCGCCGAGCGTGCCGCGCCGTGCCGGCTTGCCGTGTGCATCGAACAGGCGCAGCGCAACGATCGGGCGGCTGCGACCGTCGGCGACGAGAGTGGACCTGGCCGCGTCGATCCGGGCGCTCACCGCGCCGCCTGCGTAATGCACCGTGCGGCTCATGTCATCCACGATCCGGCCATCAGGCGCGCGTATCACGGCACGCAGGACGTTCTCGCCGGCACGCAGGTCGACGCCGCCCCACCGGCTGACGGCCACGGTCCCCGCCGCGTTGACGTGCCTGCCGTCGAAGTTGCGGGCGCTGACGGTCACCGTGTTCACCGCCAGTTCCACCACCTGGTCCGGCGCATGGGCGATTGCGACCTTGATGCTCGGAATCGGTGCACTGAAATCGGCGCCGGGCCACAGCCACGAGCTGCCGGGCTCGAGCTTCTCGAGCGTGAAGTCCGGTGTACCGGCGAGTGTCGCGCGATCGCGGGCCGGGGCGGGGGGCCGTGCTTGCGCCACGGGTCGGGAGGCCACGGACGCCCCGTCGGTCGCGGGTGCAACGGATGCCACCGGCGCAACGCCCGCGGTCGTGACGACGAAGTCCGCACGCCACAGGGCGCCGCCCCGCACTTCGATGAACTGCGAGTGCGCGCGCCCGGCCTGGCGCACGCGCGCGGCGCAGTGCAGGGCCACATGTCCCTGCGGCAGCGTCACGGTGTCGAGCTGCACGACGTGAGTGCCTGGCCTGACCTCCTCGAAGTGGTACTTGCCGTCCGCGTCGGTGATCGCGTACCGGCCGTCCTCGAGGTAGACGCGCACGCCGGCGACACCCGGCAGGGCGCGCGCCTCGCGCTCGCAGTCGCCGGCAACCACACGCCCCATGACGATGGCGTGGGTGCGGAACAGCTCCTCGCGCAGCTGTATCACCGCCACGGCGCCGTTCGAGACTGCGCCGCCGTCGGCCCGCGCCAGCGCGCTGTTCGCAAGTTCGGGGCCACGCGCGGCCACGGTGATTTCGACGACATAGCGCAGCGTCGCGGTCGCGCCCGCCGCAAGGCTGTCCAGCGTGTAGGTGAGAACGACGCCGTCCGCGCTGATGGCGGGGTCCGCTGCGGGCAGCTCGCCGAGGCGTGTCGAACCGGGTCGATAGCGCACGCCGGGCGGCAGCCGGTCGACGATGGCGACTCCGGTGTAGGCGCCAGTCGTGCCCGCGTTGCGCAGGCTGAGTGTGTACTGGACGAAGTCGCCCGCTGCCGCCACCGCGGTCATGCTGGCCTTCTGCAGCACGAGCGCGCTGCCTGCGGGATCGAGCGGGATGTCGACGTTCGTCGGTGTCGGACCGGTGACGGCGAACGTATTGCCGAGCGATCCCGGGCCGAGCGCGTACGGTGCGCCCGGCAGTTGCTGCAGGTCGGCTGCAGAGGCTTGCGAGGGGAAGGCATGACCGGGCGGTGGCACCACTTCGAGCCGGTAGTCTCCCGCCGCGACCAGGGGAAAGCGGAAGACGCCCGCCGCGTACTGGTAGACCGTGCCGCCCGAATCCGTGACCGGCTGGCCGGTGACGATCTCGGCCGGATAGCTGCTCACGCCGTCATCACCGAACACCTGCGCCGGCGCACCGTTCGCCCTGACGAGCCGTACGCGCACGCCGTCCACCGGCGCACCGGTGTGCGCAGCGAACACGATGCCGAATGGATCGACGAGCGCACCGGCACGCGCGGTGTCGGCGGAATCGCTGCGGTCGACGTAGATCGACTCGAGGCTCGAATTGCGCTCGACCTGCAGCTCGCAATCGCCGCTGCCCGGCGCCGCGGCGCGGGTCTGGATATATCCGGCGAACTCGCCGCTGTCGGGGTCGGTCTCGAGCAGTTGCAGTCGCTCCACGTCGCCACTCGCCGAGGTCACCGTCACATCGGCCGTGTCGATGACGCTGGCATCGAGATTCTGGTCGGCGTCCTGCAGCAGCAGGAACAGGGCCTCGCCGCCGTGCACGACAGTGGTCGCAACGAGGGTCAGCGGCAGCTGCGGGTCGATCGTGGCACCGCTCGGGAGCGCCGGTGGCGCGAGCACGGTGCTGCCGTTCGTGCCCTGGCATTGCGTGACGGCCCACGAGGCCCGGACCGCGGCAGCGTTCGCGTTGGCGACCTCGGCGGCACGGAACAGCTGCAGCGCCGCTCGCGAGGGTCGTGGCAGCACCGTGAGGTTCGCCTCGTTGGTGTGGACGATTGCGGGCTGTCCGCCGGCGCCGCTGAACCGCACCGAGGCGACGTTGCGAATCACCGTGCCTGCCGGGGTCTGCGCCAGTGCCGCATCGAACCCGGCTGCCAGAACCGTGAGGCCGAACACACCTGCCGCGCTCGCCACGAGGCGCCGCCAAAACGCCGCCGGGGCGGGCCGGCTTGTCGCCGACCCGCCCCGGTGCGCTGCAGGAGTATCGTCTCGCCGACTGATCAAGATCACCTCATCGCAGTGCCCGCCGGCATCAGTTGATGGTGATCTGGAAGCGCACGCTGACCACGTTGTTCGGTGCGATGTCGACCGTGCTCAACGCCGGCGTGCCGACGACGAGATCCGTGGCCGTGCGGTAGCAGCCGTCGCCATTGGTGTCCGAGCCGGCCTCGGCGTCGCAGTAGCTGACCGTGGCGCCCACCGTCACTTGCACATCGCTCGTGCCGCCTTCAAACGCGCCCGTGCGGAACGCGGTGTTGGCCGGCAGCGGATCGGTGATCTGGATGCCGGTCGCAGAGGCCGTGCCGGTGTTCGAGATCTGGACTTCGTACTCGACGTACGCACCCGGAATGGCCTTCGGATCGGTCGTGCCATTGACCGGATCCTCGACGACGACCGAGGTCTTGCGAACGGACAGCGCCGCCGAGGCGATCGCATACTGATCCGCCGCGACTTCGGTGGCATCGTTGCCGGCGTCGCCGAACACCACGTCGACCGCACCCGGCGTGTCGGCGCCGGCGGTCTCGGTCGCGAGGGTCGCGCCGTTGGTGCCGGCGACGGCTGCACGGGCACCCAGCTGGACGTTGGCGAAGCTGCCATCGATCGCCGTCCCCGGAATGTCCGCGACGATGAACACGGCCACACCGGCATCGGCAGCCAGCGTGTCGATCGCGGTCGCCGTATCGACTCCCGCGTCATAGACGCCATTGGCGTTGCTGTCCACGAACACGCGCAGGTTGGCCGCGTCGCTGTTGTCGGTGTTGCCGAACAGCGCGCCACCGGTGAGGTTGGCGGGTGTGAGCTGGAAGCCCTGCGCGGCGTTGCCGGTGTTGGTCACCAGGAAGCCGGTGACCAGGTTCAACTGGCCCGGCGTTGCCGGCGTGTTGCCGCCCGAAACTTCGCTGACCGTCAGGTCGACGCGGTGGTCGACGACGAACGAGGTTGGTGCGCCACCACCCGGTGTCGAGTTGCCCGTGGGCGAGCTCTCGATCGGGGTCTGCGCAACGGTGCCCACGCTGTAGCTCACCGTGGCCTGGCCGTTGATCGTCGTGTTGGCCGCGGTGCCCACGGCGAGCGCGGTCTGCCAGCTGCCGAACGCGCCTGCGGCGAACACGGCGAGGCCGGCCCGACGCATCATTTTCATCCTTGACTCGAACATTGCGATACTCCCTATCTGCAAGCTTCAACGTAAAGAGAAGGTCTACTGCACGCGCGTGCGGTGGCTCGCGCTCAGCGATTCGCCCGGCGCGAGCGGCGCGCGCATCGCATAGCGGACGTGGCGGTACTCGTCGGCACGAGCGCTGCGCGTCGTGCCGTCGGCTTCGCGCACGACGATTGCCGCGGGGCTGCCGTAGCGCTTCCCGTCGATCGAATAGCTGACCGTGACCGCCGCGGCGGCCGCGGAGTCGGCGACATAGGACATGTGCTCGGGCACCGGGCTGTCGATGGCTACGTTGCCGGCGGGCTTGTCGCACACGTTCGTCGCGGTGATCGTCCAGATCACCTCGGTGCCGGGCACGACAGTGGTGGCCGGGGCGAGCTGCGTGTGCGGCTTGCCATCGGCGCCGATGACGGTGCGCTCGGTTTGCGCGGTGGTTTTCAGCTCGATGCAACCGGCGTCCTGCGCCAGCGCAAGGCCGGCAGGCAGGGCCGCGAGCACGATGACGGACAATGTCTTCGCGTAAGCGTTCATGGGAATCCTCGGATTGGGGGAATTGCGGCAACCACGAGACCTGGGCGGCCGCGCGTCCGTGCATGCATCGATCGAATGGGTGCCAACACCTTGATCGCGCCTTCCTTGGCTGATGGAGCGATTCTTGCCATTCGCCCCGGCGGGCAAATGTGACGGACGTCTTAAGTCACATCGATCATCGTCGCGCCCTGCTGCGAAGTGTCGATGACGTCTCCTTTCACCTGCCGCCAGGGCGGGGACCGGGTCGTATGCTTCTCTCCCCAGGCCAAGGAGGGCAGGTCGGCTCGATGCGCGCTGTCGGCAAAATTCTGGTGCTGGTCGCACTCGCGATCGGCGGCGGCATCGCGCACGCGCAGCAGACGCCGATCACGCGTTACACGCGGCTGACCGGCAACATCAACTTCGTCGCCACCGGCGGCTCGCTCAGAACCGAGAACAACAACGGCAACGCCTGCGCGGTCGGCGCCACACGCACGGCGGCGCTTGCCGGCATTCCCGCGGGCGCCGCGGTCATCGGGGCCTATCTCTATTGGGGCGGCTCGGGCAGCGCGATCGATGCGGCGGTGACACTGAACGGCGCCGCCGTGGCGGCCAGCCGCACCTTCACCGCCACCTTCACGACCGACGGCGTGAGTTACCCATTCTTCGGTGCCTTCGCCGATGTCACGAGCCGCGTGGCCGGCAACGGCAATTACACGTTCGGCGGACTGAGCGTCGCCACGGGCTCCCCCCACTGCACGGTGCAGGCGGTGGCCGCCGGCTGGTCGCTCATCGTGATCTATGGATCGGCCAACGAGCGCCTGCGCGCGATCAACGTGTTCGACGGCTTGCAGCACTTCCGCGGCAGCGCGCTCACGCTCGCTCCCGACGGCTTTCGCATCCCCCCGACGGCTTTCGACGGGCGCATCGCGATCGTCGCGATCGAGGGCGATCCCGCCAACTCCACGCCGCTCAACGGCTACAGCGAGTCGCTCAGGTTCAATAGCACGGCGCTCGATGACGGCATGAACGTCCCCGACAGCGATCCGCTGCTGCAGCCCTACGATGGCACCGTCAGCTCGCTTGGTATCGCGACCAGCTACGGCTTCGACATTGACACCTTCGACGTGACCTCGCTGCTCGCGCCGGGCCAGACGGGCGCGACCACGGAGTTCTCGAGCGGCGGCGACCTCGTGCTGCTGCTCGCACAGGTCGTGTCCGCGACCAGCGAGCCGACGGTCGATCTGTCGATCACGAAGAGCCATGCGGGCGACTTCCTGGTGGGCAGCCAGGGCAGCTACACGTTGCGGGTCGCCAATGCGGCCGGCCAGCAGCGCGAAGACAATGCGGTCACGGTCACCGATACGCTGCCGGCGGGCCTCGCGTATGTTTCGGCAACCGGCACGGGCTGGACCTGCGGGGCGGTCGGCCAGGATGTCAGCTGCACGCATCCGCCGGTGATCGATCCGGGGCAGGCTTTGCCCGATATCACGCTGACCGTGTCGGTAGGTGCGGCCGCGCTCCCGGGCGTGAGCAACACGGCGCGCGTGACGAGTGCAAGTTTCGAGATCGCGCCCGCCGACAACCAGGCGACGGACGTTGCGACGGTCAGGGCATCCGACCTGTCGACTTCGACATTCGCGGTGCAGGATCTCAACGGCGGCGAGGTCGCGGCCGCAGATGTCCTGCGCTACACCTTGACGCTCATTGAAAGCGGTGGCGTGGCTGCCGGCGGCGTCACGGTGGCAGCGCCGCTGCCCGGCAACACCGAGGCGCTGGGGGTCGTCAGCGTGCCTGCCGGCGCGGTGGACGGCTCGGGTCCCGCGCAGCTCGACGTGAGCGCGGTGGCGGTGCCGGCCGGCGGCATGGCGACGATCGTGTTCGACGTGCACGTGCCTGCCGCGGCGACGCCGGGCACGCCGATCGCTGCCACAGCGACGATCGCGAATCCAGCGGGACTCGGTGCCGCACCGGCGGCGCCACCGCTGATCGTCTCACCATCGGAGATACCATCGAGCGGCACCAAGGCGCTGTACCTGCGTGGCACAGGCGCGGGCACGGCACGCTCGCTGAGTCGCGTTCGCGCCGTGACGGGCGAGGCGCTCGTATCGGTGGGTCCCGGGGCGGCGGGTGCCGTTACCTGGACGCTGGGCCCGGCCCTGCAGCTGCCGCTGACGCTGCCTGCCGGCAACATTGCAGTGCCGCTGTGGCTGTCGCGCAGCGGCACCGGAACGTCGCGCACGTTGCAGCTCACGTTCGCGAACAGCGCCACCGGCACGATCGGCACGACGACCGTCGCCGTGAGCGGCGTGCCGAACAACACCTCCGGTGCGGCGTATCCGACGCAGTTCGTGCTGCCGAATGCGACCTCTCGAACCTACCCGGCCGGTTCGGTGTTCACGTTGCGCATCCAGCAGACCTCACCGACCGGCGCCGGCACTGCCACGCGTGTGCACCCGCACGCAGGCGGCGAGTCGTACTCGCGCGTGCTGCTGGCCAGCAGCACGGTCATCAATGTCGACAGCGTGGCGAGCTACGCCACGGCGTATCCCGGTGGCGCCGCGACGGGGTCGTTCCATCGCGATGACACCGTGCACATGCGCGCTGTCGTGAGCGACCCGTTCGGCAGCTTCGACATCACGCGCGCGCGGCTCGAGCTGCTCGACGCGGGCGGCGCCGTTCGGATCGCGAATGTCCCGATGACCGAGGTCGCCGCCGCGGCGGCCACCAAGACGTATCAGTACGTACACACATTGCCCGCCGACGCCGCGTATGGCGGCTGGGTCATGCGGGTGACGGCCGACGAGGGTGCCGAGGGTACCGTGACCGACCTGGGCGTTGGCGGCTTCGTGGTGATGCAGCCGCTGCCGTCGCTGCTGGTCACGAAGCTGGCCGAGGTGCTGTGGGATCCGGTCAACGGGGCGAGCAGCCCGAAGCGCATCCCGCGGGCCGTGGTGCGCTACGCGATCAGCGTGTCGAACAGTGGGCCCGGCGTCGTGGATGCGAGTTCGCTCGTCATCGCAGCGCCGGTGCCGCGAGGCACGGAGTTGTACGTGGCGGCGGGCGGGGGCGGGCCGGTCGAGTACATCGAGGGCACTCCCGCGAGCGGGCTCACCTTCAACGGCGCGAGCGACGTCACCTACTCGAACCAGTCGGGCGGCGGCGCGCCCTACACCTATACGCCGGTACCCGACGGGCAGGGCTTCGATCCGGCGGTGACCGGCGTGCGTATCGCGCCGGGCGGCGCGATGAATGCCGCGGGCGGGGGAGGCCAGCCGTCGTTCACGGTCCGATTGCGCGTGCGCATCCAATAGCTGCGACAATCGGCGCATGAGGCTCCTGCGGCATGCCCTGCGCCCCGCTCGACCGACCGCGCTGCTGCTCATCGCGACGCTGACGCTGCTCCTGTCGATCGCATCGTACGCAGGTCTGCTCGGCCTGCCGCTCGCGATCATCGCGCTTTCCTGGCTCTTCAAGTACGCGTACGTGCTGCTCGATCTGTCCTCCGAGGGCATCGATGAGCCACCCGTGTTGTCCGTCGAGATGGTCAATCCGATCGAGCAACGCCCGTTGATGCAACTCGCGATCTGCGCGGCGGGCTTCGCTCTGGCCTCGTGGATCGGCGGAGTGCCCGGCTACGCGGTCGGTGCTGCGTTTCTCACGCTGCTGCCGGCGACGGCGGCGGTGCTCGGCGTGACCGGAAGTGCGATCGAGGCGTTGAATCCCGTCACGCTCGCGCGCGTCATCCGCGGACTCGGCGGCACCTACCTCGTGCTGGTCGCGGCGACGATCGCATTCGCGGCGGCAAGCTACGGGCTCGCGCAACTGCCGCTCTGGAGCGCCGTGAAGAGCGCCGCCGACCAGTGGCTGTTGCTGTCGCTCTTCAGCCTCATGGGCGGCGCGATCTACGAGCGGCGCGAGGCGCTGGGCCACGAACCGCAGGTGAGTCCCGAACGCACGGCCGAACGTGAGGAGCGCGTACGCGCACGGCAACGCGAACGCATGCTCGATGAGGCCTACGTGCCAGCGCGCATCCACGAACCCAGCCGCGTCGTCGAGCCGCTGCGCCGCTGGTTCGATGAGGCGGACAGCGCATTTCTCGACACCGATGCGCGCGCGTTTCTCGCCCGCGCGGCCGACTGGAACGACCTGCGCGCCTACGCGCTGGTGGCGCAGCTGGTCATCGCGCGGCTCATTGCCGCGCGACGCTTCGCCACGGCGCTCGAACTGCTCGAGCGCGCGCGGCGCACAGCGCCCGACGCGGTCGCAGCGAGCCCTGCTGATTTGCAGGTGCTGATTGGACACGCCCGTGTGACGGGTCGGGCACGGCTCGCGGAGCGTCTGGCAGCCGAGGCGGAAAAAACTTGAGTCGCGCGTTCGTGAAAGAGGGTGATGGCGAGGTCGTGCTGCCGGAGCGCGTGGTGAGCCCGCATCCGAATCTCGTCACCGCGAGCGGCCTGCGCCAGATCGAGGCACGCCTGCGTGAACTCGAGGCAGCGCGGAGCCGGGAGCTCGAGGCCGCGCGCGCCGCTGCAGCCGGTGCACACGATGCCGCGATGCTCGCAGGCCTCGAGCGCGATCTGCGCTACTGGCGGCAACGCAAGGGGAGTGCACGGCTGGTGACGCCCGCCGCCGTGCCTGACGTCGTGCGCTTCGGAGTCACCGCGACGCTGCGTGCGGCGGATGGCGCCACACGCACACTCACCCTCGTCGGCGAGGACGAAGCCGACCCGGCGCGCGGCCTGGTGAGTTGGGTTTCGCCGGCGGCAGAAACGCTGATTGGTGCCGGCGTCGGCGAGTACATCGCGATCGCAGGCGAGCGCTACGAGATCATCGCGCTCGACAACCCGGGCGCCGCGTGAGCGCCCGCGACCGCCATCACTGGATGTCGACGATGAAGGCCACGAGCGCCGCGGCGATCGCGTCGCGACTTGCGTTCACGCGCTCGGAGGGTCCGCCGATACTCACGATCAGCGGACGCGGGCCGATCCGGTCAGGCAGGGGTGCCGATATCGCGGTCACGCCCGGCACGACGAAGCTGTCGACGCACGCGTAGCCGTAGCGGCGCGCGCGGCGGACCATGGCAAGCACGGCCGCGAGGGCGATCACCGGCCGGCGCACGGGCGGCTCGTGTTCACTGCGACGATACATCGAGCGGATGGTCGTGTCGGCAAGCGTCGTCAGGAAGGCTGTGCCGATCGCGGAGCCCCACAGCGGAATTCGCTGCCCTTCCTGCACGACGAGATGGATGCCGCTGGTGGGCCCGCGCGCATGGAGGATCTCGAGTTCCAGGTCATTGGCACAGGAGATCGTGACGGTCTCGATGGTGTTGGCCCGCAAGGTGTCGAGGGCAAGCAGGACGCGATCGTCGAGCAGCGCTTCGCTCAGCAGCCAACCGGTGAGCCGGGCGAGACGCGCGCCCGGGAAGTAGGTGGCCCGGCGCCGGTCGATCGTCAACCAGCCGAGCTGCACGAGGGCTTTCAGCAATGTGCCGACGCTCGAACGCGGCACGGCGAGACTTTCGCCGATTTCGGTGCTCGACAGCGGCCGCCGTTCCCGCTCGAACAGCTCCAGCAGGGCGGCTATGCGGGAAATGGATCGGGCGGCCTCGGACATGAATGGAATCCGAGTATAGAGACATTTTTATCCTATATCAGGATTTGTTGACTTTCCCGCCACCCGCGCGGATTCTTTTCCCGCCCACAAGCTTGCCAAGGGGATCACATGTCGCGTCGTGCTGTAAGCAGGTCGATTCGTATGGTGCTGGCCGGATTGCCGCTGGCCGCATTGGCGATGCCGGCTCTCGCCCAGGATGCTCCGGCGTCCGGAACCGGAGCGCTCGATGAAGTGATGGTCACGGCGCAGCGCCGTGAGCAGGGCATCCAGACGGTGCCCGTTGCGGTGACTGCCATTGATCCGGCGACGATCGAGCGGCGCCAGGTGGTGGACTCGAAAGCCCTCGTCTACAACGTGCCGAACCTGACCGGCAACAGCAACGTCGGCCAGGCAACGGCCAATTCGTTCTTCATGCGCGGCATCGGCACGACCGAGAACCTCGCGACCGCCGATACCAGCGTAGGCCTGTACCTCGACGACGTGTACATCGCGCGCCAGGGTGCGAACAATTTCAACCTCGCCGACGTCGAGCGCATCGAGGTGCTGCGCGGGCCGCAGGGTACGCTGTACGGGCGCAACACCAACGGTGGCGCCATCAAGATCGTGACGAAGAAGCCCGGGCCGGACACCGAGGGATCGCTGCGCGCCTCCTATGGCAACCACGATCGCTGGGACCTCAGGCTGTCGGGCAACACCGCGCTCACCGATACGTTGTACGCGCGCGCGAATTTCCTCACGCAGCAGGGTGACGGCTACCTGCGCAACTCGACCCTGGGCAAGGACGTCAACGACCTCGACTACATGGGCGGGCGCATTGCGCTGCGCCAGATCGCGTCCGAGGCCGTGGAAATCAACCTCGCGCTCGATTACAGCCGCGACGTGACCAACGGCAACTACACCTCGGACATCGCCGGCGTGCTGCGGCCCTCCACCGGCGACGTGCGCAACGTGGTGAGCGGCCTCGAAGCCCGCGGCGAGGCGAAGACCTGGGGAGGTGCGCTGCACGTCGACTGGTCGATGTCCGACAGCCTGCAGTTCAAGTCCATCACGGGTTACCGGTCGACCGACCAGGACCTCAATATGGACCTGTCCGACCAGCCGGTGCCGCTCTACAACCTGTTGCAGCTGCAGGAGTCGGAGCAGCTGAGCCAGGAATTCCAGTTGAGCGGCGAGCTGACGGAGCGCCTGAACTTCGTCACAGGCGTGTACTACTTCGATGAATCATCCGACGTGCTGATCTCCGACCGCGTGCGGGCGACGCCCGTGGCGGTGCAGAACCAGTGGAACAAGGACTACACGGTCGACGTCGAGAGCTACGCCGTGTTCGGCCAGGTCGAGTATGACATTGGCCCCGTCACGCTGATCGCCGCCGGGCGCTACACCTGGGAGGATCGCGGCTTCACGGTCGTGCAGACGAGCACGTTGCCGGGCCCGCTGTTCAACTACACCACCGCGGACCTGGTGGCGCTCGGTGCGCTGGGCCAGCCGATCGACGTTGATCGCGAGTTCAGCAAGTTCACCCCGAAGCTCGGTGTGAACTGGCAGGTGACCGACAACCTGTTTGCGTACGCATCGTTCACCGAGGGATTCCGCTCGGGCGGCTGGACCGGGCGCGCGTTGCGCTCCGACCAGTTCGTCAACGTGGATCCGGAAAACGTCGAATCGTGGGAAGTCGGCCTCAAGGCGACGCTGCTCGACGGGCGCATTCGCTGGAACACCTCGCTGTTCACGATGGACTACACCGATCTGTTCAACACGCTGACGGTCGCCGGTGTGTACACCGTCGCTACCGCGGACGCGGTCATCGAGGGTGCGGAAACCGAGTTCACGTTGCGCGCCACGCCATGGCTCGACCTGTTCGTGAACCTCGGCTATCTCGACACGAAGTACGAGGGCGACAAGCCCGTGAACCTTGCCGACGAACTGCAGCGCGCGCCGCAGATGCAGGCAAAGGCGGGCTTCTCGGTCGACCACCCGATCGCGAGCGGCTCGCTGCTGGTGAACGCCGACGTGGTCTACACCGACAACTACCTGGTGACACCGGCAAATCTCGCCATCACCGCGCCGCTGCTGCCGCCGGGCGTCGATACGACCGGGGACTTCACCCTGGTCAACGCATCGGTCGGCTACCGCTGGAACGACGCGAAGTACGAGGTAATCGCGTCGTGCACGAACTGCTTCGACGAGAACTACTTCGAGGGCGGCACTTACATCGGCGCGTATGCCGCTGTATGGAGCGGGGCGCCGCGCTTCTACAAGCTTGGCTTCGGAGTGAAGTTCTGAGCCGCGCGTCGCGCTGATCGCGGCGGGCCATGCTCGTTCCGCGTCACGCCACGCGACACCCGTATGCGCGCGGCCTGGTCCGCGCCGGCGACGGATACGTCCACTACCGCCGGGCCGGCAACGGCCCGGTGGTGGTGGCCCTGCACGAGTCGCCGCGCTCGTCGCTGTCGCTGCTGCCGTTGATGGACGCGCTCGCCGATCGTCATACGGTGATCGCGCTCGACACGCCGGGCTACGGCCAGTCCGATCCGTTGCCGCTCGCCACGCCGCGCATGGCCGACTTCACGCGGGCGCTGGCGGCGGCGGTCGACGGGCTGGGCCTGGGCCGATTCGCGCTGTACGGCACGCACACCGGGGCGGCGATCGCCACCGCGTTCGCGCTCGAGGCGCCCGGGCGCATCACTTCGCTGGTGCTCGATGGCCTCGCGGCCTTCACGCCGGCGGAACGCGAGGCTTTCCTGCAGCACTACCTGCCGCCGTTCGAGCCGCGCTGGGACGGCGCGCATCTGGCGCAACTGTGGTCGCGCGTCGGCGACTCGTATCGCTGGTTTCCGTGGTTCGCGCGCACGCCCGGTACGCGCGTCGCCTCGCCCCTGCCACCGCTCGACAAGTTTCACGAGACCCTCGAAGGCTTCTTGCTCGCGGGCGACGCGTACCGCCTGGGCTACGCCTGTGCGGCAAGCTTCGATGGGCGTGCCGCGCTCGCGCAGCTGCGCGTGCCGACACTGCTGTGTGCGCAGGACAACGACGTGATCGCCTCGCACGTCGGGCGCGGTGTGGCGAGTGACCATGTACGCATCACGCGCCCCGTCGAATCACGCGAGGAGTGGGCCGGCGGGATCCGCGCGCAGTTCATGATCGACGCTGCGCAGACGCTGCCCTGGCGGCCGGCCGATGCGCCACGGGAGCGCGACCCGCGGCGAGTGCTGCTCGAATGGGGCAACGGCTTCCTGCATGCACGCGGCCGCGGCGAAGGCCAGTCGCCGGCGCTGGTGATACCGGACCTGCCGGACACGGCGGCCGGCGCACTCGCTGACATCGCCGCCGCCGATGACAATGCGGGGGATGTCCGTCACTGGGCCATCGACCTGCCGGGCAGCGGTGCGTCTGATCCGGTGCCGCACGACACCGATCTCGTGGCAGCGGCCGCGGCGGCAGTCGATTTCATGCGCGATGCATTGCAGGTCGGGCAGGGCGCCGTGATCGGCTGCGGGGCGGGCGCCGCGCTGGCGGCGCCCTTCGCCGGCGCGCAGGTCTGCGGCCTGTCGCGCGCGCAGTGGAGCGTACCCGCGGCGCAGCGCGACGCGCACGGCGCGGCATTCCTCGGCAGCTGGTTCCAGCTGCGCGATGCGCAAGTCGATGCGGATCCGGCGGGCGGGGTTCCCGATGCCCGGCGGCTGCAGCAGCGCCACACGGCGCTCTGGACGGGTCCACAATGTGCGCTGCTCGCGCAGGCACTGCGCCAGCGGCTGGCGGAAGATACGGCATTGCGTGCACGGTTGCGCGCGCTCGAAGGGGAAGCGAATTGAGCGGCTACATCGACATCGTCTGCAATCTCTACGACCCGATCGCCGTGCGCAACGGCCAGACCGGCATCGATGCGACATTCAAGCGCCAGGTCCGCATGGACAAGCGCCTGTGGGGCGGTGTGCCGGTGAGCCAGTACCTGCGCAAGATGGATCGCGCCGGCATCGAGCGCTCGCTGTTGATTGCCGTGCGCGCCGGTGACCTCAGGGTGCGCGGTTCGTTCGAGCTGCCGTACGAGCGTGTGGCGAAAGTGTGCGAGAGGTACCCGGACCGGTTCTCGGGGCTGGCCGGTGTCGATCCGTTTCGCGGCATGCAGGGACTGCGCGACCTCGAGCACGCTGTCAGGTCGCTCGGGTTCGTCGGCGCGCATCTGTATCCGCACTGGTTCGAGCTTGCGCCGGACCACGCGAAGTACTACCCGTACTACGCCAAGTGCGCCGAACTCGACGTCCCGATCATGATGCAGATCGGACACAACCTCGTGTACTCGCAGAGCCGGCGCCTGCCGTCGGTCGGTCGGCCGATCACGCTCGATCGGGTGGCGATAGACTTCCCCGAGCTCACGCTGATCGGGATCCACATCGGCGTGCCGTGGACCGACGAGGCGATCTCGATGGCGTGGAAGCACGCCAATATCTACCTCGCCGGCGATGCCTATGCGCCGAAGCACTGGCCGAAACCCTTCGTGCATTACGCCAATACCTACGGCAGCCACAAGGTGCTGTTCGGCACCGACTGGCCGGTCATCGATCCGGAGCGCGCGGTCGAGGAGATCGACGCGCTCGGCATGCGTCCGGCGTCGCACCGCGCGATGATGCGCGACAATGCGCTCAGGGTGTTCCGGAAGATTCCACGCCGCCGGCGCTGAGCAGGTAAACGGCGAAGGTGCCGAGCCAGTGGCCGCCTTCGTAGTGTTCGCCGGTCACGGCGGGCAAGGCGGCCGCCGCGTGTTCATTCGCCGCGGCGAGCAGCGCGCCGCGGCGCTCGTCGCCCTCCGGCAGTCCGCCCGCGATCCCACGCAGCATCCATGCGCGGCTCAGGTTCAGGCCGTCGATGTGCGCGAGCTTCGGGTCGCTGCGGTCGGTGACAATTCCCGGCGCGAGCCAGGGCTGCGTGCTGCGCGGTATGCCAGGCAGGAAGTCGCCGAGCCACGCCGCGAATTCCCCTGGTGCGAGCACGCGCCGCAGGAAGTCCGCTTCGGCAAGGCACGGCGAGAGAAAATCCTCGCCCGAGGGCTCGTACCCGATCGGGCAGTCCGCGTCCGCGAGATAGAACTGCGCGGCCTTGTCCCGCAGCAGTGACAGCAGCGGCTGGTGGCCCGTCGCGAGCGCCCAGTCCCAGGCGAGGCCGAAGGAAAAGGCGGTCTGGTTGTGCTCGCCGGTGCGGATCGGGTAAGCGAGCTTCGGCAGCCAGGTGACGAGGCGCTCCACCGCAGCCTGTTCGAGCGGTGCGAGCGTCACTGCCCAGCCACGTGCATCGTCGTCGTTCCACGCGCGCAGTTCCGCGCCGAGCGCGAGCACCCAGGCGAGTCCGTAGGGCCGCTCGAACGATGCGCGCCCCGGAGCCCCGAGATAGGCGACTTCGGCGGCGATTCCCGCTGCCGTGAGACTGCGTGCGAGCGCGGCACGCGCGGCGGGCGTGAACGGTGCAGCGGGATACAGGCGCGCAAGACGCGCGAGCAGCCAGTGCGCATGCACGTCCGAATGCCAGTCGAAGCAGCCGTAGAACACCGGCGTCAGTGCGCGCGGTGCGCGCACATCGGCGTCGCTTGCGAGCACGTGCGCGATCTTGTTCGGGTACTCGCGCTGCACGCAATCGAGTGCGAGCTGCGCGAAGCGTCCGGCGGTGTCGGCGCCAAGCGAAGGAGCGGACGCGGCGGTGGCGGCGGCAGGGGCAAGCAGCAAGGCGAACTGCAGCAGCGGGAGCACGATGCGACGCATGAAACCTCGGCCAGTGGGTTGCCCTGGCGAAGTGTGGCAGTTTCGCCGCACGCGGGCGAGGACGGCGCCGGGCTGGTGCACCCGGCTTAGAGCGCGGTGGCGTCGAGGGTGTCCGCGACCGGGGCGGCAGCCACGCGGGGCCTTGCCGCGTGCCACAAGACCGCAACGCCGAGCAGCGCCGACACGATCGACGCGACGAATACGGCGATCTTCGCGGCAGCGAAATCGGCCGGTACCGGAAAAGCCTGGTCGGCGATGAACAACGACATCGTGAAGCCGATGCCGGCAAGCCCGCCGGCGCCCGCTACCTGCTGCCAGGAGTATGCAGCCGGCTTCAGCGCGAGCGCGCTGCGTACGGCGATCCACGACGCCAGCAAGAGGCCCAGTGGTTTGCCAATCACGAGACCCGCGATGATGGCGAGCATCAGCGGCTCGTGGCCACCGATCACGTCGCTCGCCAGCACGACGCCGGCATTGGCGAATGCGAACAGCGGCAGCACGACGTAGCTCGACCACGGCTCGACATGGCGCAGCAGCCGGTCCGCCGGTGATTGGAGACGGTCGTGAATCGCATCGAGCGTGGCCATGGCGGTCGAAGACGGACCATGGCGCAGGACCTCGCCGCCGCGGCGCGCCTCATCGCGCATGATGCTGTCGGCCTGCAGCGTGAGCGCGTGCAGGTTGGGCGGCGGGCGCGTCGGAATGAACAGCGCGAGCAACACACCGGCCAGGGTTGAGTGCAGCCCGCCATGGTGCACGCACGTCCACAGCGCGAGGCCGACCAGGGCATAGGGCAATACGCGGTAGACATGCCAGCGGTTCATCAGCGCCAGCAGGCCGGTGAGCACTGCCGCGGCTGCCAGGGAGCCTGCGTGCAGGTCCCCCGAATAGAAAACGGCGACGACGACGATCGCCCCAATGTCGTCGACGATCGCCGCGGCGGTCAGGAAGATCCGCAGCTCGATCGGCACGCGTGCGCCCAGCATCGCGATCAGCGCGACCGCGAACGCCGTATCGGTCGCGATGGGCACCCCCCAACCCTGCGCCCACGGACCCGCGGGCACGATGAGGACGTAGATGAGCGCGGGCGCCGCCATGCCGCCGAGCGCCGCGGCGATCGGCAGCGCGGCCGCGCGCCGCGATGCGAGGTGGCCGACGGTGAATTCGCGTTTTATCTCGAGCCCGACCACGAGGAAGAACACGGCGAGCAGCGCGTCATTGACCCAGCTGCGCAGGGTCATCGCAAACCCGGTGTCGCCGAAGCCCAGCGCGAATGGCGTGTCCCACAGCAGCGCGAACGCGCCGCCGAGCGGACTGTTGGTGATGAGGATGGCAAGCACTGCCGCGAGCAGCAGCAGCGCGCCGCTCGAGGGCGCCCAACTCGCGAAATCGAGCGCGGCCGCGCGCACGCGATGGCCGAGCGTGCCGAGCATGGCATCGAGGAACGAGTTCTCGTCCCACGGGCCGTCGTAGCGCCGGTCATTGATGAAGAAGGTGGGCGTGAAGCGCACACCGCTCGCCGCCGCGCTGGCAATGTCGAGGTCGACTCGTCGCCTGGCGCGCTCGGCCGCCTCGCTGGCGCCAGCATCCTCGCCGCTGACTCCGAGCTCGCGCGCGACGGAGTCGAGATCGTCCTCGGTAAGCACGTCCGAGCGCGACATCAGCAGGATGTGCGCCCGCCAGAACTCCTCGGGAGTACGCGCCTGCTCGACCAGGTCGGCGGCCCGGCGCGCCAGCTCGTTGTGGGTCAGCGGCCGCTGGCGGAACACGTAACGCAGGCGCTCGCCGAGCTTGCCGCGTACCTGCGCTATCTGCTCGTTCGCGGCCCGGCAGTGCGGGCAGGCATAGCTGCCGTACTCGACAAGGGTGATCGGTGCCGACGGATCCCCAAGCAGGTGGTCGGCGTGGCCAACGGGCCGGTCGAGTCGATTGACCGCGCTGTCCTGCGACATGCGGTGATTCTGCCCGATCCTGGGCAGGGTAGACTATGCAGCATGCACCGCAGTGCCCTTGCCGGCTTCATCATCGACTGCCAGGTCGACGATCTGCGCAGCGCAGCCGATTTCTGGGCAGCGGCGCTGGGTCGCAAGCTGCGGCCCTCCGCCGCCGAGGAAGACGCCGGTTATGTGCCGCTCGAGACCCGGGAAGACGGCCTGCACATCGAGGTGCAGCGCGTTGCCCACGCGAGCCGCCTGCACCTCGATCTCATCACGGATGACGTCGAGGCCGAAGTGCAGCGCCTCGAGAACCTGGGCGCGCGTCGCGTGCAGCAGGTCCGCGACTGGTGGATCCTGCAGGCCCCGACCGGGCACCGGTTCTGTGTCGTGCCGCTGCGCAAGGAAGGCCGGTTCCCGAATCCGCCGACAGTCTGGCCCTGACGCGCTGGCCCTGCGGGGCCGGCCGTGAAAGAATCCGCGCGTTCCCACCCGTTTCACGACTCACTGCTGCGGCCACCGTTACGCATACTTGGCCGCAGACACGAAAGGTATCGATATGGCACGCGGCATCAACAAAGTCATCATCGTCGGCAACCTCGGCCAGGATCCCGAAACTCGCGCCATGCCGTCCGGCAGCTCGGTCACCAACCTGCGCATCGCCACGAGCGAGAGCTGGAAAGACAAGCAGTCGGGCGAAATGAAGGAACGCACCGAGTGGCACAGCGTCGCCATGTTCGGGCGTCTTGCCGAGATCGCGGGCGAATACCTGCGCAAGGGTTCGCAGGTGTACATCGAGGGGTCGCTGCGCACCCGCAAATGGCAGGACAAGCAGGGCAACGACCGCTATACCACCGAGATCATCGCCAATGAGATGCAGATGCTCGGCAGCCGCGCAGGCGGCGGGGCGGCGGGGCGGGGCGGAGAGGGTGGCGGGCGGGGCCGCAACGAGGGCGACGAGTACTCGCAGGCCCCGGTCGCGAGTTCGACCGAGAAAGACGATTTCGACGACGATATTCCGTTCTAAGTCATTGATTTTTTGGAATAAGATTCCGAAGAGGGATCGATTTCTATAGACTGCCGGGTTTGAACCCCCCCTTGCTCCCCATGCCCGGCAGTTATTTCCTCAAGACCTTCGGTTGCCAGATGAACGAGTACGACTCCGCGCGTATGGCGGACGTACTGCAGGCCACCGAAGGCTTGGTCGCGACCGACGATCCGTCGCAGGCCGACCTGCTGCTGATGAACACCTGTTCGGTGCGCGAGAAGGCCGAAGACAAGGTGTACTCGCTGCTCGGCGAATGGCGATTGTTGAAAGAGCGCCGCCCCGAGGTGCTGATCGGCGTCGCCGGTTGCGTCGCGAGCCAGGAAGGCGAGGCGATCGTCGCGCGCGCTCCTTTCGTCGACCTCGTGTTCGGTCCGCAGACCGTGCATCGCCTCCCCGCGATGATCGGCGCCGTGAAACGCACCGGCCGGCCGGTCGTCGATGTCAGCTTTCCCGAGATCGAGAAGTTCGATCTCCTGCCTGCGCCGCGCGCCGAAGGTGCAAGCGCATTCGTGTCGATCATGGAAGGCTGCAGCAAGTACTGCAGCTTCTGCGTCGTGCCGTTTACGCGCGGCGACGAAGTCAGCCGGCCGTTCGCCGGCGTGATCGAGGAAGTGCGCCAGCTCGCCGCGCAGGGCGTCGTCGAGATCACGCTGCTCGGACAGAACGTCAACGCCTACGCCGGGCCCATGGCCGACGGCGCCATCGTCGATCTCGCCACGCTGATCCACCACGTCGCGGCCGTGGCAGGCATCGAACGCATCCGCTTCACGACCTCGCACCCGCTCGAATTCGAGGACAGCCTGATCGAGGCGTATGCGAACGTGCCGCAGCTCGCGAACCACCTGCACCTGCCGGTGCAGAGCGGCTCGGACCGCATCCTCGCGCTGATGAAGCGCGGCTACACCGCGCTCGAGTTCAAGGACAAGCTGCGGCGCCTGCGCGCGGTGCGCCCGGACATTGCGATCAGCACCGATCTCATCGTCGGCTTTCCCGGCGAGACGGAGCGCGATTTCGAGGCAACGCTGGCGCTGGTGCGCGACGCGCGCCTCGACCAGTCGTTCAGCTTTCTCTACAGCCGCCGGCCGGGCACGCCGGCCGCTACGCTGCCCGACGACGTGCCGCATGAGGAGAAGCAGATGCGCCTTGCGCGCCTGCAGGCCCAGCTCGATGTACAGGCCCGGGCGATCAGTGCCGCCATGGTCGGCAGCGTGCAGCGCGTGCTGGTCGAGCGGCCGGCGAAGCGGAACCCGCAGGAGCTCGCGGGGCGCACCGGGAACAATCGCTGGGTGAATTTCGCGGGCCCTTCCGCGATCATTGGCCGGTTCGTTGATGTCGAGATTACTGCCGCGTTGAGGAATTCACTGCGTGGACGCCTCGGGCCCGCGAAGGGCGAACAGCGAGGGGCGAACAGCGAGCAGCCAGCGGCGCACCGCGAACCGCCAGCGGCGAACGGCGAGTGGCCAGAGGGGGCCGCGCAGTTGGCCAGCGGGGTCGGTTCGTGAGCCGTCCGGCGCCGCCGGCACGCGAGTTCGAACTCGAGGCGGACAATGCGCGCCTCGCCGACCTGTGCGGGCCGCTCGATGAAAACCTGAAGCTCGTCGAATCGCGCCTCGGCGTGCAGATCCGGCGGCGCGGCAATGCGTTTCGGGTCACCGGGACCCGGGCGGGCGCCGCCGAAAACGTGCTGCGTGCGGTGCATGCGCGCAATGCCGCCGGCAGTGCGGGCACCGGTGCAAGTCCCGAGGAAGTGCATCTCGCGCTGCGCGAACAGGAGTGCGACGACGACCAGCCCCTGCATCGGCAGATCGATGCCGGCGAGCCGCCGACCGGCGAAAGCGGTGCGGGGCGCGGCGACGGCACGAGTCTGCGCGTGCCGCGCGGACTCATCCGTCCGCGCGGTCCGCACCAGCGGGAGTACGTGCGCAACATCCTTGCGCGCGATCTCAGCTTCGGCATCGGCCCGGCCGGCACCGGCAAGACCTACCTCGCGGTCGCCTGCGCGGTCGAGGCGCTGCACGCGGACCGCGTGCGGCGCATCGTGCTGACGCGACCTGCCGTCGAGGCGGGCGAACGCCTCGGCTTCCTGCCGGGTGACCTGTCGCAGAAGGTCGATCCCTACCTGCGCCCGATGTACGACGCCTTGTATGAAATGCTGGGTTTCGATACCGCGGCGCGCCTGATCGAGCGCAACGTGATCGAGGTCGCGCCGCTCGCCTTCATGCGCGGGCGCTCGCTCAACGACTCGTTCGTGATCCTCGACGAGGCGCAGAACACGACCATCGAGCAGATGAAGATGTTCCTGACCCGCATCGGCTTCGGCTCGCGGGCCGTGGTCACGGGCGACGTGACGCAGACCGACCTGCCGACAGGCCGCCAGTCGGGCTTGCGCCATGTGATCGATGTCGTGCAGGGCGTCGAGGGAATCGCATTCACATTCTTCGATGCCCAGGACGTGGTGCGCCATCCGCTCGTGCAGCGCATCGTGCAGGCCTACGAGGCGCGCGGCGACACCGGGCGCGGCGCCCCATGAGCACTGCGCTGAAGGTCGATGTCGTGCGGCGCTCGCGCGCCTGGTCGCCAGCGCCGGCCGCGATGGCCCGCTGGGCGCGCGCGGCACTCGGGCGGCGCGGCGCGGGGCGCGAACTTGCGGTGCGCGTGGTGGCGAGCGCGGAGAGCCGGCGGCTCAACGCCGCCTGGCGCGGCAAGGACAAACCGACGAACGTGTTGTCGTTTCCGGTCGCGGGGCTCGCCCTGGGCGCCTCGCGGCCGCTCGGCGACCTGGTGATCTGCGCGGCGGTGGTCCGCGAAGAGGCGCGTGAGCAGGGCAAGCCGCTCCCGGATCACTGGGCGCACCTCGTGGTGCACGGTGCACTGCACCTGATCGGCTACGACCACGAACGCGACGCCGACGCGCGGCGCATGGAGCGGCGCGAGGTCGCCGTGCTGCGCCAGCTCGGCATTGCGGATCCATATCTCGCCAGGGAGTGACATGTCCAAGGACCCGAACGAAGCAGCCGACGGCAATGCGACCGGGCGCTGGCTCAGGCGCCTGAAGCGCTCCGTCGGAGGTGAACCCGAGGATCGCGAGTCGCTGCTCGACAGCCTGCGCGCGGCAGCCGCGCGCGGCCTGCTCGATGCCGACGCGCTCGAGATGATCGAGGGCGTGCTCGACGTCGCAGACCTGCGCGTGCGTGACATCATGGTCCCGCGTGCGCAAATGGTCTCGGTGCGCAGGAACGATCCGGCGTCGGTGATCCTGCCGGTCGTGGTCGAATCCGGCCACTCGCGTTTTCCGGTGATGGACGATGACCGCGACGACATCGTCGGCATCCTGCTCGCGAAGGACCTGCTGCGCGTCTACGCCGAGCGCAGCACTGCCAGCTTCGATATCCGTGAATACATGCGCCCGGCGGTGTTCGTACCCGAGGCGAAGCGCGTCAATGTGCTGCTGAAGGAGTTTCGCGGCAACCACAACCACATGGCCATCGTGGTCGACGAATACGGCGGCGTGGCCGGCGTCATCACGATCGAGGACGTGATCGAGCAGATCATCGGCGAGATCGATGACGAGTTCGACGTCGACGAGGACATCAGCATCCGCAAGGACGCCGAGCGCCAGTTCAGCGTGCGCGGCGTCACGCTGATCGAGGAATTCAACGAGTACTTCGGTACCGCCTTCCCGGACGACGAGTTCGATACCGTTGCCGGCCTCGTGATGAAGGCCTTCGGTCGCCTGCCGCGTCGCGGCGAGGCGATCACGATCGACGACATCGAGTTTCGCGTGATGCGCGCGGATCGCAGGCGCCTCGAGAGCCTGCGCGTCGTCACGACGCACGACGTGGCGCCGCCGGAGGAGCGGCCGGTCAGTGACGGGCACTGAAACGCCCGCCGCGGGCGGCGCGGGCCTCGCCGCGCGTCGCGGGGTGGCGCCGCTGGTCGCAGCGGCGGCGGGCGCAACGGTGGCGCTCGCGTTCGCGCCATTCGGCCTGTGGCCGTTCGCGATCCTCGGTCCGGCGGTGCTGATGGCACTGTGGGACGGCGCCACCGCCCGCCGCGCTGCCGCACTCGGTTTCTGGTTCAACGCCGGCACCTTCGCGGCCGGCACCTACTGGCTCTACATCAGCATCCACGTATTCGGCGGCGCGCCGCTGTGGGTCGCGGTACTGCTGATGCTCGGCCTGGTTGCGATCATGGGCCTGTACCACGCCGCGCTCGGAGCAGCGATCGCGCGCTGGTTGCCGGCGCGCGGCGCCTGGCGCTGGCTCGCCGGCATCCCGGCCGCGTGGCTGCTGGTCGAGTGGCTGCGCGGCTGGCTGTTCTCGGGCTTCTCGTGGCTGTCGCTCGGTTACTCGCAGACCGATACCTGGCTCGCGCGGCTCGCGCCGATCGGCGGGGTCTACGCGGTATCGGCGGCACTGCTGGTCTCGGCCGGTGCGCTCGTGATGCTGCTGCGCGCGCACGGCGCACGCGCGCGCGCCATGGCAGCCGCGGCGCTCGTCCTGCCGTGGCCGCTCGCGCTCGCGCTCGATCGCGACTGGACGCAGCCGAGCGGCGCGCCGGTGCGTGTCGCGGTGCTGCAGGGCGCGATTCCGCAGGACATGAAGTGGCTCGAGGCGAACCGCAACACCACCCTCGATCTGTACGCGAAGCTCACGCGTGAGGCGATCGGCGAGCCGCTCATCGTCATGCCCGAGTCGGCGCTGCCCGACCTCGTCAATAACCTGCTGCCCTTCCTCGGTGGCCTGTACAGCGAGGCGGGTCGGCAAGGCTCGTCGCTGGTGCTCGGCGTCGTGCGCGCAGGAGACGAGCGCGACCAGTACTTCAATTCGGTCGTGTCACTCAGCGACGAAGGCGTGGGCTGGTACGACAAGCACCACCTGGTGCCGTTCGCGGAGTTCTTCCCGGTGCCGCAGTTCGTGCGCGGCTGGCTGCGCCTGATGAACCTGCCTTACTCCGACTTCACGCGCGGCCCGGCCGTGCAGCCGCCGCTGCGCGCGGCCGGCCTGTCGCTCGCCGCGGGCATCTGTTACGAGGATGCGTACGGCAGCACGCTCGCGCGATCGCTCGCGCAGGCGGACACACTCGTCAACGTGACCAACGATGCGTGGTTCGCGCGTTCCTCCGCCCGCTACCAGCATTTCCAGATCGCGCGCATGCGTGCGATCGAATCCGGGCGCTTTTTCATCCGCGCGGCGAACGACGGGATAACAGCCGTCATCGGGCCGCGTGGCGCCGTGCTCGCGCAGGCGCCCGAGTACACTGCCACGGTGCTGCGTGCCAGCGTCACGCCGCACACTGGCCTGCCGCCCTATGCACGGGTCGGCAATTTCGGCATCGTCCTGCTCGCGGCTGCTGCGCTCGCGGCGGCCTTTTTACACGGCAAGAGGGTCCGCGCATGATCTACGGAACTGAAACGGCTGCCCGGCGGTCTATTCGTTTCGTCATCTCCACCTCGGACCTGAAACGCATGGCATCACAGCCCCTTGCCCGGCGCGTCGCCGCCGTGGCTCTGCTGAGCGGCGCGCTCGCCGCCTGTTCGCCGCAGTCATCGACCGCGGCCTCCACTGCCCAGTCCGTCCCCGGCACCGGGGCCACTGTAGCGGCCGCCCCGGCGACCGAACGCGCCGCGCCGCTGGTACAGGGCCTGCCGGACTTCACCTCGCTCGTCGAGGCGTATGGCCCCGCGGTCGTGAACGTGAGCGTGGTGAGCCGGCGCGAGGCGCGCGGCGGCTTCCAGGATCCGCCGGGCATGTCACCCGACGATCCGTTCTACGACTTCTTCCGCCGCTTCGGTATTCCGACACCGCGCGGTGACCAGCCGCCGGCGCGCGGCGAGGGCTCGGGCTTCATCGTCTCGGCGGACGGCTACATCCTCACCAATGCGCACGTCGTCGACGGCGCCAGCGAAGTGACCGTACGGCTCACCGACCGGCGCGAGTTCACCGCCAAGGTGATCGGCAGCGACAAGCGCACCGACATTTCCGTGCTCAAGATCGAGGCCGCCGGCCTGCCGACCGTGAAGCTCGGCGACCCCAGCCAGCTGCGCGCCGGCGAATGGGTGATTGCGATCGGCTCGCCGTTTGGCTTCGAGAACAGCGTCACCGCGGGCATTGTCAGCGGCGTGTCGCGTTCGCTGCCTTCCGACAACTACGTGCCGTTCATCCAGACCGACGCGGCCGTGAATCCCGGCAATTCGGGTGGCCCGCTGTTCAACCTCGCTGGCGAGGTCGTCGGTATCAACTCCCAGATCTACAGCCGCACCGGCGGCTACATGGGCGTGTCGTTCGCGATCCCGATCG
>CADEFJ010000017.1 GCA_902826575.1 uncultured Pseudomonadota bacterium | reverse complement strand
GGCCGCGGGCTGCGCGCCGCGCCAGGCGTCGAAGTCGTCCTCGTAAACCAAGTGAATGGGTACGGAGTCGGCGCGGTCATCGGTGAAGAACATGGCGGGCGTCAAGCTGGAGGCGGAAGCGACAGTGTAGCGGCTTGGCGCGCCGCAGGCTGCCGTGCCGCGGCAAGCCGGCCGCGATGCCGCGGCGAGCCGGTTTGCGGGGTTGACAAGCCGCGGGGCCGTATGGTGCTATCCGCCTGATTTATTAGGGCGTCCTGCTCCCTCACACCCTGGTTCGCCGCCGCTTCATGCAAGTCCGCCGCTGCGACTGGAGCGCGGGTCCGACGACCCGCGTCGATCGGGTCAAGAACGGGCGCCCGCACAGGGCCAAGATTCCCATCAAAGGAACCCCGCACCGGCTTCGACCGCGCGGGGTTCTTTCATTTTCATACAAAGCAACGCTTCAGGAGCGCAAATGCAGATCTATTCGCAGAAGGACGTCAGCAAGAAGGCCCTCAAGGGCGCCAAGATTGCGGTCCTCGGTTACGGCAGCCAGGGCCGCGCCCACGCCTTGAACCTCAAGGACAGTGGTTTCGACGTGGTGGTGGGCGTGCGCAAGTCGGGCGAGAGCTGGGCCAAGGCCAAGAAAGACGGCCTGGCGGTAGCTGCGCCGGCCGAAGCCGTGAAAGGCGCTGCGCTGATCGCGTTTCTGACGCCGGACCTGACGCAGAAGGATCTGTACAAGGAAGTCGTGGCCAACATTGAAAAGGGCGCCACCCTGCTGTTCGCCCACGGCTTCAACATCCATTTCAAGCTGATCAAGCCGCGCAAGGACCTGGACGTGGTGCTGATCGCGCCCAAGGGCCCGGGTGGCCTGGTGCGCCGCCAGTACGAACAGGGTCGCGGCGTGCCGTGCCTGCTGGCCGTCTATCAGGACGTGAGCCGCAATGCCAAGGCCAATGCCCTCGCCTACGCGCACGGTATCGGCGGCACCCGTGGCGGCGTGCTGACCACCACCTTCGCGGAAGAGACCGAGACGGATCTGTTCGGCGAACAGGCCGTGCTCTGCGGCGGCACCACGGAACTGGTGGTGAAGGGCTTCGAGACGCTGGTGGAAGCCGGCTACCAGCCCGAGGTGGCCTACTACGAGTGCCTGCACGAACTGAAGCTGATCGTCGACCTGCTGCACGAAGGCGGGCTCGCGAAGATGCACAAGTTCATCAGCGAGACCGCCAAGTACGGCGACCTGACCCGCGGACCGCGCGTGGTCAATGCGGCCACGAAAAGGGAAATGCGCAAGATCCTGAAGGAAATCCAGCAGGGCAAGTTTGCGCGCCAGTGGATCAGCGAGAACAACCGCGGTCGCAAGAAATACGACCGGCTGATGAAGAAGGACATGAACCACAAGATCGAGAAAGTGGGCGCCGCGCTGCGCGAGCGCATGCCGTGGCTGTCCGATGAACGTGCCTGAGGCGCGCTGCGCCCGTTGACCCGTATTGGAGAATCCCGTGACATCGAACCCCGACCAGGTCCTGATATTCGATACCACGCTGCGTGACGGCGAGCAGTCGCCCGGATGCAGCATGACCCAGCCGGAGAAACTTCGCATTGCGCGCGCGCTTGCGGAACTCGGGGTCGATGTCATCGAGGCGGGATTTCCCGCCGCGTCGCGCGGCGACTGGGAGGCAGTCAACGCGATCGCGAGCGAGGTGCAGGGACCGATCATCTGCGGCCTCGCGCGCTGCAATCGGGCCGACATCGAGGCCGTTGCGCAGGCGCTGGCGCCTGCGCAACGCCGGCGCATCCACGTCTTCCTCGCAACGAGCGCGATCCATCGCGAACACAAGCTCAACATGGCCAAGGAGGAAATCATCCGCAGTGCGGTCGAAGGGGTGAAGACGGCACGGGAGTTCTGCGACGACGTCGAGTTTTCGCCCGAGGATGCCTCGCGCACGGAGCTCGAGTTCCTCGCCCAGGTCGTGCAGGCGGTGATCGATGCGGGCGCGACGACCGTGAACATCCCCGACACGGTCGGCTACACCGTGCCGGACGAGTTCGGCGAGCTGTTTCGCTACCTGCGCGCCAACGTGCGTGGCATCGAGCGCGCGCGGCTATCGGTGCACTGCCACGACGATCTCGGCATGGCGGTCGCCAACAGCCTGACCGCGGTCATGGCGGGCGCGCGCCAGATCGAATGCACGGTGAACGGCATCGGCGAGCGCGCTGGCAACTGCTCACTCGAGGAAGTGGTCATGGCGCTGAAAACACGCGAGGCCTTCTTCAATCTGCGCACCGGCATCCAGACCACTCGCCTCTATCCGACCTCGCGCCTGCTGTCGAATATCGTCGGCATGCCGATACCGCGCAACAAGGCCATTGTCGGCGAGAACGCTTTCGCGCACGAATCAGGCATTCACCAGCACGGCATGCTGAAACACCACTCGACCTACGAGATCATGCGCCCCGAATCAGTGGGCCTGTCGCGCTCGAGCCTGGTGCTGGGCAAGCACAGCGGTCGGCACGCATTCCGCGAACGCGTGCAGCAGCTCGGCTTCGAGCTCGACGAGCTGGAGCTGAATCGCGTGTTCGCGGAATTCAAGGCACTCGCCGACAAGAAGAAGGAACTGTTCGATGGCGACATCGAGGCACTGGTGCTGCGTGCCGAAGGGACGGCGGCCGGACCGTGGACACTCGTCGACCTGCGTATCGAGGCCGGTACCGGTGCCCCGGCACGCGCCAGGGTGAAGCTGAACCACGCGGATGGCCGCACGGCCGAACAGAGCGTGACCGGCGACGGCCCGGTGGACGCGGCGATCAAGGCGATCGAGACCGCGACCGGCATCGACGCCGCGCTGCGCAAATTCGAGCTGCGCAGTGTCTCGGCCGGCGAGGACGCGCAGGGCGAGGCGATCGTCTACGTGGAGTACAATCAGCGCACGTATCGCGGCTCGAGCGTGAGCACCGACATCGTCGAATCGAGCGCGCGCGCCTTCCTCGAAGTGGTGAACCGCATCGAGCTCTCCCAGAGGGCCGGCGCGCGCGCCCGCGACGAGCGCTCCGGTTCTGCGCGAATTGCCCAGGCCGCCGTGTAATGCAATCCAGCTGAGGATCCAATAGCGTGACTTCGCCCAAGACCATGTTCGAGAAAGTCTGGGACCGCCATGTGGTGGTGCCAGAGACTGCGGATACGCCGGCCGTGCTCTTCATCGACCTGCACCTCACCCATGAGGTCACTTCGCCGCAGGCGTTCCAGTTGCTGCGCGAGCGCGGCCTCAAGGTGCGCCGGCCCGATCTCACTCTGGCGACGATGGATCACTCAACCCCTACCCGCACCAGCCAGGTGTTCGGCGGTGAGCCGATCACCATCGCGTCGGCTGCGAACCAGGTGCGCCAGCTCGAGAAGAACTGCGCCGAGTTCGGCATCGAACTGCTCGGCCTGCAGGACCAGCGGCGCGGCATCGTGCACATCATCGGCCCGGAGCTCGGCCTCACGCAGCCCGGCAAGACGATCGTTTGCGGCGACAGCCACACGAGCACGCACGGCGCATTCGGCGCCCTCGCCTTCGGCATCGGCAGCACCGAGGTCGGCCACGTGCTCGCCACCCAGTGCCTGCTGCAACGCCGCCCGAAGACACTCGCGATCGAGATCGCGAACCGGCTCGCCCCGGGCGTCACGGCCAAGGACCTGATCCTCGCCATCATCGGCAAGATCGGCGTCGCCGGTGGCACCGGGCATGTGATCGAGTATCGCGGCGCGGCGATCCGCGCGATGGACATGGAAGCACGCATGACCGTGTGCAACATGTCGATCGAGGCCGGTGCGCGGGCCGGCATGATCGCGCCTGACGAGACCACTTTCGGGTACCTGTCGGGCAAGCCGCGCGCGCCGCAGGGCGCAGCCTGGGATGCGGCCCTCGCCGACTGGCGTGCGCTGCCTACCGATGCGGGCGCGCGCTTCGATATGAACGTCGATATCGACGCGGCCACCCTCGAGCCGATGATCACCTACGGCACGAACCCCGGCATGGTGGTGCCGATATCGGCCGCGATCCCGTCGCGCGCCGGCGATCCGGTGTTCGATAAGGCCCTCGCCTACATGGGCCTCACCGCCGGCGAGCCGATCAAGGGCCAGCCGGTGAACGTCGTGTTCCTCGGCAGCTGCACCAATGGCCGCATCAGCGACCTGCGCGCCGCGGCCGAGGTGCTGCGCGGCCACAAGGTCGCCAAGGGCGTGCACCTGCTCATCGTGCCGGGCTCGCAGCAGGTGCGGCGCGAAGCGGAACAGGAAGGCCTCGATCGCATCTTCATCGACGCCGGCGCTGATTGGCGCGAGTCCGGTTGTTCGATGTGCCTCGGCATGAACGGCGACACGGTGCCGAAGGGCGAGTACTCGGTCAGCACCAGCAATCGCAATTTCGAAGGTCGACAGGGCGTCGGCGCCCGCACGCTGCTCGCCAGCCCGCTGACCGCCGCGGCCTCCGCGATCCGTGGCCGCGTCACCGACCCGCGCGACGTGCTGGAGGGATGACCGACATGACACCCATCAAGAAGATCCACTCGCGCACCGTCGTGATGCCTTCGAGCAACATCGACACAGACCAGATCATCCCCGGCCGCTTCCTGACGACCACCACCAAGCAAGGGCTCGGGAAGCAGTTGTTCGCGGACTGGCGCTACGACGCGAGCGGCCAGCCCAAGCCTGACTTCGTGCTGAACCAGCCTGCCGCGCAGGGCTGTGAGGTACTCGTCGCGGGCCGCAACATCGGCTGCGGTTCATCCCGTGAGCATGCGCCCTGGGCGCTGCTCGACTACGGCTTTCGCGCCGTCGTCAGCACCGAGATCGCCGACATCTTTCGCAGCAACTCGCTCAAGAACGGCCTGCTGCCGGTGATCGTCGACGAAACGACCCACCAATGGCTGCTCGCGAACCCTGGCGCCCAAGTCACAGTCGACCTCGAGTCCTGCACCCTCGCGCTGCCAACCGGCGTCGCGGTGCGCTTCCCGATCGACGCATTCTCGCGCTATTGCCTCATGAATGGCGTCGATGAACTCGGTTACCTGCAGTCGCAAGAGAGCGCCATCGCCGCTTACGAGCGCGCGCGCGCATGAAGGCACGGATTGCCGTCCTTGGCGGCGACGGGATCGGTCCCGAAGTCGTCGCCGAAGCCGTGCGCGTGCTGCAGGCCGTGGCGCAGCGCCATGGCCATGAGCTGGCGCTGACGCCCGCGCTGTTCGGCGGGGCCGCCATCGATGCCCACGGTGACGGCCTGCCGCCCGCCACACTCGAGCTGTGCCGCGGTGCCGATGCGGTCCTGCTCGGCGCCATCGGCGGACCCCGGTGGAGCTCGCCCGACGCGCAGCTGCGCCCTGAAACCGCGCTGCTGCGCCTGCGGCGCGAACTTGGCGTCTATGCCAACCTGCGCCCGGTGACCGTGCATGCAGCGCTGCGCAATGCTTCGCCGCTCAAGGCCGGCGTCGTCGACGGGGTGGACTTCATTTTCGTACGCGAACTCACTGGCGGCATCTACTTCGGCGAGAAGCGCCGCTCGGAAACCGAAGCGACCGACGTGTGCACTTATTCGGTGACCGAGGTCGAGCGCATCACGCGAACGGCGGGCGCCCTCGCCCGCGCGCGGCGCAAGCGCATCGTGTCGATCGACAAATCGAACGTACTCGAGACCTCGCGCCTGTGGCGCGCGGTGGCGACACGCGTGGTGGCGGAGGAATTCCCCGACATAGCGCTCGAGCACATGCTGGTCGACGCCGCTGCAATGCACCTGATCCGCCGGCCACGCGACTTCGACGTGCTGCTGACCGAGAACATGTTCGGCGACATCCTCACGGACGAGGCCTCGATGCTGGCCGGCTCACTCGGCGTGCTGCCGTCGGCCTCGCTGGGCGCCGCAAGCCGTGGCCTCTACGAACCGATCCACGGCTCGGCACCTGACATTGCGGGGCGTGGCATTGCCAACCCGATCGGCACGATCCTGTCGGCGGCACTGCTGCTGCGCCATTCGTTGGGCCTCGAGGCGGAGGCCGTTGCGATCGAGGCGGCGGTGAGCACTGCGCTCACGGACGGCGCCCGCACAGCCGACATCCTCGGCCCGGGCGAGAAGGCGCTTACGACGCGGGAAATGGGCCAGCGGGTGCTGGATGCGCTCCGCGACCCGCGCTAGGACTTTGCGGCGAACGGCGGGCAGCGAACAGATTGCTGCCAGAGGCGCGGAGGCGTGCCTCAAGTACGTTCATGCAGTGGCCTGGGACTTTGGAGGCCGAGCGAACCACCCAGACTTTCCGGCAGTCCCCATTACCTGAGAGGACGGCAGGCACGCGCCACGCCGGGGTGTGCCTCTGGCTGTAAGCTGTTCGCTGCAAGCTGTTCGCTCTAAGCGCATCGAGCCAGCGCCCGCGCCAGGTCATTGCGCAGGTCCGCAAGATGTTCGATGCCTACCGACAGTCGCAGCAAGCCATCGACCAGGCCCGCCGCGGCGCGCGCGTCCGGGTCCATGGCCGCGTGCGTCATCGTGGCCGGATGCGCGATCAGGCTTTCGACGCCGCCGAGCGACTCGGCGAGCGAGAACAGCTCGAGACTGTCGACGAACTTTTTCACGGCCTCGGAGCCGCCCTCGAGTTCGAGCGTCACGATGGCGCCGTAGCCGCGCTGCTGGCGCCGGGCGATGGCGTGGCCGGGGTGCGTCGCAAGTCCCGGGTAGTACACCTTCGCGATCCCCGGTTGCTCCACCAGCCATTCGGCGAGTCCCTGCGCGTTGCGCTCGTGCACCGCGAGACGTGCGTGCAGGGTGCGCAGGCCGCGCAGCGTGAGGAAGCTGTCGAACGGCGAGCCGGTCAGTCCGAGGCAGTTGGCCCACCAGCCGATCTGCTGCGCGAGTTCGGCCGTGCTCGCGATCACGGCTCCGCCGACCACATCGCTGTGGCCGTTGATGTACTTGGTCGTCGAATGCACGACGAGATCGGCCCCGAGCGCGAGCGGCTGCTGCCAGGCCGGCGAGAGGAAAGTGTTGTCGACGACCACCAGCGCGCCGGCGCGCTTGCCGCGCGCCGCCAGCTGCGCGATATCCGAGATGCGCAGCAGTGGATTGCTCGGTGTCTCGATCCATAGCATCGCATGGGGCGTGGCGAGCGCGGCGTCGACCGCGGCGGCGTTGCCGAAATCGACGAAGTCGACCGACAGCTCGCCGCGCCGCTGCCACGCCGTGAACAGGCGGAAGCTGCCGCCGTAGCAATCGTGCGGCGCGACGATCCGGGCGCCGGCGGGCAGCAGGTGGCCCACGACGGTGATTGCCGCCATGCCGGTTGCCGTGATGACCGCCCCCGCGCCGCCTTCCAGGTCCGCCAGCGCGTTGGCCAGCAGATCGCGCGTCGGATTGCCCGAGCGCGTGTAGTCATACTCGCGCTTGTCACCAAAGCCGCGGAAGGCAAAGGTCGACGTCAGATGTATGGGCGGCACGACTGCGCCCGTGGCGTCGTCGGTTTCGAGGCCGGCACGCACGGCACGTGTGTTTTCGGCGAGCTGATCGGTCACGCTGGACTCCCGGTGAGATCTGCGAATGCGGGCCGCAACAATGCAGCCTCCTTGAGAAAGGCATCGTGCCCGTACACGGACGAGATTTCATGCAGTCGCGAGTGCTCGAGCCGCGCGGCGAGCCGGCGCATGTCGCTGACCGGCACCAGCTGGTCCTCGCGTACGGCGACCACCGTGGTCGGCACGAATATCCGGCCCGCATCGACACGGTGCAGGTCGATCGATTCCGACAGGCACAGGAACGATTCCGGCGAGTGGCGCGCGGCGTACTCGGCACCGCGGGCGAACAGGTACTCCTCGACCGGGAACACCGCGCTCGCGGTGTCCGTGCGCGGCGCACCGCTGAAGCGCGCGGCAAACTCCTCCGGGCTGCGGTAGGTCGCCATGGCCAGCGCACGCGCAATCTCGACACCCTCACCCGCCTCGCCACAGCGCGCCGCAAACCGCAGCACCCGCCGCTGCACACTGCGCCAGGCGGTTGCCATCGGATGCGCGCGATCGGCGGCACTGATCACGACCAGCCGTCCGACGCGCTCGGGATACCGCTCGGCGAAGGCCAGCGCCACCATGCCGCCGTAGGACGCGCCGACAATGCCATGCACCGCCGTGATGCCGAGATGGTTCAGCAGGCGCAGCAGCGCGTCGGCCTGGTCATAGGTGGAGATGCGCGGGAAGGCCTCCCCGGGGCGCGGACCGCTCGACTCCCCGCTGCCGCCAAGGTAGTCGAATGACAGGACCCGCCACTGTCCGGCATCGAGCGTGCGGCCCGGGCCGACGACTCCATTCCACCAGCCGTGTTCGCCGTAAACACGGCGATGGGCCGAGATGCCCCCCAATGCCGCGATGAGCGGCGCGCCTTCCGCGCCTTCGATCCGCCAGGCAATGCTGGCGGCGGGCAGCGCGCCTCCGTGGTACAGCGCCACCTGGCCCGGGATCTCGAGCACTCCCTCACGCACCACCACGCGCGCGCACGCATCGGCGGCAGCGCCTGCTGCAGGGTTGGCTGGATCGGTTCTGTCCGGATGCTCCATCTCGAGTGCCTCTTTTCCACGCATCGGCACTCCTGCGGCGAGCACCCGCACCTGGCGGGGCGTCTGGCATCCATCCGACGGGTCTCGCGACCCGCCGGCTATGCCGACCGCTCATCTCACGGCGCTGGCGCGTCCGCAGGAGTTGGCACCGGGCGAACGGGTTGGGTTCGCTGGTTGCCCCGGCGTCCAAGGGCCTGTCCCTCAGCCGGTCTCGATGAGTGCCGCGCAGTCTAGGGGGTGGCCCGGGAAGCGGTCAAGGTGGAGCACTTTCCCCGCCCTGCGCCTTGTGCTAACGTATTAGCACATTAATACATTGGCACAAGCGATGAAACAGCACCAGAACCTCTCCGCACGGCAGGAAGCCCAGCACGAGCGCGGTCTCTACGGCGCCGTCCTGACCCTGCGTACCCACGAGGAAGTGCGCGCCTTCTTCCGCGACCTGTGCACCCCGGCCGAGATCGAGGCCATGGCCGATCGCTGGGCGGTGGTCGAGTGCCTGCAGCGCGGCCTGCCCTATCGGGAGATCCATCGCATCACCGGCGTCAGCATCACGACGATCGGGCGCGTCGCGCGTTACCTGACCGAAGGCAGCGGCGGTTATGCCACCGCCGTACGGCGCCTGCATGGATAAGGACACGCGCCTGAAGCTGGCGGTACAGAAGTCCGGTCGGCTGACCGATCCGTCGCTCGATATCCTCGCCCGCTGCGGCCTGAAGCTCTCGCGCGGCAAGGATCAGCTCATGGGTTTCGGCGAGAACATGCCGCTCGACGTGCTGTTCGTGCGCGACGACGACATACCGGACCTCGTGCAGGAGGACGTGTGCGACCTCGGGCTCGTGGGGCTCAACGTGATCGAGGAGAAGCGCCTGGCGCTCGCGGCGCGCGGCGTGCAGGCGAATTTCGATTCGTTGCGCAAGCTCGACTTCGGGCGCTGCCGCCTGTCGATCGCGATGCCGGAAGGCACGAACTATGAAGATGCGGGCTCGCTCGCCGGCAAACGCATCGCGACCACCTATCCGCATCTGCTCGGCCAGTTCCTCGCCCACCACGGTGTCGAAGCGCAGATCGTGACGCTGTCCGGTGCGGTCGAGATCGCGCCGCGCCTCGGACGAGCGGATGCCATCTGCGACCTGGTCTCGACCGGTTCGACGCTCGCTGCGAATCACCTCGTGGAAGTCGAAACGGTGCTCGAGAGTCACGCGGTGCTGATCCGTACCCCGATCGCGCTCGCGCCGGTGAAGAACGCCTGGGTCGAGCGCCTGCTGATGCGCATCGACGGCGTGCAGCAGGTGAAGGAGAGCAAGTACATCATGCTGCACGCGCCGCGTGCGGCGTTGCCGGAAATCCGCCGGCTGCTGCCGGGCAGCGAGTCGCCCACGATCATTCCGCTCGAGGGGCACCCCGACCGCGTGGCGATCCATGCGGTGTGCCGCGAGAACGTGTTCTGGGAAACCCTCGAGGGCCTGAAGGCCGCCGGCGCGAGCGCATTGCTCGTGCTGCCGGTGGAGAAGATGCTCGCGTGAACGACGTCCGGATCCACGACTGGGCCGCGCTCGATGCTGCCGGCCGCGCGCGCGTCCTTGCGCGGCCGCGTGCCGGGGTCGGCGGCACGGTGTTCGCCGAAGCCCGTGCCATCGTCGAGGCCGTTCGCGGCGAGGGTGACGCGGCCGTGCGACGCTACACTTCGCGCTTCGACGGCGTGCCGCCGGAGCGCCTCGCGACGCTCGCCGTCACGGCCGAAGAATTCGCCGCAGCACGCCGGGAACTCGATGCAACCCAGGTGGCGGCGCTCGAGCGCGCGATTGCCAACGTCGAGACATTCCACGCCGCCCAGCGCCCCACCATACTGTCGCTCGAGACCATGCCCGGTGTGCGCTGTGAACGCGTGGTGCGGCCCATCGGCGCGGTCGGTCTCTATGTGCCGGCGGGATCCGCGCCCCTGCCCTCGGCAGTCATCATGCTGGCAGTCCCTGCGCGCCTCGCGGGATGCCCGCAGCGGGTGCTTTGCAGCGCGCCCGATCGCAGCGGCCGCGTGAATGCGGCGGTGCTGGTCGCGGCACAGTTGTGCGGCATCGACACCGTATTCCGCATCGGCGGCGCGCAAGCCATCGCGGCGCTCGCCTATGGCACGGCCAGCGTGCCCAAGGTCGACAAGATCTTCGGACCGGGCAATGCCTGGGTCACGGCCGCGAAGCAGCTCGTGGCGACCGATCCCGACGGCGCTGCACTCGACCTGCCGGCCGGCCCCTCCGAGGTACTGGTCGTCGCAGACGGCGCGGCGCGCGCGGACTTCGTCGCCGCAGACCTGCTCGCGCAGGCCGAGCATGATCCGCTCGCCCAGGCGGTGCTGGTCACCGATTCAAGTGAACTTGCGAACCAGGTTGTGGCCGAAATTGCGAGGCAACTGCCGCAACGTTCGCGCCAACGCATTCTTGCCGGCTCGCTGCAGAGCGCGCGTATCATCCTCGTTGCGGACATCGACACCGCCATCGGCGTCTCGAATGCCTACGCACCGGAGCACCTGATCCTGCAGGTCATCGAGCCGCGGCGGTGGCTCGATGCCATCGAGAGTGCCGGCTCGGTATTCATCGGCCCCTGGTCGCCGGAGCCGATCGGCGACTACTGCTCCGGCGCGAACCACGTGCTGCCCACCTACGGATACGCGCGCGCCTGCAGCGGCCTGTCGCTGCTCGATTTCGTCAAGCGGATCACAGTGCAGGAACTCACTGCCGCGGGACTCGCCGCACTCGGCCCGACGGCCTCGACGCTCGCGAATCTCGAGGGCCTCGATGCCCATGCCGCCGCCGTCGACCTGCGCCTCGCGGCGCTCCGCAGCCACGCATGAACGATCCGCTCACATTCGCCCGACCCGAGATTCGCGCGCTCGAGGCATATGCGCACGCGGCGTGGCAACCGGGCTTCGCTCGACTGCACGCCAACGAAGCGCCGTGGCGCGGCCTCGAGGATCGCTCGATCGCGGGCCTGAACCGCTATCCCGAACCCCACCCCGATGCATTGGCAGCACAGCTCGCCGCGCTGTACGGCGTTGCACCCGCCAATGCCCTCGCGTGTCGCGGCAGTGACGAGGCCATCGACCTGCTGGTGCGCGCCTTTTGCGCCGCAGGGCGCGATGCCGTACTCGTGTGCCCGCCGACCTTCGGCATGTACGCTGTCGCGGCGCGCATCCAGGGCGCAGCGGTCATTGCCGTGCCCCTCGTCAGGGAACGTGGCTACGCACTCGATCTGCCCGCCATCGAAGCGCATATTGCCGCCGGCAACGTCAAGCTCGTCTTTCTGTGCTCGCCCAACAATCCGACCGGCAACCTGATGGCCGCCGAGGACATGCGCCGCATCGTGGCGGCAGCGCGCGAGCGCGCGCTCATCGTGATCGACGAGGCGTACCTCGAGTTCGCGGCCGAAGACAGCTTGGCACGCCTCATTGCGGCGGAGCCGCATATCGTCGTCCTGCGTACGCTGTCGAAGGCCCATGGCCTCGCCGGCGCCCGCATCGGCACGCTGCTCGCCGACGGGCGCATCGTGCAATTGCTGCGCAAGGTGATTCCGCCATACGCCATCGCCCAGCCATGCATCGAAGCGGCACAGGCTGCGCTCGCGCAGGCGTCACAACTCGTCACGCGCGAGCGCATCGCGGCCATCGTCGCGGAGCGCGAACGCCTGCGTGCTGCCCTCGCCCCGCTGCCCTGTGTCGAGCGGGTATGGCCGAGCGCCGCGAATTTCCTGTTGGTCGAGTTCGACGACGCCGCGCGCGCCCTGGCGCGGGTGCAGCGCGCACAGCTGCTGGTGCGCGGCTTCAGCGACCGGCCCGGACTCGGGCGGGCTCTGCGCATCACCGTCGGCAGCCCGGAGCAGAACGACCGACTCGCCAGGAGCCTCCAATGCTGAAGCCGCAAGCCGTGCTGTTCATCGACCGCGACGGCACACTCATAGAGGAGCCACCCGACGAGCAGGTCGACTCGCTCGCCAAAGTGAAGTTCTTGCCGGACGTATTCGCCGCGCTGGCCACGCTGCGCGATCGCGGCTATGCCTTTGCCATGGTGACGAACCAGGACGGCCTCGGCACAGCCAGCTTTCCCCAGGCCGCGTTCGATGTGCCGCATCGCTTCGTGCTCGAGACCTTCGCCAGCCAGGGCATCGGGTTCGATGCGGTATTCGTCTGCCCGCATTTCCCGCGCGACGCCTGCGCCTGCCGCAAGCCGCGCACGACGCTCGTCGATGCCTACGTGCGCGAGCGGCCTGTCGACCTCGCGGCCAGTGCGGTAATCGGCGATCGCGACACCGATCTCGAGTTCGCGGCCAATCTCGGCGTGCGCGGCCTGCGCGTGCGTGCCGCCGGCGCTACCGGCGAAACCTGGCCCGACATCGTGCGCGAACTCATCGCGCGCCGCGCGCTGGTCGAGCGACGCACGCGCGAAACCACGATTCGTGTCGCAGTCGACCTCGACGCCACCGAGCCGGTGCGCGCCTCGACCGGGATCGGCTTCTTCGATCACATGCTCGAGCAGATCGCGAAGCATGGCGGCTTCTCCCTCGACCTCGCCTGCCAGGGCGACCTGCACGTCGATGAGCACCACACGATCGAAGATTGCGCGCTCGCTCTCGGCGAAGCGCTGCGCCAGGCATTAGGGGACAAGCGCGGCATAGCCCGCTATGGCTTCCTGTTGCCGATGGACGAGGCGCGCGCGCAGGTCGCGATCGACCTCTCCGGCCGCGCTTACGCGCTGTTCGAAGGCCGCTTCGGCCGCGACCAGGTCGGCGGCTTGCCAAGCGAGCTGGTGCCGCACTTCTTCCGCTCATTGGCGGACAGCCTGGGCGCCGCGATCCACGTCAGCGTCGTGGGCGAGAACACGCACCACATGATCGAAGCCTGCTTCAAGGGCGTCGGCCGGGCACTGCGCCCGGCCCTGCACCGTGAAGGGGTCGCCCTGCCGAGCACCAAGGGAGTGCTGTGAGCAACGACGTCGCGATCGTCGACAGTGGCGGCGCCAATCTTGCCTCGTTGCAGTTCGCGCTCGAGCGTCTCGGCGCGCGCGGCACAATCACGGCGAGCCCTGCCGTGATTCGCAGCGCCGGGCGCGTGATATTGCCCGGAGTGGGCGCCGCGGGGGACGCCATGCAGCGCCTGCGCAGCGCGGGCCTCGACACCGTACTGCCCGGATTGCAGCAGCCGGTGCTCGGCATCTGCCTCGGAATGCAGCTGCTGTATGAGCGCACGGAGGAAGGTGATACGCAGTGCCTCGGCATCGTGCCGGCCACCGTGCGCCGTCTCTTGCCCTCGCCCGGACTGCCCGCGCCGCACATGGGATGGAATCGCGTTCGCGCGCGCCGGGCCGGCGGCCTGCTCGACGGACTCGCCGACGGGGAACACTTCTACTTCGTGCACGGCTACGCCGCACCGACAACGCCCGACACAATCGCCGTGACCGACTACGGCACCGACATCACCGCCATCGTGCAGCGGCGCAATTTCCTCGGCACGCAGTTTCACCCCGAGCGATCCGGCCCGGCGGGCGCGCGTGTCCTGCAGAACTTTCTTCGTGGAGCAACATGCTGCTGATTCCTTCCATCGACCTGCGTGGCGGTCGGTGCGTACGCCTGCACCAGGGCGATTTCGACGCCGAGACGACCTACGAGGCGAGCCCCGGGGACCTGCTGGAGCAGTACAGCGCATTCGGCGCCCGCTGGCTGCACATCGTCGATCTCGACGGTGCGCGCGACGGCGTGCTGGCCAACCGCCCGCTGGTGCTCGCGCTTGCGGCCCGGCGCCGCCTGCACCTGCAGGTCGGCGGGGGCGTGCGCTCTAGCGCGGTCGTCGACGACCTGCTGGAGAACGGCGTCGAGCGAGTCGTGATCGGCAGTGCCGCCATCGAGCGCGCCGTCGACGTGCGCGACTGGTTCCGTCGCTACGGACCCGAGCGCCTGTGCCTTGCCTTCGACGTGCGCGACGCCGACACCGACACGCCGATCGTGCAGACCCGCGGCTGGCTGCGCGGCTCGGGAGTCAGCCTGTGGCGGGCGATCGAGAGCTTCGAGCCCTCCGGCCTCGTGCACGTGCTGTGCACCGACGTCGCACGCGACGGCGCCCTCGCCGGCCCCAACCTCGAGCTGTATGCAGAAGCGCAGCGGCGCTTTCCGCACATCCGCTGGCAGGCATCGGGCGGGGTGCGCAATGCCGCCGATCTCGCGGCGCTCTCGCAACTCGGTGTCAGCGCGGCAATCAGCGGCAAGGCACTGCTCGAGAAGCGCATCGACTCCTCGGAGCTGCAGCCATACTTTCCCGCCGCATAATCCCGTGCCTCGACGTGCGCGACGGCCGCGTCGTCAAGGGCGTGCGCTTTCGCGGCCACGAAGTCGTCGGGGAGATCCTCGATCTCGCGGCGCGATATCGCGACGAGGGCGCGGATGAACTTGTTTTCTACGACATCACCGCAAGTCCCGAGGGCCGCACCGTCGAGCGCAGCTGGGTGCGCCGCGTCGCGAGCGTGCTTGATATCCCGTTCTGCGTCGCAGGCGGCATCCGCAGTATCGCGGATGCGGAGGCCGTGCTTGGCGCCGGCGCCGAGAAGGTGTCGGTGAATTCCCCTGCCCTGGCCGACCCCGGACTGATCGACCGCCTGGCCGCGCGCTTCGGCGCGCAATGTGTCGTCGTGGGCATAGACAGCGAGACGACCAGCGGCGGCTATCGTGTCTACAGCCTGACCGGCGACCCGGATCGCTCGCGCGACTCGGGCCGCAATACGCTCGACTGGGTGCGCGAAGTGCAGGAGCGGGGCGCGGGCGAAATCGTGCTCAACTGCATGGCGAGCGATGGCGTGCGTCGCGGCTACGATATCGCGCAGCTTGCGGCAGTGCGCGCCATTTGCCACGTTCCGCTGGTGGCCTCCGGTGGCGCCGGCGCCATCGAGCACTTCACCGCCGTGTTCCGCGACGCCGGCGTCGATGCGGCCCTCGCGGCGAGTGTGTTTCATTCGGGGGCAATCAGCATCCCCGACCTCAAGGCCGCGCTGGCGGCACAGGATATCGAGGTAAGGCCATGAGCTTCTCGAAAGCAGATGTCGTGACGATCGCGTTCGACAAACGAGACGGCCTCGTGCCGGCCATCGTGCAGGATGCCGACAGTGGCGGCGTGCTGATGCTCGGCTACATGAACTCGAGCGCGCTGCAGGCGACGCTCGAGCGTCGGCGCGTGGTGTTCTGGAGCCGCGGCCGCCAGCGCCTGTGGGAGAAAGGCGAAACCTCCGGCCATACGCTTGACCTCGTCGAGGTGCTGGCCGACTGTGACCAGGACACGCTGCTCGTGCTCGCGCGACCGCGAGGAGCGGTGTGCCACACGGGTTCCCGCACCTGCTTTGGCGAGCACCCGCCGAGCGCCGGGGAACGGGTCGCGTTCCTCGCCACGCTCGAGCGGCTGATCGGGGAGCGCATCACTGAACGGCCGGAGGGCAGCTACACCGCGCGACTGCACGCGGCGGGACCGAAACGCGTGGCGCAGAAGGTCGGCGAGGAAGGCGTCGAGGTGGCGCTCGCGGGCGCCTCCGAGGAACCGCAAGTGCTGATCGGCGAGGCAGCGGATCTGCTCTACCACCTGCTCGTACTGTTGCGCAGCCGCGAAGTGGCGCTCGATCAGGTCATCGCCGAGCTGGCAGCCCGGCACGCGGCATCAAAGCAGTAGTTCTTCGGCAGGCGCGCGCAGGTTGTACGTCGAACTCATCACGTGGCCATAGGCGCCCGCCGTGGCGAGCAGTAGTACGTCTCCCTCCTGCGTCGGCGGCAGCAGCCGGTCGTGGCCGAGCACGTCCGCGCTCTCGCAGATCGGTCCGACGACGTTCACGATATCCGACGCCGGCGCGTCGAGCCGAGTCAGGTTGGCGATCTCGTGCCACGCGCCGTACAGGGCCGGCCGGATCAGTGAGTTCATGCCGGTCGCGATGCCGACGTAACGCACTTCGCCCTTCTGTTTGGTCTGGGTCACGCGCGCAAGCAGTACGCCCGCCGCTGCGACCAGGTAGCGGCCAGGCTCCAGCCAGATCTCGAGAGCGGGATGCGCGCTGCGTACCTCGCCGAGCACGGCGTCGAGACGCGCGAGATCGAGCGGTGGCCGATCGCCGTGATCGGGCACGCCGAGGCCGCCGCCGACATTGATGGAGCGCACATGCGGGTGGCGTGCGGCGAGTCCGGCGAGCAACAGCGCGGTGTGCCGCCAACTCTCGACATCGAATATGCCGCTGCCGGGATGCGCGTGCAGTCCGACGATGCGCGCGCCCGCCGCGTCGGCGAGGCGCGCGATCTCGTCGAGTTCCTCGACCGGAACGCCGAACTTTGCATGCGCCCCTGCCGTGCGCACGTGATGGTGGTGGCCGCGCCCGGTGCCGCTGTCGATGCGCACGTACAGGTCGCGGCCCTGGAAGAGTCCGGCCCAGTGTCGCAGTGCGTAGGCGCTGTCGATCGTCAGGCGCACTCCGGCAGCGAGCGCCCAGGCGTACTCATCGCGCGAGGCAAAGTTCGGCGTGTACAGGATCTGCGCCGGCGTGAGGCCGGGCACGTGCGTGCGCACGTGCTCGATCTCGCCGCGTGAGACGCACTCGATACCGAGCCCGGCGCCATGGATGCGGCGCAGCAGTTCCGGATGCGAATTGGCCTTCATCGCATACCAGACACGCGCGACCGATCCGAGCGCCGTCAGCGAGCGCGCGGCCGCCTCGACACTCGCGAGGTGATAGACGTAAGCCGAATCGCGTGCGCCGAGCAGCGCGAGCAGCGCGTCGCGTTCCTCGCGCCACCAGCCGGGGCGCGCAGCGGGTTCGCGGCCGTCGGTTCGCGCAAACAACTGCTCCCAGGTCTGGCCGAGCACGGGGTCGGCATGCACCGGTTGCACCAGCAGCTCGTGCATCTGGTTCACGAGCCTGTCGGCCTGTCCCTCGTCGACGACGAAGGTGAAGTTCAGGTCGTTCGCGGCCTGGCTGACCAGGTAGATGCGCTGCTCCTCGAACAGGCTGAACGCGTCGCCAAGCCGATGCAGAATGCCGCGGATGTTGCGCCCGACCAGGCTCACCGAAGCGCACGGTCCGATGACCTGCACGCGGCACAACGTCGAGAGCGCCGCAACGAGCGCAGTGACCGTGTCCTGGTCGAGGGTATTGGCGGCCGGATCGAGCGAAACCGTCACGCTCGTTTCCGAGGTCGACACGAGATCCACCGACAGGCCCTGCGCCTTGAAGATCTGGAATGCGTCGGCGAGAAAGCCGACCTGGTGCCACATGCCAGGACTGTCGAGCGAAACGAGGGTAATCCCCTTCTTCACGCAAACGGCTTTGACCTGCGCGGTGTCCTGCGCCTGCGCGCTGATCAGGGTGCCGACGAGTTCCGGATGATGGGTATCGTGCACGGACAGCGGGATCGAGTACTGGCGCACCGGCAGCAGGCAGCGCGGATGCAGGACCTTGGCGCCGCTGGTGGCGATTTCCTGCGCCTCGTCGTAGTGCAGCGACTTCAGCAATCGCGCTGCAGGCGTGGTGCGCGGATTGGCGCTGAACATGCCGGGTACATCGGTCCACATCTCGAGCCGCAGCGCACCGAGCTTGGCGGCGAAGTAGGCCGCGGAGGTGTCCGAGCCGCCGCGGCCGAGCAGTACGGTGTGCCCGTCCTCGTCACTCGCGATGAAGCCCTGGGTAATGCAGATGGCCGCGCCAGAGCCGAGCTCGCGCGCGAGCGCGGCGTCAGGCATGAAGTTGCAGGTGGCGGACAGCACGCTCGCGCGGGCACTGGCGCCCGCGCGCTCCTCGGCGCGCAACATGCGGCGCGCATCGGCCCACGCGACGTCGAGTCCCTGCGCGCGCAGGTACGCCGCGCCGAGCTCGGTCGCCATCAGCTCGCCGGTGGACATCACCCGCGCGCGGGTGCGATCGCTGATCTCGCCGATGAGCGCGACGCCGGCCGTGAGCTGGCGCAGCTCGGCGAGATTGCGCTGCAGCCCTTCCGGTACGGCGACCCGCAGGTCCGCGGCCAGCGCGCAATGCTGCGCTTCGATGGCGTCGAGGATCTGTCCATGCGTGCCCTGCAGCGCGGCTGCCAGCAGCGCATCGAGGCGGTCGGTGATGCCGCTCAGCGCGGAATGCACGATCAGCACGCGCGATCCGCTGGCCGCCCGCTGGCGCACGATCTGCGCAATGCGTTGCCAGTTGGGTGCCGTGGATACGCTCGTGCCGCCGAACTTCAGCACGATCCAGGGAGCATCGACCCGCGTCGTCATCAGGTGCCTCGCTGCGATCCGCACGATGCCGCGCAGACCGGAAACCGTCGAATGGCTGCGGCGCCCGGGCGGGCGTTACGCGTCGTCTTCGAAAATATCGCGCAGGTCCTTCTCGAGACGGCGGTCGGCGAGCACTTCTTCCAAGCGGCTCCACGCGGCCTTGCCGCGCTTGCCGGGCTGGACACGTGAGCGCTTGTCCACCTTGTCGAGCATGCGGTCATACTCCGTGCCGTCTTCGGCCGGAGTCTCACCGAGAAACTCGTCGTCCAGATCGAAGCTCTCGTTATCGCGTTCGCTTGACGCCATTGCCTGCAATAAAAAGTAAATTAATCAACGGGTTATGCGCACATTGGGTGCGCAGCGAGACGCGCACTATAGCGAATCCGCACCGGCTTTCAAGTCCCTGAATTTCAGGGCAATCTGGCCGTATCGCGGACCACCACCGGGGCCCCGCGGGACAGTCCGAGGCCTTCCGCGGCGCTTTGCTCGGCGCGGGCAATCTCGACGACCCCGAACGAGTTGACCAGCGCGAGGTAGCCGCCCGGCCGGACGTCTCCATACGTGCGCAGCAGCGGCCAGGATTGATTGGCGGCATAGACGCGCGGCGAGCCCATGCGCACCACCCAGTGCGCATCGATGTTGGTGATCAGGTTGCCGAAGTGATCGAGCGTGATGACGACGCCATGCACGGCGCTCTCGTCGCCACTCGCGTCCTCGACCCACGAGGGCACCAGCGTATCGACCGGCGTGCCGAGATCCGCCGGCTGGCAACGTCCCGCCGCGAGTTCCGCCGCCAGCGGCGCGAAGATGTCGCGGCCGTGAAAGGTCGCGCTCGGTCGCGAGATACCGAATTTCGCCAGCGCCTGCAGGTCGAGCTTCACGATGCGTGCGCCCTCGCGCGCACCCACGACGGGTGCAAGCAGGCCATTGTCGGGCGCGAGGAATACATGTCCGTCCACGCTCACGGCAATGATGTCGCGTGCGGTGCCGACCCCCGGATCGACCACGGCGACGTGCACCGTGCCCGGTGGAAAATACTGGTATGCGCGCACCAGCCAGAAACCGGCCTCGGCTGGCCAGTGCACGAGTATCTCGTGGGTGAGATCCACGATGCGGGCCGTCGGCAGGCGCCCGTAGATGCGCCCTTTCATGACGCCGACGAACGGGCCCTTGTGACCGAAGTCAGTGGTGATCGTAATGACGCCTGAGGCTTGCATGCGCGATTCCGGCCGGCTGCTAGACTCGCGCACCATGTCGCGGACCACAGACGCTGTCAACGCACGTGCCACCGGAGCAAGTTCGCTGCCATTGCTGATCGCACTCGGCGGCTGCTTTGCGCTGAGCGGCCTTGCGGCCCTGGTCTACCAGACAGCCTGGACACGCGAATTCGCCCTCGTCTTCGGCACCTCGGAACTCGCGGTGGCCACTGTGCTCGCCGCCTACATGGGCGGCCTCGCGCTCGGCGCGGCATTGATCGAGCGGCTCCTGCCACGCGTCACCCGTCCGGTCCTCACCTATGCGGTGCTCGAGCTCGGCATCGGCCTCAGCGCGGTGGTGCTGGTGCCGCTGCTGCTGCTCGCGAGCAGCCGCCTCCTCGATGCCGCGTTCGGCGGCCAGGGCGCGCCGCCATCGAGCGAGCACGGCGCCCTGGCGTGGTACTACCTGGCAAGCGCGTTCGTCGTGCTGGCCGTGCCGGCGACTTTGATGGGCGCCACGCTGCCGCTGTTGGCACGCCATGCCGTGCACGCCGAGGAGGAAATTGGCCGGCGCATCGGGCTGCTCTACGCGGCCAACACTGCCGGTGCCGTTGGCGGCGCGTTGCTGGCGGCGTTCTGGCTGCTGCCCGCCTTCGGGCTGCGCGCGACAGTCTGGGCCGCGGCGGCGGCCAACGGCGCCGTCTTCCTGCTCGCCGCGGCCATCGCGCGCCGGGCACCTGCCCGGGTTCCACCCGCGTCTGCGGCGCGCAACGCGCCGCTGCGACTTGATGCCGCGCACTGGATCCTGCCGCTGATGCTGCTGTCCGGCGCGGTGACCTTTCTGAACGAGGTGTTGTGGACCCGCATGCTGAGCCATGTAGTCGGCAGCAGCATCCACGCGTTCGGCGTGATGGTCGCGAGTTTCCTCACCGGCATTGCCCTCGGTGGTGGCATCGCCGCCTGGCTTGCGAGCAGCCGCGAGCGCTCGACGCGCCTGTTCATCTTCTGCCAGTTTGGCGTGGCACTCTCGGCGGCCACCGCTTTCCTGCTGCTCGAGCGCCATGTGCCCTCGCAAGCAGGCCTTGCCGACAACGCGCTGTTCGGCTTCGTGCTGCTGCTGCCGCTCACATTGTTCGTCGGCGCCACCTATCCGTTCGCCGTGCGCATCCTCGCCCGCGGTCCCGACGATGCCGCGGCGGCCAGCGCCCGTGTCTACGCGTGGAACACCGTCGGCGCCATTTTCGGCGCAATCCTCGGTGGCTTCCTGATCATCCCCGCATTGCGCTACGAGGGCGCCATCCGCGCTGCCGTGATCGCAAGCGCCGCGCTGGCGGTCGCCACCGCCTGGCTGCTTGCGCGCCGCCCGAGGCCCCTGCCCTGGCTCACCACCGCTGCCGCATTGGCGATCGTGGTCCTGTTCCGGACCGAACCGCCGACCCGGTTGCTGCTGACCTCACCGCTCAATGTGCCCGCCGAGGGCGAACTGCTTTTCTATGCGGTCGGCCGCAGCGCCGATGTGGTCGTGCTCGGCCAGGACGGCGGCCTCGTGCTGCGCACCAACGGCCTGCCCGAGGCCTTGATGGACACTCCGGGCATAGCGCCGCGCTTCAGCGGCGAGTTCTGGATGTCGCCGCTCGCGGTCCTCGCGCGCCCCGATAGCGCGCGCATGTTGATCGTGGGTTATGGCGGCGGAGTCGTGGTCGAGGGCGTGCCGCCGTCCGTGCGCGCGATCGACGTCATCGAGCTCGAGCCCGCGGTGATCGACGCGAATCGCGCCACGCGCCAGTTGCGGCGTCGCGATCCGCTGCTCGACACGCGTGTGAGTATCGTCACCAACGACGCGCGGGGCGCGCTGCGGCTCACCGACCGGCGCTACGACGCCATCGTTTCCCAGCCCTCGCACCCGTGGACCGCAGGCGCCTCGCATCTCTACACGCGCGAGTTCATGCGTCTCGCCGCCGAACACCTGACTCCCGGTGGCATCTTCGTGCAGTGGATGAATGTCAGCTTCCTCGACGAGGGACTGCTGCGTTCGCTCACCGCGACGCTGCTCGCTGTGTTCAGCGAAGTGCGCATCTACCGGCCCGATCCCAACACACTCGTGTTCCTGGCCTCGGACTCGCCCATCGATCCGGAATCGCCCCTCGTCGGGAGCGGCTATCCGCTGAACCGTTCGCCGCTGCACTACGCGCGCTTTGGCCTCAACTGCGCCGAAGATCTCGTCGCCGCGCTGGTCGCAGACGCGGCCGGCGCTCGCCAGCTCGCGGCGGGCGCGCCACTGATCACCGACGAGCGCAATCGCATGGCCACCTCCAGCGTGCTCGAGCTCGGCCGGGGCATGAATGCCGAGCAGACGGGCCGCGTGCTCGCGCCGGTCGATCCCCTGCAGCGCCTCGACAGCCTCGTGCAACGGGAGCTGCTGCCACGCCTGTCGGCGAGTTACATCGCGCGGCACCTCTCGACCTATGTCGGGATCGACCCCAGCACGCGCGATCGCATCGCCCGCCTTGGCGCGCTGCTTGGTGATACGCCGCGGGGCGCCTACGTCCGGGCACTCGCGGTGTTCCTATCCGTCGGCAGCGACACGGGTACCCAGGCGTTTCGCGAAGCCCTCGCGGCCTATCCGCACGACGAGGAACTTCGCTTCGAGCTCGTTCGCCCCTGGCTCGGTGCGCTCGCGCGCGGCAACGCCCCGGAGCACATCGAGGCGATCGCGCGCGAGCTGCGCGGGGAACCCCGGCTCGTCCTCGACGGCATCCGCCACGCCGCCCGCAGCGAGTGGGACGCGCTGGCCGGTCTCGATCCGCAGCTCGCGGCCATCGGCTGGACCCAACCGTGGGCCACCGACGCTCTGCACGTGCGCCTGGACTGGAGAACGCGCGTCGCGTCCCCTGAGGTACGGCGCGCCTATGGCGATGAGGCCCTTGCGCTGGTCGATCGCGCGCTGGTCGTGCAGCCCACCAGCGCCCTGTACGGGCTGCGCACCCGCGCCGCGCTCAGCGCCGCACGACCCGACGTGCTGGTCGAATCGATTGCCAGCTATGCACGCGCCATGCACGCCACTGCCTCGCGCGCGAGCGCGGCGCAACGCACCAGCACGCGCCGCACTCTCGAGGACATGGCGCAGTTGCTCGAGGTAACCGCGCGGCAATCGCCGCAACATGCCAAGCGCGCCCAAGTGGTGCGCTCGGACCTGCTCGCCTCGATCGACGCACTCTAGGCGTCCGCACTCCCTGGACGGCGCCACTCGATGACGTGCCGCCGCGCAGCGCCACTCGCCGCAGCGCTTTCCTCGGCCGCCAGCACCAGCAGATCGCCAGCGAGTCGCGCCTCGCGCAGCTGCCGCGTACCGATCAGCAACGGGTTGAGAGCCCCCTCGACCAGGTGCTCGACAATGTCGCCCTCGAGCCGCCAGCGGCCGCAGTAGTTGAGGTATTCAACTGCCGCCGTCGCCCTTGACTCGACACTCGCCTGGCGCGCACTGGCCGCCGACCAGGGCGTGCGCGACCCGACCCACATTGTCGCGCTCATCCAGCCATCGGCCGTATACACGAGCACGCCGCCCGCGCCGGCACCGAACGGTCGCGATGTCCCGCGGCGGTACTCGATGCGCCAGTCCACGAGCCGCCAGGCGCCGACCAGCTGCAGGGCCGTGAGGCTCATATGCCGCTCACCAGGGCCGGTTCGAGATGCGCGGTGGAATTGAAGCTCGCGAGGCTGCGCCGCCGTCCCGAGACCAGCAACTCGGTAATCGAGGCGTTGCGCATCGTATGCATCATCTGTCCCCACGCCGCGGCGGGCGCCTGCAGTACCTCGCAGGCAAGCAACGCGATGACACCCGCCGAAGTCACGACGAGCACGCGCTCGCCCCGCCCGACCCCCAGACTGGCTTCATCGAACCATTGCGCGACCCTGTGGCCGAACTGCGCGCGTGTCTCATGACCCGGTTCATCGTGTCCGCCGCGTCCCCAGACCTCGAGCACGTGCAGGTAACGCTGCAGTACTTCACGCTTCGAGGCGCCTTCGCGATGCGCAAGGATGCGCTGCATGAGGCCGGAGCCGGCGCCACACTCATCGAGTGCGTCAACTACAGTGACCTCACGCTGCGAACCGACCAGGCTGCGCGCAGTCCCGGCATGGCGTTCACGCGGGCCGATCAACACGCGATCGAAAGCGGCACCACGATCCGCGAAGTAGCGCCCGGTCGCTTCCGCCTGCATTACGCCGAGCGCCGACAGCGCATCGTAGTTCTCGCTGCCGAACGAGGCCTGCGCATGCCGGACGATGACGAAGGTGGCCACGACTGTCCCTTCAAAACCAATCGCCGTTGAACGTTTCCCAGGCCTCGACATGTCGTCCGCGCGGCAACGCCGTGAAGCGCCCGAATACGCCTTCCTGGAAGACCAGCGGCGCGCCGCCCGCCGACTCGCAGCGAATGACGCGCCCCAGGACGATCGTGTGATCGCCGCCGGCATGGTGTGCCTCGACGACGCACTCGAGGCGACACAGCGCGCCGTCGATGCGTGGCGGCCCGGCGCCGCCGGCGAAGCGTGCCGGAAACTTGTCCGCGGCACGTCGGGCGAAGTGCATCGCCTCATCCTCATGGTCGAGGCTCAGCACATGCACTGCGAATTCCAGCCCGACGGCAAAGGCGTCGAGACTCGTGCTGGCATTCTGCAGGCACCACAGCAGCAACGGCGGCGTGAGCGATACCGAGGTGAACGAATTCACGGTCACGCCTGCCGGCTCGCCATTGGGCTTGCGGCCGGTGACGATGGTGACTCCCGTCGCGAAGAGGCCGAAAGCGTCGCGCAAGGCGCGCGATTGCGGCGATGTGGTCACAGGAGCACGACCGCAACCAGCGTAATCACGACCACTGCCGCGACGTCGACCAGCAATCCCGTGCGCAGCATCTGGCGCATCGTGATCCGGCCCGTGGCAAACACGATGGCGTTGGGTGGCGTGCCGACGGGCAGCATGAAGCCCGCCGATGCCGCCATGGCGGCCGGCGCGAGCAGCACGAGTATCGTCTGCGGGTTGCCGTCGAGCATCGTCGCGAGGACCGGCATGAAGGTCGCGGCAGTGGCGGTATTGCTGTTGAACTCGGTCCACAGCACGATCATGAGCACGACCATGAGCGTCACCGCGAGCTGCGGCCAGTGCGCAAAGCCGCGCATTGCGATACCCAGGGTTTCCGACAGCGTGCTCGCCTGTATCGCGGCAGCGAGTGCGAGCCCACCGCCGAACAGGATCAGCACGTCCCAGGGGACCTTGCGCATGGCATCTGCATCGAGCAGCACAATGCCGGGTCCCGTGCCGGAAGGCGCGAGGAACAGCGCGAGTCCCGCGCCGATGGCAATCACGGTGTCGGTCAGGCCGTGCAGGCCGGGCAGGCCCATCAGCCACGGGCGCGAAATCCACAGCGCCGCGGTGACCAGTGCGATCATCGCCACGCGCCGTTCCGGCCGCGACATCGGGCCGAGCTCATGCAGTGCGCGGCTCATGACATCGCGCGGCAGGGTATCCGGCGGCAGGTCGAACGGCAGTGCAATCCGCGTCAGGATCCACCACGCCGCCGGCAGCAGCACGAGCACCGTCGGAATGCCGAACGACATCCAGGTCGCGAAGCTGAGGTCATGGCCGAAGCTCTGGGCCATGAAACCCTGCACCAGGGCGTTTGTCGGCGAGCCGATCAGCGTGCCGAGGCCGCCGATGGTGGCGGCGTAGGCGACGCCGAGCAGCATCGCCGTGGCGAAATTGGCGGTCGGGCGCCCGTGATCACCGGCGACGACGAGTGCCACGATGGAACTTGCCACCGGCAGCATCATTAGTGTGGTCGAGGTGTTAGAGACCCACATGCTGACGAACGCCGTGGCGATCATCACGCCGAGCACCAGCCGGCGTGGATGGCTGCCCAGCGCTGCGACGATCGAATAGGCGATGCGCCGATGCAGTTGCCAGCGCTCCATCGCAAGACCGATCAGGAATCCGCCGAGGATCAGGAAAATGGTCGAATTCGCGTACTGCGTGAGGATCTGCGCCGGCTGCGGCAGTCCGATCAGCGGCACGACCAGCAGTGGCAGCAGAGCGGTTACCGCAAGCGGCACCGCCTCCGTGATCCACCACAAGGCCATCCACACGAGCAGCCCCGCGGTCGGCCAGGCAAGTTGGGAGAATCCCGCAGGCGCGGGCAGCAGCACCGTACACAGGAACGCGACGGGGCCCAGCAGCACGACTGCCCGGCGCAAAGGCCAGACTACTCGCGCGGTGCCGGGCGATCGCCCGCCACGACCGGCGTGGCGGCAATCCCCGCATCGTCCGAATCGGCGTCCGCCTCGAGGCCGATCAGTTGCGGCATGCCGTCGCCAGCCCGCAGGGTTTCGAGCGCGTGGTCCCAATGCACGGCGGTGCGGCTTGGTCCGAGCGCCGAGTCGAGCATGGCAGCGAACTTGTCGATATCGATTGCGGTGGTCTGCCCCTCGGCATCCACCGGCGGATGTGCCTCGAGGTAGACCTCGCCTTCGACGATGGCGACCTTCACCGGCTCGTTGACGAGATAGACCGGCGTGCCGACCGCCGCCATGCCGAAGAGCTCTTCGACATCCTCCGGGAACATGCGGATACAGCCGTGCGTGATCGCCATGCCGACCGCCGCCGGGTTGTTGGTACCGTGGATGAGGTAACTGCCCCCGCCGATCGCGAGACGCATCTTGTACGCGCCCAGCGGGTTGTCGGGGCCCGGCGGCACGACGCTCGGCAATGGCTCACCGCGCGCGGCGTGCTCCTTGCGCACCGATGCCGGTGGATACCAGTTGGGATTCTTCTCTTTCTGCGTGATGCGGGTCTTGCCGAGCGGGGTCTTCCAGTCCATCTTGCCGATGCTGACCGGATAGGTATAGACCAGCGCCTTCCCGCCCTTCTTCGGCTTCGGGAAATAATAGAGCCGATGCTCCGGCAGGTTCACGACGATACCTTCGCGCGGTCCGCTCGGCAGGATACGCTGGCCCGGCAGCAGCACAGCCGTGCCCTCGCCCGGCAGCCAGGGATCGACCTGCGGATTCACGCGGCGGATTTCCTCATATCCCAGGCTGTAGCGCCGGCCAAGGTCGATCAGCGTGTCCTCGTACGCGGTCACGGTATGCTCTACGCTGCCAAAGAGAGCCGCGCCGGTAGCCGGCAACTCGTAGACGGTGGCCTGCGCGCTGGTCACGGCGAGCGCGGCAGCAATGAACGGCAGTAGTCGAAGAAGCCTTGATCTGGACATGACCCGCCCATTCTACAAGATCGCGGCCCGTGACCGAATCGGCGCGGAATTTGCCGCGATCGCCACGCGTGCGGGCGAGGCCATCATGGCCGTCTATCACACGGATTTCCTCACCCGCATGAAAGCGGATGAAACGCCCGTGACGCTTGCCGACCAGCACGCCGAGGACATTATTGTCCCGGCGTTGCAGGCCCTCCTGCCCGGCATTGCGGTGATTTCCGAGGAATCGTGCGATGTGGCGCCTCCCGCCCCCGTCGCGGACGGACCGTTCGTACTCGTCGACCCGCTCGATGGCACGCGCGAGTTCATCGCGAGGAACGGCGAGTTCACGGTCAACATCGCGCTCATCGACGGTGGGGCGCCCGTCGCGGGCTGTGTGTACGCACCCGCCGTCGGCGAGCTCTATTTTTCGGGCGGCAGGGCCTGGTCCGCGGGCCAGCGCCCCGGGTCGACATTCGACCCGGCGCGCGCAGGTCCGATCGAGGCGCGCCAGGCACCCCTGCGGGGCGCGATCGCCCTCGCCAGCCGTTCGCACCGCGATCCGGCCACCGACGCCTTCCTCGCTTCGGTACCGCACCTGCAGGTCGAGTCCGTGGGTTCATCGTTGAAGTTCTGCCGTATCGCCGCCGGCCGCGCCGATCTGTATGCTCGCTTCGGACCCACGATGGAATGGGATGTCGCCGCCGGCCACGCCATATTGCAGGCAGCCGGTGGCTCCGTGAGCACGCCGGATGGCGCGCCCTTCAACTACGGCAAGTTTGCGAGCGGATTGCGCAACGGGCCCTTCATCGCGCGCGGCCGCAGCGCGCCAACCTGATCAACGATGCGAATTTCCGAGATCTCCGTTCACCGACCGATCCTGGCACTCGTCGTCAGCCTGCTGCTCGTCGTGGTCGGGCTGGTCGCGCTCACCCGCCTGTGGTCCACGATTCGCGAGTTTCCCGACATCAACCCGCCCATCGTATCGATCGATACGCGCTACCTCGGAGCATCCGCCGAGATCCTCGAGACGAAAGTCACCCAACCGATCGAGGAGCGGGTCGCGGGTCTCGAGGGCATCGAAACGCTGAAGTCGACCAGCAGCGACGGCCGCTCGCGCATCAATCTCGAGTTCGACCTCGGTCGCGATGTTGACGCCGCGGCCAATGACGTGCGCGACCGGGTGGCGCGCGTGCTGAGCAACCTGCCGGACCAGGCGGATCCGCCCGAAATCGTCAAGGCCGACAGCAGCGCCGAGCCAATCCTCTACGTCAACATCGCCAGCGACAAGATGACCACGCTCGAACTGAGCGACTATGTCGAGCGCAACATCGCGGATCGCTTCGCTGCCGTGCCGGGCATCGCGCGCGTGCAGCTGAGCGGTGATCGCCGCTACGCGATGCGCGTCTGGCTCGATGCCGAAGCGCTGGCCGCGCGCCGGCTGACCGTCAACGACGTCGAGTCGGCACTGCGGCGCGAGAACGTGCAGCTGCCCGCCGGGCGGCTCGAATCGCGAGTGCGCGAATTCGTGCTGAATACCGCCACCGGCCTCACGACACCGGACGACTTCCGGCAACTCGTCGTCGGGCGCAGTCCGGACGGTTATCTCGTGCGACTCGGCGAGGTGGCCGAAATCGCGCTCGCCGCCGAGAACGAGCGCACGATTTCCCGCACGCTGGGCGTGGCCGGCATTTCAATCGGCCTCGAGCCGCAGTCCAACGCCAATGCGCTGACCGTGGCGGCCGCGGCGCACGCCGAGGTCGCGGCGATCAACGCCGAGTTGCCCGCAGGCACGCAGATCGGCACCAACGTCGACCGCTCGGAGTTCATCAAGTCTTCGATGCGCGAGGTGCTGATCGCGCTCGGCATTTCGGTCCTGCTCGTGCTGGTTGTCATCTACGCCTTTCTCGGCAGCTGGCGTGCGACGCTGATTCCGGCCGTCACTATCCCGGTGTCGATCATCGGGGCCTGCGCGGCGATCTACGCCATGGGCTTCACGATCAATACCTTGACACTGCTCGGCATCGTGCTCGCGATCGGTCTCGTCGTCGACGATGCCATCGTCATGCTCGAGAACATCTACCGGCGCATCGAGCGCGGTGAGAACAGCCTGCTGGCCGCCATCGACGGCAGCCGGGAAATCGGCTTTGCGGTCGTTGCGACCACGCTGGTGCTGGCCGCGGTGTTCCTGCCAATTTCGTTCCTTACCGGGCGCATCGGCCGGCTGTTCGGGGAGTTCGGCTTCACGCTCGCCGCCTCCATCCTGTTCTCCTGTCTCGTGGCGCTGACATTGACGCCGATGATGACCGCGCAGCTCTTCCAGACGGGCGCCGTTCGCAGCCGCATCAGCGAGACGATCGACCGGCTGTTCCACCGTATGAGCGAGCGTTACCGCAGCCTGCTTGACCGGGCGCTCGGCCGGCCGTGGCTCATCGTCGGTGGCGCGCTGGCGATTTTCGCGGTGGCAATCGGCCTGTTCACACGCCTGCCGGAGGAGAGCACGCCCCAGGACGATCGTGGCGTCGTGCGCGTCATGCTGTTCGGGCCGGAAGGTGCCTCACTCGATTACATGGACGGCTACGCCGCGCGCCTCGAAGACATTTTCGCGGCCGAGGCCGTCCATGGCGACATCGCGCGCTACCAGATCCGCGTGCCGGGATTCGGCGGCGCGGCCGGTAGCGAAGTGAATCGCGCGATGGGCATGGTGGTGCTCAAGCACTGGAGCCAGCGCGAGCGCACCGCGCGCCAGGTTGCCGATTCGATCCAGCGCGAGGTGGCGCTGCTGCCTGGCGTTCGAGCCAGCGTCACCACGCCGTCAGCCTTCAACTGGGGCGGACAGGAGCCGCTGCAGGCCGTCATCATGGGTCCCGACTACGCGACGCTTGCCGCATGGCGCGACCAGCTGATCGAGCGCGCCAGCACCAATCCGGGCCTGGTCAACCTCGACTCCAATTACAAGGAACGCAAGCCGCAGATGGACGTCGCGGTCGATCGCAATCGCGCCGCCGACCTCGGCCTGTCGCTCGACGCCATCGCCCGCACGCTCGAGACCATGCTGGCCTCGCGCACCGCCACGACCTTCATCATGGGCGGGCGCGAATACGACGTGATCCTGCAGGGTCGCAGCGAGGACCGCAGCTCGCCGACCAGCCTCGAGAATCTCTACGTCCGCTCGGACTCGAGCGGCGAGCTCGTGCCGCTCGCGAGTGTCGTGCAATTGAACGAAGCGGCCACGGCGACCCAGTTGAACCGCTTCAACCGGCTGCGCTCGATCACGATCAGTGCCGGCCTCGCGGGCGACTATTCGATGGGCGATGCGGTCCGTTATTTCCGGCAGATCGTCGACGAGGAACTGCCGCCCACCGCCAAGCTCGACTTCGACGGCGAGTCGCGCGAGTACCTGAAGGCCAGCCAGTCGCTGTACTGGACCTTCTTCGGCGCGTTGCTGATCGTGTTCCTGGTGCTCGCCGCGCAGTTCGAAAGCTTCGTGTTGCCATTCGTCATCATGACCACCGTGCCGCTCGCGATAGTCGGTGCAATCGGCGGCATGTGGCTCTACGGCATTTCGATCAATGTGTTCAGCCAGATCGCCATCGTCATGCTGATTGGCCTCGCCGCGAAGAACGGCGTGCTGATCGTGGAGTTTTCGAACCAGCTCCGCGACCGTGGCGTGGCGTTCAAGGACGCGATCGTGCAGGCCTCGGTCACCCGCCTGCGCCCCGTGCTCATGACGAGCCTGTGCAGTGCGTTCGGCGCGCTGCCGCTGCTGCTCGCGACCGGTGCCGGCGCCGAAAGCCGCCAACCCATCGGCGTGGTCGTCGTATACGGCGTGTTGATCTCGATGGTGCTCACGCTGCTCGTGGTGCCTGCCGTGTACGCACTGGTCGCGCAGGGCACGCGCACCCCGCAGTACTGGACTCGCGCGATCACCCGCATGCGCGGGCAGACCGTGCACGCTCACTGAACAGGGTTTGCGGCCGTGAGTGGCGGTATTACCAACCCGTCCAGCCGGGGCCGCGCACCACCTGGCCCGGCGTCGCGCCGGTGTGTTCGCCCTTTTCCAGCACCTGCACGCCGTTGACAAACACGTCGCGGACGCCGGTCGCGAACCTGTGTGGCTGCTCGAAAGTCGCCTGATCCCCGATCGTCGCGGGATCGAAGATCACGATGTCGGCGTGGCAGCCACGATCGAGGCAACCGCGATCCCGCAGCTTCCAGTTCTCCGCCGGCAGTCGGGTCAGCCTGCGGATCGCGTCGGGCAGCGTCGCCACCTGCTCCTCGCGCACATACTTGCCGAGAAAGCGGGCAAAGCTGCCGTAGGCACGCGGATGGTTGCTGCTGGCGAGGAACACGCCTTCCGGTGCGAGGGCGCCCTCGTCCGATTCGATGCTGACCCAGGGCTGGGACAGTCCCAGGCGCACATTTTCTTCCGACATCAGGAAATAGGCCGCCTCGACGCGCGAGCGATCCTCGATCACGAGTGCTATGGCCGCCTCTTCGGGCGACATGCCGCGCGCGCGCGCGACTTCCGCGAGGGTCTGGCCGGTCAATGGTTTCAGCGCCTCGTTCTTGAAGCCGATCAGCACGACCCGATCGGCCGAACCTGCCGCGTGGTACAGGTTCTCCCAGTCCCTGCCTGGCGCGCGCATCTCGCCGGCGACCCGGCGGGCGATCGCGGGATCGCGCAATCGCTCGATCCAGCCCTCGAGCCCGCCCTCCTGCACCCACGGCGGCATGGCGGCATCGAGACCCGTGGCGCCGGCCGTATAGGTGTACATGTTCGCGCTGATGCCAAGTCCGGCGGTACGCGCCGCCTCGATGCGCTCGATCGCGACTTGCATCCTGGGCCAGTTGGACAGACCTGCCGCCTTGAGATGGTGCACTTCGCCGTGTACGCCCGCATCGCGGGCGATGCCAATCAGCTCGTCCAGCGCCTCGAGCAAGCGATCGGTTTCGCTGCGCAGATGCGAGATATAGCCTCCGCCCAGCTCGCCAGCGGCCCGCGCCAGTGCCGTCAGCTCTTCTGTCTTCGCGTAGGCGCCGGGGGCGTAGATCAGCGCGCTGCCGACACCGAGGGCACCTTCGCGCATCGCATCGCGCACCAGATCCTGCATGCGGGCGAGTTCGGCCGCGGTCGGTGCGCGGTTGGCGTAGCCGACCTCGTGCACCCGCACCGTTGCGGCACCCACGAATGACGCCACATTGGGCGACACGCCTTTTGCGACCAGGAACTCGAGGAAACCACCGAGCGTCGTCCAGCTGATGTCGTAGCGGATGTCGCCCTGGGTAGCCAGCATCTCCGAGCGGGCCGCCGGCGACAGCGGTCCGTACGAATCACCCTCGCCGAAAATCTCCAGCGTGACGCCCTGGCGGATGTCGCTCAGGCCGCGTCCGTCGTGGATCAGTGAATCGGGCGCCCAGGACAACACGTTGATGAACCCGGGTGCCACGACCAGTCCGCCGGCGTCCACGGTCCGGGTCGCCAGCATGCCGTCGAGCCGCGGGCCAATGGCGAGGACACGTCCATCGGCTACCGCCACCGCACCACGATAGGGCTCGCCACCGCGACCATCGATGATGAAACCGTTCTCGATCAGCAAATCGGCGCGTTGCGGCGCCCCCTGGCAGGCGGCAAGCCACAACGCACACAACAAAATGCCGACAGATCTCGACACGCGCCCCCCAGGTTGCCTGATCATCCGACGTCCAGCGGGTGGCGCCTGCGGCGCGCCTTTGAACGTCTTGGCTCACCAAATGCTAATGTCATCGATATGTCCTGGTCCATCTGGGGAGGCTACTCGCCGATCGACGCCACTCTGGTACTGATCGGCGCCTGGCTGCTGCTCGGCGTAGCCGGCCTGTTTGCGCCCCGCAATACCCGCTTTGTCGCGCATGTCATCTTTCCGTTGGGAGCGCTTGTCGGCCTCGCGATGCTCGTCAACGCCGTCGTCGGCATCACCGCGCCCGTCGAGACACGCGAGATGCTCCTTGGACTGCCCGACCTGCCGTTCCACGCGCGCCAGGACGCGCTTGCCTGCGTGTTCCTCGCGTTGCTTGGCGGCGGCTCATTCGGGATCTCCCTGTTCGCCGCGGGCTACTTTCGCGACGGACCCGGTGCGGCGCCTGGCCTGCTCGGCTTCCAGTACCACGTGTTCCTCGCCAGCATGGCAGCGGTGCTGCTCGCCGATGACGCCTACGCCTTCATGGTGGCGTGGGAGTCGATGGCGCTGGCGTCGTACTTCCTCGTCGTCACGCAGCACAAGGTACCGGCGATCCAGCGCGCCGGCTTCCTGTACCTGCTCATTGCGCACATCGGTGCGCTCGCGATCCTGCTGTCCTTCGGCATCCTGCAGGGCGGCAGCTGGCACTTCACCTTCGATGCCATGCGCAGCGCCTCGCACCCGGCGCCGTGGGCCTCGGCTGCGTTCTTCCTTGCGCTGGCCGGCTTCGGCGCCAAGGCGGGCCTGTTGCCGCTGCACGTGTGGCTGCCGGAAGCGCACCCGGCCGCGCCCTCGCCCGTGTCTGCGTTGCTGAGCGGGGTGATGCTCAAGATGGCCGTGTACGGCACGCTGCGCGTCGCACTCGACCTCATCGGCGAACCCCTGTGGTGGTGGGGACTCGTGACGCTGGGACTTGGTCTCGGTACGGCATTGTTCGGCGTCGTGTTCGCCGCCGTGCAGACCGACATGAAACGCCTGCTCGCCTACTCGTCGATCGAAAACCTCGGTATCGCCTTCAGCGGCGCAGGCCTCACCCTGATGTTCCGCGGCTTCGGACTCGATACGCTCGCGGCGATCGCGCTGCTTGCGACGCTGTATCATTGCCTGAACCACGCCTGCTTCAAGAGCCTGCTGTTCCTCGCCACGGGCTCGGTGCTGCACGCAACCGGCGAGCGCAATCTCGGCAAGCTCGGCGGGCTGATCCACCACATGCCGTGGGTCGCCGGCCTCGCGCTCATCGGCACACTCGCCCTTGCAGGATTGCCGCCGCTCAATGGCTTCGTTTCCGAGTGGCTGCTGCTGCAGGTGTTCCTGTTCACGGCCAGCGTGCCCCAGCCCTTCATTGACATGTTCGTGCCGCTTGGGGCGGCACTGCTCGCGCTCATCACGGCGCTGTCCGCCTATGTCATGGTGAAATTCTACGGCGTGATTTTCCTCGGTCGCCCACGTGAGCCTGCACTCGACAAGGCCCGGGATCCCGGCGGACTCGAACGCCTCGGCCTCGCCTGGTTCGCGCTTGCCTGTGTGCTGCTCGGCGTGCTGCCCGTCGTCGTGCTGCGCTTCCTCGAAATCGTCAGCGCGCAGCTGCTCGGCGCGACACTGGGCGACCGACTCGACTCCTGGTGGCTGCTCTCGCCGATCTCGGCGGAACGCGCGGCGTACGGACCGATCGTCTTCCTGCTTGGCCTCGTCGCGGTGGTCGTGGTCGCAGCGCTGGTCGTGCGCCGGTACTACCACGCCGGAGTGCGCCGCGGTCCGGCGTGGGACTGCGGCTTTGGTCGCCTCGATTCGCGCATGCAGGACACGGCGGAGGGATTTGGCCAGCCCATACGGCGCATCTTCGCCCCATTCTTCGTGATAACCCGCATCGTCCCGTCACCGTCCGACACTTCGCCGGTCTACGCGGTGCAGATCGACGATCCGTTCTGGGGCTGGCTCTATCGCCCGATCGACCGCACCGTCCAGGGCCTCGCCGCTCTCGTCTCGCGGCTGCAGCGCGGGCGGATTTCGACGTATCTGCTGTACAGTTTCCTGACCCTGATCGGCCTGCTGGTACTGGTGCTGTGACCCCGCCATGATCGTCGCCGCCACCAACCAGCTGCTCGAACTCGCACTCGCACTGCTTGCCGCGCCTCTGCTCCTCGGCTGGGTGAACAAGTGCCGGGCCTGGCTGCAGAACCGCAGCGCGCCGAGCATCTGGCTGCCATATCGCAACCTCCACAAGCTCTTTCACAAGGACGCGGTCCTCGCGGACAACGCATCGCTGCTGTTTCGCGCCGCGCCGTACGTCGTATTCGGCTCGATGGTCGTCGCCGCGGCGATCATTCCGTCGGTGGGCACGGCACTGCCGAGCGCCTACGTGGCCGACGCCATCGCGCTCGTGGGCCTGTTCGCCACCGCGCGCGTGTTCATGTCGCTCGCCGCGATGGACATCGGCACCGCATTCGGAACGCTGGGCGCCCGCCGCGAAATGATGATCGGCTTCCTCGCCGAGCCGGCCCTGCTGATGGTGATTTTCACGGCGTCGCTGATTGCTTCGAGCACCTCGCTGGTGGCGATTTCAACCGCGTTCGTGACGCGGGAACTGGCGATCTACCCCAGCCTCGCGTTCGCCGCGATCGCCTTCATGCTCGTGTTGCTCGCGGAGAATGCGCGCATTCCGGTGGACAATCCGGCCACGCACCTCGAGCTCACGATGATCCACGAGGCGATGCTGCTGGAGTACTCCGCGCGTCACCTCGCGCTGATGGAATGGGCCGCGGCCCTCAAGCTGTTCAATTACGCAGCGATCGGCATCGCGCTGTTCGTGCCGTGGGGAATCGCGCGCGGCGACGCCGGCTACGTCGAGCTGCTCGCGGGCGCGCCGATCCTTGCGCTCAAACTGCTGTCCTTCGGCGCGGGCCTCGCGCTCATCGAGACGCTGAGCGCCAAGCTGCGCATTTTCCGCGCGCCCGAGTTCCTCGCGACCGCCTTCCTGTTCGCCGTACTCGGCATGCTCGTCCACCTGCTGCTCGGGAGCTGATCGATGTTGAGCACCGCACTGACCTCCCAGCTCGTGAACCTGTGCGCCGCGGTACTGCTGCTGCTCGCGTTCGCCATGCTGGCGCAGCGTCGTACCGTGGCGCTCGTCGACCTGTTCACCGCCCAGGGTGTTGCGCTCGCGATTTCGACGCTGGTGGTGGCGCTCAACACCGGCCACGGCCACATGTACTATTCGGCCGCCCTGACCTTCGCCCTCAAGGTATGCGCCCTCCCCTGGATCCTGCGTCGCCTGATCCGCCGCCTCGACGTGCAGTGGGAGGCCGAATCGCGGCTCGACATCACCGCCACGATGATCATCGGCCTGCTGGTGGTGATTTTCGCTTTCGGCCTGGCCGAGCCGATTTCCGCGCTTGCGACCACGATCACCCGCGCAACCCTCGGCATCGCGCTCGCGATCGTGCTGCTCTCGTTCCTGATGATGATCACGCGCCGCAAGGCGATCTCGCAGGTCATCGGTTTTCTCGCGATGGAGAACGGCCTGTTCTTCGCGGCTTCGAGCGCCACCTACGGCATGCCGATGCTGATCGAGTTCGGCATCGCGCTCGACGTGCTGGTGGCCGTGTTCGTGCTCGGCGTGTTCTTCTTCCAGATTCGCGAGCAGTTCGACAGCCTCGACCTGCACAACCTCGAGTCGCTGCGGGATAAATAGCGTGGAGCTCGCCGTCATCCTGCTGCTGCCGCTCGCCGGAACCCTGGTGCTTGCGATCTGGGGTGCGCGGCCGTCGGCTCCGGAAGTGAATGCGGCTTTCAGCCTCGGCACGCTGCTCGCGGCAACCGCGCTCACGGTACGGGTGATATCAGGTGGCCCGGTGCTCGCGTGGGGCGGCCAGTTCTTCATTGATTCATTCAACGTGTTCCTGGTGGCGCTCACCGCGCTCGTCGGCTTCACGACGGCGCTGTTCTCGCGTCCCTACATGCGCATCGAGCGCGACCACGGCCGGGTCACGGCACGTCGCATGCGCCTCTACCACAGCATGTACCAGATGTTCATGGCGACCATGCTGGTGGCGCTGCTGACCAACAACATGGGCATCATGTGGGTCGCGCTGGAAGCCGCCACGCTGTCGACGGTGTTGCTGGTGTCGCTCTATCGCACTGCTGCAAGCCTCGAGGCGGCGTGGAAGTACTTCATCCTCTGCGGGGTGGGCATCGCCCAGGCGTTGTTCGGCACGATCCTGCTGTATTTCGCGGCCGAGAAGATCCTCGGCGCCGAGGGCATGAACGCGCTGCTGTGGACCGAACTGAACGGCGGGAAGTCCGAGCTCGAACCGCAGGGATTGAGCCTTGCCTTCGTGTTCCTGCTGGTCGGCTACGGCACCAAGGTCGGGCTGGTACCGCTGCACAACTGGCTGCCCGATGCGCACGCCGAAGGCCCCACGCCCATCTCCGCCGTACTCTCCGGCCTGCTGTTGAATGTCGCGCTCTACATCGTGATCCGCTGCAAAGTGCTGGTCGAGGGCTCATTGAATTCGAACCTGCCGGGCCAGATACTGATGGCTTTCGGCCTGCTTTCGGTGGTGGTGGCCGCGTTTTTCCTCTGGCGCCAGCGCGACATCAAGCGCCTGTTCGCCTATTCGTCGATCGAACACATGGGCATCGTGACCTTCGCCTTCGGCATGGGCGGCCCGGTGGCGAACTTCGCGGCGCTGCTGCACATGACCGTGCACTCGTTGACCAAGTCGGCGATCTTCTTTGCGGTCGGGCATGCCGTGCAGAAGTCCGGCACCCAGGTCATGGACGAGATCCGCGGCCTCGTGGTGCGCAACCCGACCATCGGCTGGGGCCTGATGCTCGGCACGATCGCCATTCTCGGCGTACCTCCGTTCGGGGTGTTTGCGAGCGAGTTCCTGATCCTGACCACCGCCATGCAGCAACAACCCTGGGCCGCGCCGATACTGCTCGGCGCGCTGGCAGTCGCGTTCGCGGCGATCATCGGCCGGGTGCAGCCGATGGTGTTCGGCGAGCCGGGCGGCAAGCGGCTTGCGCATCAGCCCGCGCTGGTGCCGGTGTTCGTCCACCTCGCCGCCGTGCTGGTGCTTGGACTTTATATCCCGCCCTATCTCGCCGACTGGTATCGGCAGGCGGCACAGCTGATCGGCGCCACGCCATGAGCACGCGCGCGCAGCTGCAATGGCAATGGATCGGGGGCACGCCGCCCGCGTGGCGCGCCGCAGTGGAGGCGGACCAATGGACGAGCGTCGCGCGCACCATGCACGGCGATGGGGCGCGGCTGCTTGCGTTGTGGGGTGGTGAGCGGCGTAGCGATGCCGCGCGGATCGAAGTACTGGCGGCCTATCTCGACCAGGAGGGCCTGCGCGTCACGGAGCTCGACGTACCTCGCGATGTGGCGACGATTCCGAGCATCGCCGAAGTGTATCCCGCCGCGCTGCGCATGGAGCGAGCGCTCCACGACCTGCTCGGTGTGCGCGCAGCCAACGGCGATGCACGTCCCTGGCTCAGGCACGCAAGCTGGCCTGCCGGGTACCTCCCGCTGCGGCGCGACCAACCCGAGCCGCCGCGCGCGCCCGGCATCACGGACAACTACGCCTTCGTGATGGTATCAGGCGACGGTGTACACGAGATCCCGGTGGGCCCGGTGCACGCCAGCATCATCGAGCCGGGGCATTTCCGCTTCTCGGTCGCAGGCGAGAAGGTGCTGCGGCTCGAGCAGCGCCTCGGCTACGCGCATAAAGGCGTGGAGCGGCTGTTCCAGCATCGACCTCTCGACCAGGGTCATCGGCTGGCGGCACGCATCTGCGGGGACTCGACGGTTGCGTACTCATGGGCCTACTGCCGCGCACTGGAAGGCATGAGCGGCTGCGAAGTCACGGCACGCTGTGCCTGGCTGCGCGCGCTCGCGCTCGAATTGGAGCGCATCGCCAACCACCTGGGCGATCTCGGGGCGCTGGGCAACGACGCAGGCTTCGCCTTCGGCCTTGCCCAGTTCTCGCGTGTGAAGGAGGACTTGCTGCGCACGCTCTATGATGCGTTTGGCCAGCGTTACCTGATGGACTACGTCGTCCCAGGCGGTGTGGCGCGCGATCTCGCTCCGGCAAGCATCAGCGCGCTGACGACACGCCTCGTCGCCACGGAACACGAGGTGCGCGCCATGCGCGCGATCTATGACGACCACCCGGGAGTGCACGATCGGTTCCATGATGCGGGTACGGTGCTTCCACAACTCGCCGCCCGGCTTGGGCTCACCGGGCTCGCCGGCCGGGCCAGCGACCAGGCTTTCGACCTGCGCGTCGACCATCCGTGGGCGCCGTGGTCGACCTTTCCGGCGAAGCTCGCCACCCGCAGCAGCGGTGACGTGCTCGCGCGCGTGGCGGTGCGCTTCGACGAGGTACTGGAGTCGATCCGGATATGCCGCGCATGGCTGCGGCTGCTGCCCGAAGGCGCTGTGCAGCGCGATCTCGGGACGCCGCTTGCCGGCGCACTCGCCTTCGGCCTCGTCGAGGGCTGGCGCGGTCCGGTATTCATCGCACTCGAGGCCGGCGCGGAAGGCCGGACCCATCGCTGCCACGTCCACGATCCATCGTGGCAGAACTGGCCTGCGCTCGAGCACGCGATCATGGACAACATCGTCCCGGACTTTCCGCTGATCAACAAGTCGTTCAACCTCGCCTACAGCGGACACGATCTCTAGGCCGCCATGCTCAAGACACTTCGCAAGATAGCCGCGATCGGCATTGTCACCGAAGCGCGCGTCGCGCCCGACGAGTCCCTGCGCGTCCACGATGAGTTGCAGGAGCGGATCCTCGACGTCCTGGGCCGCGCGCTGTGCATCCGCCACATCGACGCGGGCTCGTGCAACGGATGCGAGCTTGAAGTCCATGCGCTCGGCAACCCGTACTACAACATCGAGGGCGCCGGCATCCGCTTCGTTGCCAGCCCACGCCACGCTGACATGCTGCTGGTGACAGGCCCGGTGTCGGTCAGCATGGAAGACGCCCTGCGGCGCACGTACGAAGCGACACCCGATCCCAAGCTGGTCGTCGCCGTGGGCGACTGCGGCTGCACTGGCGGCATATTCGGCGAGAGTTACGCTTCGCGCGGGCGCGTCGCGAACGTGATTCCGGTGAACGTCGCGGTGCCCGGCTGCCCGCCGTCACCCGTGCGGATACTGAGTGGCATACTCACGGCGCTTGCCCGCTAGAATCGGCTCATGTGCGGCCGCTTCGTCACTCCGGATGAAATGGCACTGGAGCGCGAGTTTCGCCGCGTTGCCCTCCCGTTCACATACCGACAGACTTTCAATTGCGCGCCCACGACCCAGGTGCCGGCCCTGCGCCGCGGCGCCAATGCCATCGAGTGGTCATTGCTGCGCTGGGGCCTGATCCCGTTCTTCGCGCACGGCGAGGTGCCGAAGTATTCGACGATCAACGCGCGCATCGAAACGATCGAGACCGCCGCGAGCTGGCGCCATCCCTGGAAACGGGCGCAGCGCTGCCTGCTGCCCGCGCTCGGTTTCTATGAATGGCACCTCGATGAGCGCGGCCACAAGCAGCCGTTCTACATCCACCTCGCCGACCAGGAGGTGCTGGGTTTTGCCGGTCTGTGGGACCGCAGCGTCCCGGCGCGTGGTGACGCCGTGGAGAGCTGCACCATTATCACCCTGCCCGCAAATGCGCTGATGGCGCAGATCCACAACAGCAGGCAACGCATGCCGGCGATCCTGCGCCGCGAGGATCAGGAAGCCTGGCTCATGGGGACACTCGACGATGCGCGCGCGGCACTCGCGCCCTATCCGGCGGAACAGATGGTCGCCTACCCGGTCAGTACCCGCGTGAACTCGCCACGCAATGACGGCCCCGACCTGATCGCCCCGCTGGTCAGGACTTCGTGACCGTACGCCTGCGGGGCATGATCACCGCGAGGAACAGCGCCAACAGGAATGCGCCAAGCAGGATGCCCATTTCGAGCACGTATTCCTGCGGCTTCGTCCAGAACTCCTCGAACAGTCCCCACTCCTGCGTGATCTCGATCGAGACCCACAACACCCCTGCCGTGGGCACCGCATAGCGCACTGCCGCGAGGACGCGCGTGAAGCGCGCGAGGCGCATCAGCAGATAGAACGCCCACATCGTCAGCAGGAAGGTCAACGCGTAGGTGAACGGATGGTGCAGGCCGAGGAAGCGCGAGTCGACCATGAACAGCGATACCGCGTAGCAGAACCAGATCACGTACAACACTTCGAGGAAGGTGATGCGCGCGAAATTGCGTTCGGTGGCGGGCGACGGCTTGCCGGCGTCGTAGCGAAACACGCGCTGGATCCACATGAAGGCGTTGCAGCGCGTGTCGCGGTTGAACACGAAAAACGGAAGTGTCGCCATCAGCAGGCCGACGGTCGCCTCGACGAACAGCAGGCTCGCCGACAGCACATGTTCCCCATCCACGATCAGCGGGCCCATGCCCATGAACTCGGGATTGAAGCGGAACGACAGCTCGATCCAGCCCGTCCAGACGAGATGGGCGGCAATGAAGCCAAGCCAGGTGCCAACCGCCTCACTGCTGCTGAGTGATCCGTAGACCATGAGCGCAACGGCAACCGCACCGATTCCGAGGCTGACCGGCGTATCGTAGCCCTCGGGGAAGGCGTCCATGACGAGCTGCAGCACACTGTGCATGAGGGGCACGATGCCGAGCACCGCGATGAACGCGAGGATGCCCACGAAAGGTGGCGTGGCAAGACGACCCAGGGCAGTGGCACGAGTGGCGGTCGCTTCGATCATTCCGGTAACCCCCCCAATGAAATCGGACCGAATCTAGCAGCCGCCGCCGTGGCTCAACAAGGCACGGGCGGCGCACATGTGACCTTGCCACCGCCTGCCGGATTCAGAGGCCAATTCGCGTCCCCAACCCGAGCAAGGTCGCAACGCCAAGCAAGGCGAATATCGCCGCCGCAATCGCATGCACGAGCCTCATCGGTATCTTCGTGGCGAGCCGTTCACCAATGAACACCGCTGGCACATCGGCGATCAGCATGCCCAATGTGGTACCGAGCACGACCACGACCGGCGCCGCGTAATGCGCGCTCATCGCCACGGTCGCAAGCTGGGTCTTGTCGCCCATTTCAGCCAGGAAGAAGG
>CADEFJ010000016.1:4470-44115 GCA_902826575.1 uncultured Pseudomonadota bacterium | reverse complement strand
GCACTCGCGCGGCGTCGAGCGACGACAGGTCGCCGCTCGCGCCGATTGCCGCGAGTGCCTCACCGGTGAGACGGGCCAGTTCCCCCACGGCGACTTACGCCGCTGCGAGGGCCGCTTTTGCCTGCTTCGCGATCGCCTCGAATGCCGGGGCGTCGTGCACGGCGATATCCGCCAGCACCTTGCGGTCGATCGCGATGCCGGCCTTGCGCAGGCCGTTCACGAGCTGGCTGTACGAGATTTCGTACAGGCGCGCCGCGGCGTTGATACGCGTGATCCAGAGCGCGCGGAAATCGCGCTTCTTCGCGCGGCGATCGCGGTAGGCATACTGGCCCGCCTTGATGACCGCTTGCTTCGCGGTGCGATAGACCTTGCGACGGGCGTTGTAATAACCCTTCGCCTTGCCCAGAACTTTCTTGTGACGGCGCCCGGCCGTCACGCCACGCTTGACTCGTGCCATGACTTCTTACCTCGTGCCGTTACTTGTGGTTGGGGAGCAGCTGGACGAGGCGACCGACGTCGCTCTCGTGTACGAGGCTGCTGCCGCCCGAACGGGCGTGCCGCTTGACCTTGGGGGCCTTGTGGCCGAGGTTGTGTCGACGGCCGGCGGCATAGCTCTTGAAGCCTTTCGCAGTCTTGCGAAAACGCTTCGCTGCCGCCCGGTTGGTTTTCAACTTGGGCATGCTCATCTCCTGTTGTAGCAAAGGCTCGCAAAGCCCCGGTGGGCTCGCTTGCCTGCGGACCGGCAGTTACCTGCCGATCACTTCTTTTTCGGCGCGAAGACCATCACCATCTGGCGCCCTTCCATGAGCGGGTTCTGCTCGATTCCGCCGACGCCGGCAAGGTCGAGCACCACCCGATCGAGAAGCTTGCGCCCGATCTCCTGATGCGCCATCTCACGGCCGCGGAACCTCAGGGTTACCTTGGCCTTGTCACCTTCGGTCAGGAAGCGCGTCAAATTGCGCAGCTTGACCTGGTAATCGTTCTCGTCCGTCCCGGGACGAAATTTCACTTCCTTGACCTGGATCTGCTTCTGCTTCTTCTTCGCGGAGTGGGCCTTCTTGTTCTGCTCGAACAGGAATTTGCCGTAGTCCATCACCCGCACCACCGGCGGTTCCGCCGTGGGCGACACTTCCACGAGATCGAGCCCGGCGGCCAGTGCCATCTGAAGCGCGTCGTACCGGGACATGACTCCCGCCTGGGAGCCGTCGGCTGCGATCACGCGCACCTGCGGTGCGCTGATATCGTCATTGCGCCGGACGCGCTTGCTTGCAGTGGCTATAAATCAGTCCTCCAAAGTTCGGCGCCCGCGGCTCTCGAGCTCGTCGCGAAGGCGCTCTGAAAACGTCTCCGGCGACATTGTGCCCAAGTCCTTGCCGCTACGGGTACGCACGGAAAGCAGATTCGCGGCGACTTCTTTGTCCCCCGCGACCAACAAATATGGCACGCGCTGCAGCGTGTGGGCGCGAATCTTAAAGCCCACCTTTTCGTTCCGCAAGTCGCTTTCGACCCGAAATCCCTGATTTTTAAGCGAATCCGTGACTTTCCGGGCGTACTCGTCCTGGCGGTCGGTAATGGTGCATACGACGGCCTGCACGGGCGCCAGCCAGGCCGGCAGGCGCCCGGCATGGTGTTCGAGCAGGATCGCGAAAAACCGCTCCAGGGAGCCGAAAATCGCCCGGTGCAGCATCACCGGCGTGCGCCTGGCGCTGTGCTCGTCGATGTAGTGGGCCCCGAGCCGCCCCGGCAGGTTGAGGTCGACCTGCCAGGTCCCGCACTGCCAGTCCCGGCCGATGGCGTCCTGCAGCACGAATTCGAGCTTGGGGCCGTAGAAGGCCCCCTCGCCCGGGTTCAGGGTGTACTCGATGCCGGCGGCCCGGGTGGCGTCGATCAGCGCCTGCTCGGCGCGGTCCCACACCTCGTCGCTGCCGACGCGCTTCTCCGGACGGTCGGAGTACTTGACCTTCACGTCGTCGAAGCCGAAGTCGCGGTAGATCGACAGCAGCAGCTCGATGCCCCGCACCGACTCCCCGGTGATCATGTCCTCGGTGATGAAGATGTGCGCATCGTCCTGCGTGAACGCGCGCACGCGCATCAGGCCGTGCAGCGCTCCGGAGGGCTCATACCGGTGCACCTTGCCGAACTCGGCATAGCGCAGCGGCAGCTCGCGGTGGCTGCGGATGCCCTGCTTGAAGATCTGCACGTGGCCCGGGCAGTTCATCGGCTTGATCGCATAGACACGCTCGTCAGGTGTCTGCGTCAGGAACATGTTCTCGCCGAATTTCTCCAGGTGCCCCGACTGCTGCCACAGCGTCGCGTCCATGATCTCGGGCGCGTTCACTTCCTCATAGCCCGCCGCGCGCTGCTTCTCGCGCATGTACTCGATCAGGCCCTGGAAGATCGACCAGCCCTTCGGATGCCAGAACACCGCGCCCGGCGCCTCCTCCTGCATGTGGAACAGGTCGAGCTCGCGCCCGATGCGCCGGTGGTCACGCTTCTCGGCTTCCTCGAGGCGGTGCAGGTAGGCGTCGAGTTCCTTCTTGTCGGCCCAGGCCGTGCCGTAGATGCGCTGGAGCATCTCGTTGCGGGAATCGCCGCGCCAGTAGGCACCGGCCACCTTCATCAGCTTGAAGACCTTGAGCTTGCCGGTCGAGGGCACGTGCGGCCCGCGACACAGGTCGACCCAGTCGCCCTGCCCGTAGAGGCTGATCTCCTCGTTGCCCGGGATGCTGGCGATGATTTCGGCCTTGTAGAACTCGCCGATGTCCTGGAAGAAGCGCACGGCGTCGTCACGGCTCAACACGCGGCGCGTGACCTGCGCATCCTGCTCGGCGAGTTCCTTCATGCGCTGCTCGATCGCCGCGAGATCCTCTGGCGTGAACGGGCGCGAGTAGGCGAAGTCGTAGTAGAAGCCGTCGTCGATCACCGGGCCGATCGTGACCTGCGCCTGCGGGTAAAGCTGCTTCACGGCCTGCGCGAGCAGGTGCGCAGTCGAGTGACGCAGGATCTCGAGCCCGTCCGGGTCTTTCGCCGTGACGATCGAGACCTTCGCATCGTGATCGAGCACGAAGCTCGTATCGACCAGCTTGCCGTCGACTCGCCCGGCGAGTGCCGCCTTGCGCAGGCCCGCGCCGATGCTTGCGGCGATCGCGTCGATCGAGGCCGGCGCGTCGTAGCTGCGCTGGCTACCGTCGGGCAGCGTGATGACCGGCACGAGGGCTCAGGTTCCGGCGTGCGCGAGGCAGCGATCCGCGTACGGAACCGCCTCGAGCCGCGCGGCTTCGATTTCCCGTCCGCACTCGACGCAGATGCCGTACTCGCCGCGTTGCAGGCGATCGAGCGCGCTGTCGATCTGTGCGATCTCCTCGCGCGCTGCGGTCTCGATGCCGCGCAGCACGTCGTCGTTCTGCCGCTCGGCGGCCTGCTCGGAGAAATCGGGGCTGACCGCTTGCCGGCGATGCGCGGCATCGTCGCGCGCGCGATTGGCGCGCGCCAGCAATTCCTCGCGACGCAACTGCAAATTTTCCTGGACGCCGGCCGCACCGATCATGGCGATACTCGTGTCACCCAAAACAAGATGGTAGGCGCGAGTGGGATCGAACCACCGACCACTTCCATGTCAAGGAAGTGCTCTACCACTGAGCTACGCGCCTATAGGGGCGCGAAAGATACCGCAACGCGCGCCCTGTAGGCAATCGAATCCACGGGATTTCAAGACGTTAGCACCCCGTCTCAACCTGCCGCGGCGTCCGGCAGGCCAAGCTCGGCTTTCTTGAGCCGCTCGATCTGGTCGCGCAGCCGCGCGGCCTCTTCGAATTCGAGGCTGCGGGCCTTCTTGAACATCTCGGCTTCCATCTGCTTGATCCGGCGGACCACCTGTTCGGGTCGCAGCGCCGCCACCCTGGCGTCCTGCTGCGCCCCCCGGCCCCGCGGCCGCGGCGCCTCGCTGCGCGCGCCTTCCATGATGTCGGCGACGCTCTTCTCGATGCCACGCGGGGTGATACCGTGCTCGGCGTTGTAGGCCAGCTGTTTCGCGCGCCTGCGGCTGGTTTCCTCGATCGCCCGCTGCATCGAGCCGGTCATGCGGTCCGCATAGAGGATCGCACGCCCGTTGAGGTGGCGCGCCGCGCGCCCGATCGTCTGGATCAGCGAATTGTCGGAGCGCAGGAACCCTTCCTTGTCGGCATCGAGGATCGCGACCAGCGACACCTCGGGCATATCGAGGCCCTCGCGCAGGAGGTTGATGCCGACCAGCACGTCGAACTTGCCGAGGCGCAGGTCGCGGATGATCTCGGTGCGCTCGACGGTCTCCACGTCGGCATGCAGGTAGCGCACTTTGGTATCGTGCTCGTGCAGGTACTCGGTGAGGTCCTCCGCCATGCGTTTGGTCAGCGTGGTGATCAGCACGCGTTCGTTGCGCGCGACGCGCAGGCGGATCTCGGACAACACGTCGTCGACCTGCGAGCGCACGGGACGCACCTCGACTTGCGGGTCGACGAGGCCGGTGGGTCGCACCAGCTGTTCGACCACCTGCGAGGACATCCGCGCTTCGTAGGCCCCGGGTGTCGCCGACACGAAAATCATCTGCGGCGCGAGCGCCTCCCATTCCTCGAACTTGAGCGGCCGGTTGTCGAGCGCCGAAGGCAGACGGAAGCCGTACTCGACGAGGGTTTCCTTGCGCGAGCGGTCGCCGCGATACATGGCGCCGAGCTGCGGGATCGTCTGATGGCTCTCATCGACGATCAGCAGCGCGTTCTCGGGCAGGTAGTCGTACAGGCACGGCGGCGGCTCGCCTGGCTCACGCCCCGACAGATAGCGCGAGTAGTTCTCGATACCCGCGCAGTAGCCCACCTCTTTCATCATCTCCATGTCGAACATCGTGCGCTGCTCGAGGCGCTGCGCCTCGACTAGCTTGTCCGCGTCGCGCAGCTCCTTGAGGCGCACGCGCAGGTCCTCGCGGATCTGATCGATCGCACCGATGATCCGCTCGCGCGGCGTCACGTAATGGGAGCCCGGATAGATGGTGTAGCGCGGCAGCTTGCGCGTCACCTCCCCGGTCAGCGGATCGAACTGCGCGAGCGATTCCACCGTATCGTCGAACAGCTCGACGCGCACCGCGGCGCGGTCGGACTCGGCGGGAAAGATGTCGATCACGTCGCCGCGTACGCGGTAGGTGCCCGCCTGCAGGTCGAGTTCGTTGCGCGTGTACTGCATGTCCGCGAGACGGCGCAGCAACTGGCGCTGATCGAGCCGGTCGCCGCGCTTCAGGTGCAGCACCATCGCGAAATACGCTTCCGGATCGCCAAGACCGTAGATCGAGGACACGGTGGCGACCACGATCGTGTCGCGCCGCTCGAGCATTGCCTTGGTCGCCGAGAGGCGCATCTGCTCGATGTGCTCGTTGATCGAGGCGTCCTTCTCGATGTAGGTGTCGCTCGAGGGCACGTAGGCTTCCGGCTGGTAGTAGTCGTAGTAGGAAACGAAATACTCCACCGCGTTGTCCGGGAAATACTCGCGGAATTCACCGTACAGCTGCGCGGCAAGTGTCTTGTTGTGCGCGACCACGAGCGCCGGACGCTGCACGCGTTCGATCACGCTGGCGATCGTGTAGGTCTTGCCGCTGCCGGTGACACCGAGCAGGGTCTGGTGCGCGAGGCCGTCGGCGAGGCCGGTCACGAGCTTGTCGATCGCATGCGGCTGGTCGCCCGCCGGGCTGTAATCGGCGCGCAACCGAAATGGCGCTGCGGCCGGTATGCCCAACTTGCCTGTGGTGCTCATGTGTCGATACGAAGCTTGAACACGATCGGTTAATATAGCGCTGTTCCAGCGTCTACTCACCTGCAGGTTCCCCAACGTGTCATTACCCGTCTCGCGACGCGTGCAACGCGTCAAGCCCTCCCCCACTCTGGCCGTCACCGCGCGCGCCGCGAAGCTCAAGGCAGAGGGCAAGGACATCGTTTCGCTCGGCGCCGGCGAGCCCGACTTCGACACGCCCGCGCACATCGCCGCTGCCGGCGTCGAAGCGATCCGACGCGGCCACACGCGCTACACCAGCGTCGACGGCATCATTGAACTGAAGGACGCGATCATCGCGAAGTTCCGCCGCGACAACGGCATCGAGTACGAGCGCTCGCAGATCCTCGTCTCGAGCGGCGCCAAGCAGACGATCTACAACCTGTGCATGGCCGTGCTCGATCCGGGCGATGAGGCCATCATCCCGGCGCCGTACTGGGTGTCCTACCCCGACATGGTCATGCTGGCGGACGGCCTGCCGGTCATGCCGTTCGCGGGCGCCAGCCAGGGCTACAAGATCACCCCGCGCCAGCTCGAAGTGGCGATCACGCCGAGGACCCGCCTGGTGCTGCTGAACAGCCCCTGCAACCCGACCGGAGCGGCCTATACGCGCGCCGAGTTGCAGGCGCTCGGCGAGGTGCTGCTGCAGCACCCGCGCATCGTCATCGGCACCGACGACATGTACGAGAAGATCTACTGGGCCGACGAACCGTTCTGCAGCCTGTTGACGGCGGTGCCCGAACTCCACGACCGCACCGTCACGATCAACGGCTGCTCGAAGACCTACGCAATGACGGGTTGGCGGCTCGGCTACTGTGGCGGACCGAAGGAAATCGTCACCGCCATGTCGACAGTCCAGGGCCAGAGCACCTCGAACGCGTCGAGCATTTCGCAGCGCGCCGCGGTCGTCGCCCTGAACGGCGACCAGGCGAGCGTCGCCGAGATGGTGGTGCAATACAGGAAGCGTCACGATTACATCGTTGCGGGGCTCAACTCGCTGCCGGGCATATCCTGTCTGCCCGGCGCCGGCACCTTCTATGCGTTCGCCGACGTCTCGGGCGCAATGGCCGCGACCGGCTGCCGCGACGACAACGCCTTTGCGGAGCTGCTGCTGAACGAAGGTGGCGTGGCGCTGGTGGCCGGTTCGAGCTTCGGCGCGCCGGGCCATGTGCGCATTTCGTTCGCGTGCAGCATGGAGACGCTGGAAAAGGCGATCGATCGCATCCAGCGGGTGCTCGCGGGGGCGGCGGTCAAGACCGCCTGATGGTGTGAACTGGCGAGTCCTTGCGGATCTCGTCGTCGCGCTGCACTTCGCGTTCATCGTGTTCGTCGCCGCAGGTGGCTTCCTCACCTGGCGCTGGCCACGGGCCGCATGGCTGCATGGTATCGCCCTCGCGTGGGGCCTCTGGATCCTCGCCACCGGGGCCCTCTGTCCACTCACCCCGCTCGAGAATGCCTGGCGCGTGCGGGCGGGCGGCCTCGGCTACACGGGCGGATTCATCGAACGCTACATCACGCCGGTGATCTATCCGGCCGGCCTCACCCGCGGCTTCCAGGCCTTGCTCGCCGCTGGGCTGATCGGGCTCAACCTGCTCGCCTACGGGGCCCTGTGGCGACGCCGGCGCAGGCGGCGTGCGCCTGTCGCTTGACGCATCTGCCCGGGTCCACGAGAATTCGCGCCCTTCTAGCCTCCCGTTCCCCGGTAGCTCAGCGGTAGAGCGTCGGACTGTTAATCCGTTGGTCGTTGGTTCGAGTCCAACCCGGGGAGCCAAGTTTCACATTGCTGCTGCGATGCCCGGGTCCCGTTGTTGTCTACTTGCGGCGGCAGCAAGCTCGTGCGCATTCCATTCCGAGGCGATGACTCATTGCGACCGCATCGACGATCCGCCGCGTCGCGTGATGCCTGTCGCACTTTACTGACAAACGGAACCGCCGCCCGCCCCGCGTGTCGGAACATTGCCTTGCTTGCAACCCAGAGGAACTTTCATGACTCGTAACCCCCTCGTTTGCGGTGTTCTTGCCGCACTGGCCCTGGGCGCCGCGACCGGCGCCGCCGCTGCGGACGATATCGGCTACTCGTATGTCGACGCCGGCTGGGCCCAGACCGACCTCGATGACATCAACGAGGACGGCGATGGCATGTTCCTGCGTGGCTCGGTGGGCTTCGGCGAGAACTGGTTCGCGGCCGTTGGCTACCGGCAGATTTCTTTCGATGTCGGCGCCAATGATCTCGATCTCGACCTGGTCGAAGTCGGTCTCGGCGGCCATCTGCCGCTGTCCAACATCGTCGACGGTGTGGCGCGCCTGAGCTATGTCGATGTCTCGGCGGATGGCCCGTTCGGCGCATCGTTCGACGACAACGGCTATGCCGTGAGCGTCGGGGTGCGCGCGCGGCCGCGCGCGCAGTTCGAGCTCGACGCCTTCCTCGACTACACCGATCTCGACGACTCGGGCGATGACACGGCGGCGCGCCTCGGTGCCCGCTACTACTTCACGCCTGCCTGGGCGGTCGGCGCCGAGGTATCCTTCTCCGACGACCAGACGGATTTCGGCCTGTACGGAAGGTTCACGTTCTGATCAAGCTCGCAATCGCATCGATGTCTGCGGCGGCGCTCTTGCTGGGCGCCTGCTCGCAGGCCGTGCCGTCGAACGAACCAGCCACGGCGCAAGCGCAAGCTGCGCAACGCGCCAGGGAGGCGCTCGCGCAGCATCTCGACCTGTCGGTCGACGAGGTGACCGTCGCCGGCGTCGAGGCGCGGACCTGGAGCGACTCGAGCATGGGCTGCGGCCAGCCGGGCTCGATGGCCTTGACCGTGATCACCGAAGGTTACGCCGTGTCGGCCACCGTACAGGGACGCGCGTATGACGTGCACGTGTCCGGCGAGAACGCGTTGGTGTGCGGAAACGCTGGCCTCGTGCGCCGCGACCGATCGCCCGCGGTCCGTGCGACAGGCATCGATGTCCTGATGGAACGCGCACGCCAGGATCTGGCGCAGCGTCTGCGCGCGGACCCGGCGCAGATCCGCCTCGACGGCGTGAAAGGCCAGCAGTGGCCCGACAGCAGCCTCGGCTGTCCGCTGCAGGACGAGACGATCGAGGCGGGTCCTGTCGACGGACTCGTGCTCGCGCTGCGCTACCGTGGGCGCCTGTACTTCTATCACACGGATCGCGTGTCCCTGCGCCCCTGCCCGGCTATCGACGCGGAATGAAAAAGGGCCGCCCGAAGGCGGCCCTCATGTTCAGATTCGAATCGGGTTGCCGGATCAACGGCCCCTGCGGTGGGTCTTCTTCTTGCTGTCCTTGCCCGATTTCTTGTGCGCATGGTGCAGTGCCAGCGCCGGCTGCGCGGCCGACACGTTGTTCTGCAGCAGCCACAGGGTCGTCCCGTTGGGGCCGGTGAAGTCGACATCGACATGATCGAACGGTTCGACGCCGAAGCTGTTCACGTCGGGCACGATTTCCTTCGACAGGTCGACCGTGCCCCGCTGCACGTCTGTCGCACCATCGCGCGCCGTGACGCTCAACACATAGTCGAACTTCTCGGGCACGAAACCCGGGAAGTCGGGATCGGTGGAGAGCGTGAACGGCAGGATCAGCGTGCGGTCGTTGAAGTCCCACGAGTTGGCGAGCCAGTCGGCAAAGCCACCGCCCGCGGCGTCGAACTGCAGCGTGATGAACTGGCCCGGATCGACGTCGAAGTAATCCGACATGTCGGTACCCTCGAGGAAGGCATCCGGCACGCCGTCACTGTCGACGTCGATTTCCAGCAGGAAGTTCAGGTTCGACAGATGCTCGAACGAGCGCTCCATCGCGAAACCGAGCTCCAGAACGCGCAGGCCGCCATAGTTGGGCGAGGCCGGATCGGCGAGCCGGAAGCCGGTCGCCGCGATCGACCCGTAGGTGCGGTCCTGTTCCTCGCCGCCGAGCTTTGCCAGCGTGAAGCCTTCCGCCCAGCCGATGGTGGGCCCGATGTTCAGCAACTTGGCGCCGCCGAACCCGTTGTCGGGCAGCACCAGCACCGCCGAGGCCGGATCGACCACGGCCATGTAGCCGACGCGCAAGCTGTCCTTGCCGTCGTCCAGGACGCACCAGCCGTCGACTTCCGTCTGGCTCACGATGGCGTCGTCGTACACATCTTCTCGCCATGCCTGGCGCGGATCGAACTTGAGCCTGATGGTGAACTTCGCGCTGCCCTTGCCATTGACCTTGATGTCGCGCGGGCACTCGACGCTGACGCCCGGATAGGTCTGGTTCGGCACATGGGTCACACCGAAGGTGCGGCGCTTGCCGCTGAGGTCGGTGAGCCTGACGTCCTCCTTCACGTTGGCGCTGGTGATCGGATTCAGGCGCCCGAACGACACGCCACCCGGTGAGGCATAACTCGTGAGCGCGACCGCGCGATCGACGCGCAGCGCACCCACGCCTTGGCGCGCGAGATCGGTATCGCCCGTCGCATTCGAATCGACGCTCGAGTTCTGCAGCAGCGCCTTGATGGCGCTCTGGTCCAGGCCTGGATGCTTCTGCCTCAACAATGCCGCGGCGCCCGCGACGTGCGGCGCCGCCATGGACGTGCCCTGTAAATTGGCGCTGCCCGTGCCCGTGGCTACGCCCGTCGAGACGATCGCGACGCCCGGCGCCGAGATGTCCGGCTTGAACGTGGAACCGCCATGCCCGGGACCGCGCGACGAGAAGGCCGCGATCTGGTCGTCGTCCGCCGGATCGGCAAAGGCATCCAGCGTCACGGTGACGCCTGCGGTGGCCACCAGCACGTCACCGACCGTGCTCGAGATCATCAGGCCAGGGATCGTGACGCTGCCGTCGAGGCCACCCATCACGATGGGATCGACGCGCGTCGCGTCCGCTCCGTCGTTGAACACGACGATGGCCGAGGCACCGGCGGCCTGCGCCATCTGGTACTTGACGAGGAAGCTGCAAACGCCGCGGCGGATCAGCGCCACGTTGCCGGCGATCGCACCGGCATTGGTCAGCGCCGCGCAGCCGTTGACCGGGGCGGCCGCCACGAGGTTGCCGGAGATCGGTCCGACCTCTGCAAAGGTCACGGGGCCTGCCCCTTCGAGCGAGGGATAAGTACCGGCGACAGCAGCGGGCGCCGTCACCGTGAAGCGCGACGAAAGCCGTCCGCCGGGAATGTTGGCCGCGGTGGAGATGGCCGAACTCGCGACGCCCGGCGCACCGGTCACGTAGGGCATGTTGCCTTCGTTGCCGGCCGAGGTCGCGACGATGATGCCGACAGCCGCCGCGTTGTTGGTCGAGATCGCCGACGGATCGTCCGGTTGGCCGAATGGCGAGCCGAGGCTCATGTTGATCACGTCGAGGTGATCGCTCATGTCGCCGTCACCGTTCGGGTCCATCGCCCACTCGATCGCGAGCGAAGTGAGGTCGGTGCTGCCACCGCCGTCGCCGAACACCTTCAGCGCGTACAGATCGGCACCGGGCGCCACGCCCGGGCCAATGCTGTCCGCCACGCCGAGGCCCGCCGCGGAGCCGGCCACATGGCTGCCGTGGCCGTTGCGGTCGAGTGGATCGCCGTCAGGCGTTGGGACGGAGCCCGCCACATTGGCGTTGTAGGTCGCACCGGCGAAGTCGAAGCCGCCCACGACCTTCGCGGTGGGGAAAGTGCCGGGCTCGACGATGTTGCGATCGTTGGCCGCGTAGTCGGCGGGATTGCCGCTGCCGCCGAGGTTGGCATGGGTGTAGTCGATGCCGGTGTCGATGACACCGATCGAGACGCCCTCGCCCGTCCCTAGCGCCGCCCACACTGCCGGAGCGCCGATCCACGGCACGCTCTCGGCGTTGTCGAGCGTGTGGATCTCCACCCGACCAACCGAGCGCACGCCGGGCAGCGAGCGCAATGTCGCGATCTCCGACGGCCTCACATTGACGCGAAAGCCATTGGCACCCACGCGCTGGGTCGAGAGGATCTCGGCGCCGGCGCTCTCCAGCGACGGCCGAAAACGCGCCTGCTGCTGCGACACACGTTGCGCCTGCGCGCGCTGCGCGGCTGCGGGTGCGTACGCTCCGGTACGCGCAACGCTATCGGCGTTGAGTTCGGCCACGGCGGGCTCGTCGAGTCGCACGAACACCTGCACGCGATTCGGGTTTCGCGTGACGTTCTTGCCGTGCATGCTCAATGCGCGGCTCACGTTGGCCGAGCGATGCTTGCCCTGGTCTGCGGCTTGTGAGAGGGGCGCGGCAACCAGGGCCGCAGTAAACAACATGAGCGCGAGCTTTGAACGCGCCACGCGAACAACCTGTGACATTTCCCTATCCCCGGTTCTAGTTGTCAGTACGGCGAACCTACTCCCACGGGAAAGGGGATTCAACAACCGAGCGTGGCCGCAGCACACTGCGCATGCGACATAATGCCGCGCGCCCTGCTGGAAGCCCCTGCCCGGGACCGGACCGTCCCTGGTCCGCTTCCCGGCAACGCTAGCGTGGTGCCCGGGCGGCGAGATTCGCGTTGGCGTAGTCCCAGTTCGCGAGGTGCGCGAGGAAGGCAGCGATGTAATCAGCGCGGCGCTGCTGGTAGTCGAGGTAGTACGCGTGCTCCCAGACGTCGAGCGTCAGCAGCGGCACCTGGCTGCCGGTGAGCGGTGTCGCGGCATTCGATGTGGCCACGATGCGCAGTGCATCGCCGTCGAGCACGAGCCAGGCCCAGCCACTGCCGAACTGATCGGCTGCCGCCTTGCTGAACTGCTGCCGGAAGCCATCGTGGCTGCCGAAATCCTTCTCGATGCGCTGGGCAATCGGCCCGGTCGCATCGCCACCACCGCCCGGTCGCATGCTCTTCCAGAGGAAGTCATGGTTCCAGGCCTGCGCCGCCGAATTGAACAGCGGCCCGGGCTTGCCCGCCTGCGCGCGCACGATTTCCTCGAGCGATGCGGATTCGAGCGCCGTGCCTTTCACCAGCGCGACGGTCTTGTCGACATAGGCGGCATGGTGTTTGCCGTGATGCACGGCGAGGGTCTTGCTCGAGACATGCGGTTCGAGCGCTTCGGGCGGATAAGGCAAAGGGGGAAGTGTGACGGCCATGGGGCTCTCCATACATCGTGCGGGGGTCTCCGAGTATGGCCAATCAGGGCTGAGAATGAATCAGCATTATCACCGTGGCAACGCCGCGCGCGCGAGGCGCGAGCGCCCGAACTCCGCCCAGCTGCCGTCATCGCGCCGTGCACTGTCGATGACTTCGAGTTCGCCGCCCGGCAGCAGTGTATAGAGCGTGCGGCCCGCAGCGCCCCACAGCGCCTCGAGCGCACGACCCGTTTGTTCCGTCGCCACGATGGCGTGCTCGCCGCCTGCGGAGTCGCGCCATGTCGCGGCATAGCGCCCTGTTCCCGCGGGCGCATACAGCGCGCGCCCCTCGAACAGTTCGCTGCCGGCCCCCGCGCCGAGGTTCATCCAGTGCAACTCGGTGTAGCGGCCTCCAAGCGCCGGCGCGATCGTCAGGCGCACGGCAACATCGCTCTTGTTCACGACGCCTCGACCAATCCACTCCCCGCCAATTTGCGACAGCAGCGACCCACCGGTCGCCTGATCCGGTGTGGCAGCGCGCACGCGGCGATAGGTGCCATCGAACGCCGTGACCCAGGACTTGCCGGCATCCGCCGACATCTGCCAGTGCTGACGCAGGGTGTCGACGTCGAGCGCAGTCCAGGTGATACGCTGCTTCGGCGCGCCTTCCATCACCATGCTGTCGCCGACCCGGCCGCCGGTGAGCTGCAGCGACTGCCCCATGGAGTCGACCCAGGTCTGGTGCCAACGCCCATCGGCACCGAACCAGTTGAGGCTCGAGCCGGTGTAGCCGCCGCGCGCGCTGGTCCACTGCTCGTGCAGCACGCAACCGCCGTTGATGGATTGGATCCGGTTGATGCCCGCGAATTTCCCGGCGGCATCCGTGACGGTCCACAGGCCTATCCAGAAATCGAATGCGCGATGCTCACCTGCGGCGCAGTTCGGCGGTGTGGCCGGTGACTGGGCAAGTCCCGCGACGGGCAACATGGCGAGCAATGCCAACGGAAACTTCATGCTGACCTCGTGTTCATCGGGCCATCGGGCCGACCGGTACGTCGCGCGCGACGCGCACTACGCCGGGAATGTCGTGCAGGCTCTCGAGGGAAATGCCGGCGGGCACCATTACTGTCACGACGACAGTACCCGGACGCCCGCCCGCACCCCGCAGTGGCACGTCTTGGTAGCCCGGCAGCCGCGCGACGCCCGCCGCTTCGAGCCGCGAGGTGATCGCCGCCGCCGAACTGTCCGCGATGATTTCCAGCTGCACGGTACGCATCATGCCGCAAGCGCCGACCAGGCCGCATGGGCATCGACGATGCCTGCGCCGAAGCGCGGGTCCCACGCGGTGGCCGCGGGGGCGCGCTGTGCGGTGGCCCGCAATACCGCACGCGCGCGGTCCTGATCGACTCCTGCGCGCGCACCGGCGAGCAGGCCGAGCACGCCAGCCACGACCGGACATGCGGCCGAGGTACCGTTGTCGCTGGCGAAGAAGCCCGCGAAATGACTATAGCTGCAGAAATCAGGCTTCTCGGGCGACAACGACGCGGGCCCTTCGGAGCTGTACCCGATCCACTCGCGGCGCAGGTTCACCGCGCCGACGCAAATCGCGCGCGCATGCCCGCCTGCGCCCCAGATGCCGCGGCCCGGACCCTGGTCTGCGCCACAGCGCGGATCGGCGCAGGCGCCACCGCAATTGCCGGCGGCGAAGGCGACCAACAGCCCGGCGTCCAGCAACTCGATGAGCTTGCGCGTGAAGGCATGGTCGGGATTGCGCGTGTAGTTCGACGGATCGCCCGGCGGAAAAGGATCCCAGGCTTCCTGGTACAGGCCCCAGCTGTTCGACAGTACCTGCGGGGTGCCGTCCGCCGCGTGTTGCACCAGTGCGCGATGAAAGGCCTGCAACGCGCTCGAGAGCAGGCCGCCGATACCTGCGCCCGGCGCCGTCTTGCCGATCGAGTAGTCGAGAAAGCGCGCCCGCGGGCAGGCGATCGATGCGTCGAAGGCGCACATGTTGCCGTGCGCGTCCCAGGCGACGCGCGCGCTTCCGGGTGGCGAGGCGGGATCGGGAGACCAGCCGCCGATCACCGGGAAGCGCGTGCCATCGATCCCGCCGTCGACGATGCCGATGACCGCGTGATCGCCGCGATAGCCGCTCGCCTGCCAAACGCGGTCGGCGCCCAGCGCCCGCGCGACATCGGTCGCGTCGCCCGTCGGCACCTGCGGGGTGCAATCGATCGCGGCGGCAGAGTCGATGTGGACCGCCGCGATCCGCGGATCAGACCAGACGGCGACGACGTCGCGATGGGCGCGCAGCCGCGCGAGGTCGGCCCTGCGAATATCGGCGCGCACCACGATCGTCGGGCCGGAATCGCCCGCACCGGCGTCCCGCCTCAAGCCGCGCGCAAGAGGTACGGGGTCGAAGTCAGAATCAACGCCCGGCAGCGGGGTGGCATGCGCACGGGTCGGCGCCAGTTCGAGTAGTACGGAGAAGCTCTCGTCCTGCATGGCCCTCTCCTTGTCGTCATTCTCCTACAATGGTGTCGGCGCGGGCACGGCTTGTGAGCGCGTCGCGCATACGCCTAGACTGCGAGGCGCGCGTTGCGCGACCGTTCAAATCAGGAGGCCTACATGATCATGCACCTTCGGCGCGGTATCGTCGCGCTGACCCTCGTGGCTTTTGTTGCCTCGGTGGCTCCGGCCCCTGCCAGCGCCGCGATGATCGGCACCCAGGCCGCCGTGGCCGCGGGTGCACGCACCGCGAACCTCGCACGCGTCGACAGCGTCCTGGCACGCGCCGATGTGCAGCAGCGGCTCACCGATCTCGGCGTTGACGCCAGTGCCGCACGGGCACGCGCCGCGGCGCTGAGCGACGCGGAACTCGCCAGCTTCGCCGAGCAACTCGAGCAGGCACCTGCCGGCGGCGACATCCTCGCGGTGATCGGCATCGTGTTCGTCGTGCTGCTGATCCTGGAGCTGACCGGCGTCATCGACATCTTCAAGAAGGCCTGAGGCGGGCTGGCGCGCCTTGCAGCGCGTCTGCTTGGGGGCAGTTGCCGTCGCATTGCTGGCGAGCGGCTGCAGCTTGTTGTCCACCCACGATCGGGGGCCCGGCGCAGACGCGCCGTGGCCCGCCGACGCGCCGCCTGCGGTCGAACTGGCGGGTGTCCCGTTCCACCCCCAGGACCAATACCAGTGTGGCCCGGCGGCGCTCGCGACGCTGCTCGGCGCAAGCGGCATCGCGGTGGCGCCGGAAGACCTCGTCGCCGAGGTCTATATTCCCGCCCGCAAGGGCAGCCTGCAGACCGAAATGCTCGCCGCGACGCGCCAGCGCGGGCGCATTGCCTACGTGCTCGAGCCGTCCATTGCGGCGTTGGTCCACGAACTCGCGGCCCAGCGTCCGGTGCTCGTGCTGCTCAATCTCGGCGTGCGATCGTGGCCGATCTGGCACTACGCCGTGGTCATCGGCTACGAGGAGGACACGCATGCCCTGCTGTTGCGCTCCGGCACGACAGAACGCCAGCGCATGTCGCTGCGCCGCTTTTCGGGTGCGTGGTCACGGGCGGACCACTGGGCCTACGTGGCGCTGAGCCCCGGGGAATTGCCGGTGCGCGGCAGCGGCGAGCGCTATGCCGCCGCGGTCGCGGATCTCGAGGGTGTCGATCCGGCCGCCGCGCTCCTCGCATACGAAGCCGGCATCGCGCGCTGGCCCGAATCACCGCTGCTGCGCCTCGGCGCCGCCAACGCCCTGCTCGCGCAGGGCGACATGCCTGCGGCCGAATCGGCACTGACGGCATTGCTGGGCATTTCGCCCGCCGACGCCGCCGCGCGCAACAATCTCGCCGAGTTGCTGTCGCTGCGCGGCTGCCGGGATGCCGCACTCGCGCAGATCGAACTCGCGCGCTCTGCCGCGCAGGGCAGCCCGCTTGCACCCGCCATCGCGCAGACCGCCGCGGAGATCGAATCACGCGGTGCCGACCCTGCAGCGCAGTGTCCGGCGCCGTGAATCGCCCGGCCACATGGCCTCACTCGTAGTATCTCCGCGGTGGCAATGGACCTTGCCTGTGCCCGTGCAGGTGTCTCCCGAGCGTGGAGCCCACCCCCTGCGAGCCAGCGCCTGGTGCTGCGCGCCGCCTCGTCGATCAGCTCGTCGACATGCGAGAAGTCGTAACGCGGGGCCTCCAGTGGACAGAGCGGCGGCTCCATGATGACTTCCATGTGGTTCGCGTATAGCGCCGTGGAGAGGGAATTTCAACATTGCACTCATCGATTGGCACACACTGCCCAATGGATGTACGTCGACCTCGCTACGTTCCCGCACAAGACCCGAAATCCGTGCTAACGCCCGCTGCGAAGGCCACGGACCTTCAGCAATCGATACGCCGCCGGAATCACCAGCATTGATAGCAGCGGCGCGCTCAGCATGCCGCCCACCATCGGCGCGGCGATGCGTTGCATGACTTCCGAACCGGCGCCGGCGCCGAGCAGGATCGGCAGCAGGCCCGCGATGATCACGGCGACGGTCATCGCCTTCGGCCGCACGCGCTGCACCGCGCCTTCCATGATCGCGGCGTCGAGTGCGGCGACGCTGACATCGGGCTCCGTGGCGAGCGCGCGCTCCCACGACTGCCTGAGGTAAAGCAGCATGATGATGCCGAACTCCGCGGCAACGCCGGCAAGGGCGATGAATCCGATCAGCGACGCCACCGAGATCGCGTGCCCCATGAGCCACACGAGCCACAGGCCGCCAACCAGCGCAAACGGCAGCGACAGCATGATGATCGCGGCCTCCGAGGCGCGGCGAAAGACGACGCAGATCAGCCCGAAGATGATCGCGAGCACGGCCGGCACGACGAGCCGCAGGCGCTCGCGCGTGCGCGTGAGGTACTCGAACTGGCCCGACCAGGCGAGTGAATAGCCCGCAGGCAGCGGCACGTCGCGCGCCATCGCCGCCTTGAGGTCCTCGACCACGGAGCCGAGGTCCCGTCCCGCCACGTCCACGTAGACATAGCTCGCGAGGCGTCCATTGTCGCTCTTCAGCATCGGCGGCCCGGCCGCGAAAACGACATCCGCAACCTGCGCGAGCGTCAGTTGCTCGCCTCCCGGCGCCACGATCGGCAGGCGCCCGATCGCCTCGGCCGAATCGCGCACGGAACGCGCGTATCGCACGACCACCGGATAGCGCTCCCTGCCCTCGATCGTCTGCGTCACCGGCTCGCCGCCGATCACCGTGGCGATGAGTTGCTGCACGTCCTGCTGTGACAGGCCGTAGCGGGCCGCACGAACGGGATCGACGCGAACGTCGAGGTAGCGGCCGCCCTCGACCCGTTCGGCGAGTGCCGAACCCACGCCCGGCACCGTGCCCGCGACGGCCTCGACACGGGCGGCGATGCGCGCAAGCTCGGCGACATCGGGTCCCATGACCTTGATGCCGATCGGGCTCTTGATGCCGGTCGCCAGCATGTCGATGCGATTGCGGATCGGCGGTACCCACAGATTCGTCAGGCCAGGCACGTTCACCGCCGCGTCGAGTTCCTCGCGCAGCTTCGCTGCGGTCATGCCCGGCCGCCATTCGCCGCGCGGCTTGAAGGTCACCGTGGTCTCGAACATCTCGAGCGGCGCGGGATCGGTCGCCGTTTCGGCGCGCCCCGCCTTGCCGAAGACATGCGCCACCTCCGGCACAGTTCGGATCATGCGGTCCGTCTGGCCGAGCAGCTGCGCCGCCTTGCCCGCCGAGAGGCCAGGCAGCGCCGTCGGCATGTAGAGGAGCGCGCCCTCGTCGATCGCCGGCAGGAACTCGCTGCCGAGGCGCGACAGCGGCACCAGCGACAGCAGCAGCACGCCTGCGGCCAGCACGAGCGTGGCCCGCGGATGGCGCAGCACGCGCTCGATCACCGGCCGGTAGGCTGCGACCAGCCAGCGGTTGACCGGGTTGTCGCGCTCGGGACGGATGCGACCGCTGATCAGCGTCGCGATCAGCACCGGGATCAGTGTCACGGCGAGCACGGCGGCTGCGGCCATCGCCCAGGTCTTGGTGAACGCGAGCGGCGAGAACAGGCGCCCCTCCTGCGCCTGCAACGCGAACACCGGAATGAACGACAGCGTGATCACGAGGAGGCTCACGAAGAGCGCCGGTCCCACCTCGCATGCCGCCGCGCGCACGATGTCCAGGCGCTCTGCTTCCTGCGGCGCGCGCCCATTCCGCGCCTCGAAATGCTCGAGGTGCTTGTGCGCATTCTCGATCATCACGACGGCCGCATCGACCATCGCCCCGATCGCGATCGCGATGCCGCCGAGCGACAGCAGGTTCGTGCTGATGCCCTGGTAGTGCATGACGATGAACGCGGCGAGCACGCCGAGCGGCAGCGTCACCACCGCGACCAGCGCCGAGCGCGCATGCCAGAGGAACAGCACGCACACGAGCGCCACCACGAGAAACTCCTCCAGCAGCTTGCGTGCGAGGTTGCGGACCGCCTCCAGGATCAGCGCCGAGCGATCGTAGACCGTGACGATCTCGACCCCCGCGGGCAGGCTGCCTTTCAGGCTATCGAGTCGGGCCTTCACGGCCTCGATCGCGGCGAGCGCGTTCTTGCCCGAGCGCAGGACGATGATTCCCCCGGTGACCTCGCCCTCGCCATCGAGTTCGGCGATGCCCCGGCGCAGTACCGGCCCGCGCTGGATGAGCGCCACGTCGCGCAGCAACACCGGCGCGGCGTCGGCACCGCGCACGATCGGCACGCGCTCCAGGTCCTCGCGGGTGCGCAGGTAGCCTTCGCTGCGCACCATGATCTCGGCCTCCGCCTGCTCGATGACCGAGCCGCCGGTCGCGCCGTTCGCCGCACGGATCGCCCCGACGAGTTGTGCCACGGTCACGCCCCGTGCCGCGAGGGCGGACGGATCGGGCTGCACTTGCCAGCCCTGCACCATGCCGCCGACGGTCGCGACCTCGGCGACATCCGGCACGGACTTCAGTTCGTAGCGCAGGAACCAGTCCTGCAGCGCGCGCAGTTCACCGGGCCCGAGCGCTCCGCTGCGATCGACCAGCGCGTATTCGTAGATCCAGCCGACCCCGGTGGCGTCGGGTCCGAGCGCGGGCGTGACCGCGGCCGGCAGGTTCGCGCGCACCTGGCTCAGGTACTCGAGCACGCGCGAGCGCGCCCAGTAGAGGTCGGTGTCGTCGTCGAAGAGCACGTAGACGAACGAGTCGCCGAAGAAAGAGAAGCCGCGCACCGCCTTCGCGCCGGGCACCGAGAGCAGCGTCGTGGAAAGCGGAAAGGTCACCTGGTCCTCGACGATGTGCGGCGCCTGCCCCGGCCACTCCGTACGCACGACGACCTGCGTGTCGGACAGGTCCGGCAGTGCATCGAGCGGCGCACGCACGACGGCCCAGATCCCCCACACGGCGACCACCAGCGCACCGATCAACACGACAGCGCGATGGGCAATCGCGGCGGCGATGAGGCGCGCGATCATGGCTGCGACCCATTCCCGCCGAGACGCTCGAGCGCCCCCGAGAGGCTCGCTTCCGAGTCGAGCAGGAACTGCCCGGACACGACCACCTGTTCGCCCTCCTTCAGGCCCGAGAGGACTTCCGTGCGCCCACCGCTGCTGCGGCCGGTGCGCACGGCCATCGGCATGAAATGCGCATCGCCGTGACGCACGATCACATGCGCCCGCTCGCCGCTGCCGATCACGGCGTCACTCGGCACCAACAGGCTTTCCGCGCCAGCGTCCGAACGCAGGACGATGCGCGCCTGTTGTCCCGCCGCGAGCACGCCGTCGGGATTGGCGAGCACGATGCGTGCCTGCTGGGTGCGGCTCGCCGGATCGAGCGCCGGCAACACCGATTCGACCCGTCCCACGACAGGATTCGCGATACCGCCCACTTCGGCGATGGCGCGAGCGCCCGCCGCGATGCCCGCCGCGTCCGCCTGGGGTATGGCCGCCTGCAACCAGACCGTGCGGGTGCCGTTGACCCGAAACAGCGTCAAGCCGACGGGAGCGACTTCACCCTCCCGCACACCGATCTCGCTGACTACGCCCTGTTCGGGCGCGGTCAGCACGATCCGACCGTCGCGGCCAGGCTGAGTGCCGTCCGGCACGCCGAGCGCGCGCAAACGTGCCTGCGCGGCTGCCGAGAGCTCGCGCGTACCGACCTCGGCGGATTGCGCGATGGCCTGTGCCTCCGCGAGCGCGCTGCTCCACGCAGGAGCGATCACGCTCGCAAGCCTCTCGCCTCGCTGGACCTTCGTGAACGGTGCCTTGACGTACAGGCGATCGACGATGATTTCGGTGCGCGCGCTGACGACGCGCTCGAGTCGCAGGTCCCAGGCGATCGTGCCTGACACGACGATTTCGCTGCCGAGCCGACCCTTCTCGACCGCAACCGTGCGGACTCCCAGGCTGTGCTGGGTGACGGGGGACACCTCGACACCCGCCTTCGTGTCCTCATCCGCGTATTTCGGCTGCAGCTGCATGTCCATGAACGGCGATTTGCCGGGCTGGCTGAAATGCTGGTCCGGCACCATCGGGTCGTACCAGTAGAGGATCTTGCGTTCGCCTGCGGGTGCCGGGCCGGTGGAATGACCGTCGCGTGTGGCGCTCCACCAGCCAACGACGCCGGCGAGTGCCACGAGTGCAGCCACGGCCACGATCACGGGACCGCGTTTGTTGATCGTCATGGGGTCGACTCCCCGAACAGATAGGCCAGATCGACCCAGGCACGGCCGAGGCCGGCGAGATGCTGTGCATGTGTGCGATGTGCGGTCGTCTCGTCACGGCGCGCGTCGAGCCAGGGCTGCAGTTCGCCGCCCGCGCGGTAGGACGCCAGGGCCGCGGCGCTGCGATCGCGCGCCAGACGCAGGACCTGATCGTGCACGGACACCTGGCGCCTGAGGCCCTCCCACCTCGCGTAGAGCGCTCGAATACGCGCGGTCACCTCGAGGCGTTGACTTTGCTGTTCCGCGAGTGCCACGCGCTGCTCCGCCGTGCGCGCTGCGATTCCCGGCGCCTGGCGAGTGCGCACAAAGAGCGGCAGGCTCACGCCCACCTCCACCATCAGCATGTCGCTGTAGCCGCTGCGCTGCCCATAGCTCGCCGTGAGATCCCAGTCGGGACGCCGCTCGGCGCGCGCTGCATCGACCGCGGCGGCAGCCGACGCCACTCTCGCCTCGGCCGAACGCAGCGTGGGCAGCCGGTCGAGCGCTGCGAGCGTCTCGCCCTCCGGGCGGGGAGCGCGGTCGAAGTCGGGCGCCGTTTCCGTGATCGTGGCGGCGTCGTCGCCAATCCAGCGGCGCAGTTCGGCCATGGCCTCGCCTGCGGCGCCCTCGGCGGCGGCGCCTTCACTGTCGACTTCGAGAACACCCGCCTGCGCCGCCAGCGCATCGAGCGCCGAACCGCCGCCCGCAATGCGCGCACGCGCCAGGCGAGCCGCAAGCTGCGCCTGTGCGCGCAGCGAACCCAGGGTTTCGATTTCGCGCTGGGCTGACCAGACATCGACCCAGGCACGCGCGGCCGCCCGGGCGACATCGCGGCGCACAACGTCAACGTCGACCTGCGCAAGTTCGACGGAACGTTCGGCGACCCTGCGTTGCGCGGCGCGCTTGGCCCGCCCCGGCAACTCCTGGCGCAGCCCGATGGTCTTCTCTGTCATGGCATCCGCGTCGAAGTCGAATGCGTCCGCGCCCGAAATCGGCAGGCTGTCGAAGCCGATCGCAAGCATCGGATCGGGCAGGCTGCCGGCGCGGCGCAATTCCTGCGAGGCCGCCTCGACGGTGGCAAGACTCGCTTCGAGCTGCGGCGCGATCTCGACGGCGCGACGCACTGCCTCGGCGAGCGTCAGCTCGCCCGCGGATACGCTGCCCGCCGCAATCGCGAACAGGGCGGCCGCGAACCAGCACGACACCGAACGCGCGTAACGCTGCGCAACGGCAAGTGAAAGGTGTGTCATGGAACCTCCGGGAGCGGACGGGCACGGGCCGGCAGATTCGTGCCGGCACCAATTCGCGTGTCACCAGAGGTATCTAGATCAGGAGAGTGCAGTAGCGCAGACGCGGTGGAGGGTCTGCGGTTGAGCAAGGGGGTTCGACGCGGGTGACCACCGTGGCAACCGGCGTCTCCGCAACCGGAAAACTGGCGCGTAGAGCGAGGATGGCCGCTGGCGCGGGCGTCTTGCCGGGATCGGTCGAAACGGGCGAATCGGGCGCGCAATGGCTGGCGCACAGTGCGCTCGCCTCGCCACCCTGGGCGGACGACGGCCCGGGACAAGCATAGCCCGCCAGCGCCAGTTGCTGGAAAAGCAGGCACAACGCCGCCGCGAGGGCGATGCGCAGGCCGGACTGTCGGCGCATCTTCATGCTGCTGATCCTACGCCTCCCGGGGCCGGCGCAACATGACCCGCGTCAAGGCTTTGTCCATGAGTTTCTCTGGTCGCCGGCAAGGCACCCGCGATCGGGGCACGACGGCAGCCCTGCGCCGCAGCCCATTTCGCGTGCCGGCAATAGCCGCCGCGCAGGTGTCGCCACATTGGCGCCGGACCGTGCCTGCGCCATGACCGGCCGCTCCCGATCGCGGAGCCCACCCGACTCGAGCCAGCGCCGCGTGCTGCGCGCCGCCTCGTCGATCAGCTCCTCGACATGCGAGAAGTCGTAACGTGGGGCCGCCAGCGGACAATGCGGTGGCACCATGATGACCTCCGCATGCGTCGCGTAGAGCGCCGTGTCCTGAACGAGCTGCTGCGTGACGATCAGGTCCATGGCGTGCAATGCGGTGCCAAACACCCCGCGTGGCGGAGCGGCATGCGGGCAGGCGAATGCCGTTGGCAGCACGATCAGCCGCGTTGCGCCGAGTCCGACGGCGGTACGAATGGGTGTGTTGCAGGCTACGGCCCCGTCGATGAGCTGCCGATCGCCGTAGCGCACCGGCGGATAGATCCCGGGAATGGCACAACTCGCGAGCACTGCCTCAACCACTGGACCCGCAGACAGGCACACGGCAGCCCCGGTCAGCAAATCCGTGGCCACGGCGTGCATCGGGAGGACGCTTTGTTCCAGCAACCTGAACGGGAGATGGGCGGTGAGCAGCCGGCGCAGGCCGCGTGGGTCAAAGAGATGATCGGCACTGCCGAGAGCGCGCAGCAATTGTGCCAGCCTTATCGGAAACACGTCACGCCGCCTGAGCGTGCGCCACACCGCCTCCAGTCTGGCGATGCCCGCGAGGTCCGGTGCACCGGCATAGAACGCACCGTTGATTGCGCCCACCGAGGACCCCGTCACGAAGTCCGGCCGCACACCGTTCTCGCACAGGGCACGGAGCATGCCGACCTGCACGGCGCCGTAGCTGCCTCCGCCGGCGAGCACCAACGCTGTCTTGCCGACCCCGCCCATCGCGCTAGTAGCCGTAGAACTCTTCGCTGCGGACATCGTCACTCACAACACCGAGGCTCTCCAGCACCCCGCGCATCGCTGTGACCATGGAGGGCGGTCCCGCGACATAGTAGATGGGGGACTGCCGCGAGCCGACGGCCTTGCGCAGCATGGCGGCGTCGATCATCCCGGTCGGGCCGTCCCAGGCGGTCGACGACCCGATATCGGTCATCGTTGCCATGAGCCGAAACGCCGGCAGCGAGTGCTCGAGTTGCCGAAGCTCATCGAGGAACGCGCTGTCTTGCGGGCTTCGATTCGAGTAGAGGAGCAGGAAGCTGCGCGCCGTGCGTTCACTGCGGGCCCAGCGCAGCATGCTCATGAACGGAGTGATGCCGATGCCGCCGGCGATCAAAGCGGCGGGCCGCTGCCCGTCCGGATGCAGCGTCATCGAGCCGAACGGCCCCGAGATCGTGAGTCGCGACCCGGGGCGAAGCGCGCCGAGTGCCCGCTTGAACTCGCTGGCCCGCATCCGTGTCGCAAACACGATCTGCGGCTCGCCTGGCGCGCTGACAATCGAAAAGGCATGGCGAAGCTCTTGCGCGTCGCCCGCACCCGCGCGCGACAGAACCACATCGATGGCCTGCCCCGGCTGGTGACGGAAGGCCGCCGGCTTCTCGATGTGGAACGCGATCGTGTCGCGCGCCACGCCCTCCTGCCGGGACATTGTGGTCGAGTATTGGGGCATCGATGAGCTCCCGCGGCTAGCCCGCCTGCCCGATTCGGGCGTAGGCGGAGTGGTTGTGGATGGATTCGAAATTCTCGGCCTCGACGACGCATTCGCTGACGCCAGTCTGGCGTCGCAGGTCGAGTGCGACGTCCCGTACGAGGTCCTCGGCGAACTTCGGGTTCTCGTAGGCGCGCTCGGTGACGTACTTCTCGTCGGGCCGCTTGAGGAGGCCATATACCTCGGACGACGCATTGCGCTCGGCGAGCGCGGCGAGGGCGTCGATCGCCATCTCGTGCATGAACCCGGCCTCGATACGGATGTGTGAACGCTGGTTGTGGGCGCCGTAGGCCGAGATCTCCTTCGAGCACGGGCACAGACTGGTCACCGGAACGGTCACCGACATCCGGAACCGATACCGCCCCTGCGTGTCGACACTGCCCTGCCAGCGCACCGGCAGATCGAGGCGGCTGCGCACCGCCGACACCGGTGCCGACTTTTCAAGGAACCAGGTAAAACACATGTCGATCGCGCCGCTGGCGGCGTCGAGCCGCCACAGCATGGCCCGGGTCAGGGATTCGAACGTGACGAAGTCGAGCGCGCCGGTGTGCGACTCGAGCAGCTCGATGAAGCGCGACATGTGCGTGCCCTTGTGGCGCGCCGGGAGCGCCACCGACATCGCGAAGTCCGCCACCGTCGCCGCCGACCGGCCGCCTGAACGAATCGTCACCGGGTGGCGCACACCCTTCACACCGACTGCGTCGATCGGCAGTTCGCGCTCGTCCGCCTGCGACTGGATGTCGGGCAACACGGACAGGGCCTACAGCGACTTCAGGTACTGGACGAGATCGGCCATCTCGTCCGCACCCAGCCCGAGGGCATGCCGGGTGTTGTACGCCTGCACGACCTCGTCGAGCGTGGCGGCCGAGCCGTTGTGGAAGTACGGCGGATGCTGCCACACGCCTTTCAGCGGCGCGGTGCGATACATCTTCGTGGCGCTGCGCGACGCGTAACTCGGCACGCCGTTCGGCTCCGGCTCGCTCGCCACCTCATCCGGCGAGTGCAGGCGCAGGTTCGCGTCGGTGAACTCCGGCCCGCTGTGACAGCTGGCGCAGCGCGCGACTCCGTCGAACAGCGCCTTGCCGCGCATCGCGGCCGCGGCATCGAAGCTGCCTGGCGGTGGTGGCGGCGCCTCGAGCGTCAACTGGTAGGCTTGCAGCGCCGGCAGCTTGCTGCTGATCAGGTCGTCGGAGCCGTTGACGACCGACACTCCCGTGCGCGGCTCGATGAAGCTGCCGTGGCCGCCCATCTGCGTCACACCGACATAGCGGTTCCAGTATGCGATGTCCTCGCCATCGCCCGTCGCAGTGATGCGATGAATTCCCTCGAGCCCGTAGGCCGGCGAGATCACCTGCGGCCCGTTCACACCGTCGAAGTTGAAGCGCGGGTCGTACATGCCCGGACCCCAGGAGTTGTAGACTGCCTTCTGATCGGCCGTCAGCGCCGGCGACAGGGCGATGATCGCGCCGGGATTCAGGCTGCGATTGGGCCACCCGTCGAGGCGCTTGCCGATGCCCGGCGCAAACGAATCATCGACCGTCGAGTGGCACAGCGCACAGGTGATGCCGACCCGCGTCAGCGTGTCCTTGCCACTGATGTTCTCGACAGTGCCCCTGACTCCGACCACCGCGTTCAGCTTCAGCAACGCAACGGTCGTCGCCGGGCTCGTGAGGCTGATACTGCCGTCCTGGATGCCCTGCACGACTTCGGCCGGCAGAGCCTCGGAGTCGACCTTGAGCCCCACGGACAGCGCTGTCACGGGATCGACCGCCGCGCTGATGACCTCGTGCATGCGCAGGGCATCTGTCCACTGCGACTCATCGCCGAAGGTGTCGTTGCGGAAAATCTCCTTGCCTTGCGCGACGAGCGCAGCATCCGGCACATCGCTGCGCCCGGCAGTGGAGTCATCGCCGCAGGCGGCGAGGAGCGATGTCGCGAGCGCCGCGGCCAGCGCGAGCAACTTGCCCGGGGAGTGTTTCGACATGGCGTTCATCCATTGCAAAGACCGCGCAATGGATGCACGCCGACCGCGCTACGTTCCCGTCGTGCGCTCCGCGCGCACTCTCGCGAGCACGTGCGCAACGATGCGGTCGCATCGCACCCCATCGAACGCGAAAGCGTCTTCGAACACGCCATCGATCTCACGCGCGATCGATTCGCGCAGCAGACCCTTGGCGCGGAAGTACCGCGTGCGTACGGTGGCCTCGGGTATGCCGAGCGACTGCGCGGCTTCCTCCACCGTGAATTCCTCGATGCCCCGGAGCACGAACACCGTGCGAAACACATCGGGGAGCGCATCGATCTTCGCCTCGAGCAGGCGTCGGGCCTCGCCGCGTGCGGCTGCGAGATCAGGAAGCTCCATCGGTTCTCCACCTCCCGCCGCCAGTTCACCACCCAGGTCGATCACTTCGGCCCGGCGCTTGCGCTTGCGCAGACGCACGATCGACTCGTTGACCACGATGCGCACGAGCCAGGTGGACAACCGCGCGTCGCCGCGATAGCTGCCGATCGAGCGATAGGCGAGGAAATATGCCTCCTGCACGGCATCCTCCGCCTCCGCGTCGTCCTTGAGGATGCTGCGCGCCGTGCGGTGCAGCGTCTGGTTGTAACGCCGCATCATGAACTGCAAGGCAAGTTCATCGCCGGCGCCAATCCGGCGTGCGATCTCGGCATCGGACAGGCCCGTGTGCAGGCCTTCAAGGGCGGAGGTGTTCATGCTCCCATTCGATGCATCTGGGTGGTCCGGCGTTCCCGGACGGGGTTCGTTGCCCCGCTTTCGCAGTGGGTCGCGCGCTAGAGACGCTTCGCCAGGCGGCGCAGGTACGCCGCAAACGGATCGCCGAGTTCCTCGTGCGCGAGCGCGTGCTCGACGGTCGCCTGCAGGTAACCGAGCTTGCTGCCGCAGTCGTAGCGCTTGCCTTCGAAGCGATAGGCATACACCGGCTCGTCCTGCATCAGCCGCGCAATGGCGTCGGTGAGCTGGATTTCGCCGCCCGCGCCACGCCCTATGCGCTCGAGGTGCGCAAAGATGCTTGCCGTGAGGACGTAGCGGCCGACGACGGCGAGGTTCGAAGGCGCCGCTGCCGGTTTCGGCTTCTCGACGATGCTGCGCAGGCGGCGTACCGGCCCGGATCCGCGCTCGACCGCGACGATGCCGTACTTGTCGGTTTCCTTTCTCGGCACCTCTTCGACGCCCAGCACGCTCGCATGCACTTCGGAATACACGTCCGCCATCTGTGCAAGGCAACCCGGCTCGCCCCTGATCAGGTCGTCGGCCAGGTGCACGAAAAAGGGCTCGAAGCCCACGGCCGGCGCAGCGCACAGCACGGCGTGGCCGAGGCCGAGAGGCGCGGGCTGGCGAATATAGATACAGGAGGCATACGAGGGCAGCACGCTGCGCAGCTGGCGCACGAGCTTGCTCTTGCCCTGCGCCTCGAGCAGCTTCTCGAGTTCCTGGTCGGAGTCGAAGTGATCTTCGATCGCCCGCTTCGACGCGCCGGTGATGAACACCAGCCGGCGCGCGCCCGCTTTCAGCGCCTCCTCGACCGCGTACTGGATCAGCGGCTTGTCGACTACCGGCAGCATCTCCTTGGGGCTCGCCTTGGTCGCCGGCAGGAAGCGGGTACCGCGGCCCGCCACGGGGAAGACCGCGGTTCTGATCAAGGATTTCCTTGGCATGCGGCGATGTTAGCGTATCGCCCACCTGCCCGGCCGCCACTCAGCGGGATGACTTGCTGCCCGCGGGCTTGGCGGCTGGCTTGTTGGCCGGCTTGCCCGCGGCCGGCGCCGCCTTGCCGGCCGGTGCTGTCTTGCCCGCCGGCGCCGCCTTGCCGGCGGGTCGATCGACGCGCAGCACTTCGCGATTGTCGTCGATGACTTTTTGCCCGATGCCGGCGACCAGCGCCAACTCGTCGACGCTCTTGAACGGGCCATGCTGCGTGCGATGGGCGACGATCGCTGCAGCGCGCGATGGTCCAATGCCTTTCAACTCGCGATCGAGCGTGGCGGCGTCGGCGGTATTGATGTTGACCGGATCGGCGTGCGCGGTGAGCGGCAGTGCAAGGCACAGCAGCAGGCAGGCAATGATGGAACGCATGGCTCTCCCCTTTCGGATAGGTGGCGACCGGCGGCCGCATGGGGAGTCACGTTAGCGTGGCAGGCAAGCGGTTCCGAGCGCCGAAAGCGCGGTAAACGTGTCCCTTCAGCGCTTGACCGCGATGGGAATCGAACCGGTCGGGCGGAAGCTCAGTCGCGAATCGGCTTGTCTGCGCCATCGTTGACGCGCTCGCGCAGGTCCTTGCCGGGCTTGAAATGCGGCACGTACTTGCCGGCGAGCGCCACCGCCTCGCCCGTTTTCGGATTGCGCCCCTGGCGCGGCGGACGGAAATGCAGCGAGAAGCTGCCGAAACCGCGGATCTCGATGCGATCGCCGGTCGCCAGTGCATCACTCATGATTTCGAGGATCTGTTTCAGCGCCAGCTCGACGTCCTTCGCCGGCAGGTGCTTCTGCTTCGCAGTGATGATTTCGATGAGTTCCGATTTCGTCATGCGCTGCTTTCACCCCCGGCGCGTCGGCGCCCGGACCACCGGTCCGGGCGCCTCGCCCTTGTCATTGCTGGTCAGCGTATCAGGACCGGTCCGACGAGCCGATCTGTTCCTTCAGCAGGTCGCCGAGCGAAGTGCCGGAGGAAGCAGCGCCCTGGTCGGTACGGTAGCTCGACACGGCCTCGGCCTCTTCGTGGACCTCTTTCGCCTTGATCGACAGCGAAATCGTGCGCGTCTTGCGATCGACGCCGGTGAACTTCGCTTCGACTTCCTCGCCTTCCTTCAGCACGGTGCGCGCGTCCTCGACGCGGTCGCGGCTGAGTTCGGAGGCGCGGAGCTGCCCTTCGATGCCATTGCCCAGGTCGATCACGGCACCGCGCGCGTCCACTTCACGGACCACGCCGCGCACGATCGTACCGCGCGGGTTCTCGGCGATGAAGGCCGAGAACGGATCCTTCGCGAGCTGCTTGATGCCGAGCGAAATGCGCTCGCGCTCCGGGTCGATCGACAGCACCATCGCCTCGATGAGCTGGCCCTTCTGGTAGCTGCGCACGGCTTCCTCGCCGGGCACGTCCCAGGAAATGTCCGACAGGTGCACGAGACCGTCGATGCCGCCCGGCAGGCCGATGAAGATACCGAAATCGGTGATCGACTTGATCTGCCCCGAGACCTTCTCGCCGCGATTGCTGTTCTCGGCGAATTCCTTCCACGGGTTCGCCTGGCACTGTTTCAGGCCGAGCGAAATGCGGCGACGCTCCTCGTCGACGTCGAGCACCATGACCTCGACTTCCTGGCCGGTCTGCACGACCTTCGCCGGATTCACGTTCTTGTTGGTCCAGTCCATTTCGGACACGTGCACGAGGCCTTCGACGCCATCCTCGATCTCGACGAACGCGCCGTAGTCGGCGATGTTGGTGACCTTGCCGAACACGCGGGTGTTGGGCGGATAGCGGCGCGCGATGTTCTCCCACGGATCCGCGCCCAGCTGCTTCAGGCCGAGCGAGACGCGCGAGCGCTCGCGATCGAACTTCAGGATGCGTACGTCGATCTCGTCACCCACCTTGACGACTTCCGACGGGTGCTTGACGCGCTTCCACGCCATGTCGGTGATGTGCAGCAGGCCGTCGATGCCGCCGAGGTCGACGAATGCGCCGTAATCGGTCAGGTTCTTGACCGCGCCCTTGACGACTGCGCCCTCCTGCAGGTTGTCCATCAGCGCGCTGCGCTCGGCGGAGAATTCCTGTTCCACGACCGCGCGACGGGACACGACCACGTTGTTGCGCTTCTGGTCGAGCTTGATGACCTTGAACTCGAGCGGCTTGCCCTCGAGATACGAGGTGTCGCGCACCGGGCGCACGTCGACCAGCGAACCTGGCAGGAACGCCCGCACTGTCTCGATCTCGACGGTGAAGCCGCCCTTGACGCGGCCGGTGATCACGCCGGAGACGATTTCACTCGCCTCGAATGCCTTCTCGAGACGGGTCCACGTACGGGCACGCTTGGCCTTCTCGCGCGACAGGCGGGTCTCGCCGTTGCCATCTTCGACGGCATCGAGTGCGACTTCCACTTCGTCGCCGACCGCGACCTCGAGCTCACCGCGCTCGTTCTTGAATTGATCGATGCCGATCACGGCCTCGGACTTGAGGCCCACGTTCACGATGACGATATCGTCGGTGAGGCCGACGACGAGTCCGGTGAGGATCATCCCCGGACGGATGCGCTGGTTGGCGAGACTCTGCTCGAAGAGTTGGGCGAAACTTTCAGTCATGTGGTTGATATCCTGCATGCGCAGCCTTGCCGCGCTGTCACACCCCGACCCGTTCCATGGGCCCTGGGGAAACCTGAAAAAAGCACTGCGTCCTGCAGCGCCACGTTAAGTTCCTCGCGCAATCAGCTCCACAGGCCGAGACTGCGTCCCTGCGACAGCACCGCTTCGACGACTTGGGCGGCGCTCATGCCGGTCGAATCGATGATGCGCGCGTCGGACGCGGGCATCAGCGGCGCGACCGCGCGGGTCGAATCTCGCTGGTCCCGTTCGGCTATCTCACGCGAAAGGGCGGCGAGGTTAGCACCAGACCCCTTTTGTTTCAACTGCTTATAGCGCCTGAGGGCGCGTTCCTCGGCGGTGGCGACGAGATAGATCTTGAGGGCCGCCGCGGGGAAGATCACGGTGCCCATGTCGCGCCCGTCCGCGACCAGCCCGGGCGGGCGGGCGAAGGCTCGCTGGCGCTCGAGCAGCGCATCACGCACGGCCGGCCAGGCCGCCACCCGCGAGGCCCCCTGCCCGGCCTCTTCCGAGCGGATCGCGCGGGTCACGTCGTCTGCCCCGACCCGCACCCGCTCGCCGCCCGACGCGTCGCTGCCGAATTCGACCTCCATCGAGCGGGCGAGAGCCGCATGACCGTCGACATCCTGCGGGTCGAGCCCCGCGCGGGCCCCCAGCAGTGCGACCAGGCGATACAGGGCGCCGCTGTCGAGCAGGTGCCACCCGGCGAGCCGCGCGACTTCGCGGCTGACCGTGCCCTTGCCCGAGCCGCTCGGCCCGTCGATGGTGACTATGGGGACGGCATCCATGCCCGCATCCTACGTAATGAGGAGTCCGACGGCCTGCGCAAGTGGCGCGAAGCCGGGAAACGAGGTGGCCACATTCGCCACGTCCAGGATCTCGAGGGGCCCCGTCGCGCGCAGGCTCGCGACCGCAAACGCCATCGCGATGCGGTGATCGCCATGGCTGTCGACCACGCCGGCGCCGATCGACCCGCCCTGGATGCGGATGCCGTCGGGCAGCAGTTCGTGGACCACGCCGAGACTTCCCAGGCCCTCGGCCATCACCGCGAGCCGATCCGTTTCCTTCACGCGCAGTTCCCCGGCGCCGCGCAGTTCAGTGACACCCTCGGCGGCCGCGGCGGCGATGAACAGCACCGGAAACTCGTCGATCGCAAGCGGCACCAGCGCCTCCGGAATGCGCACGCCCCGCAAGGCACTCGCGCGCACCCGCAGGTCGGCACTCGGCTCGCCACCGCTCACGCGGGCATTCTCCATGCGGATGTCAGCACCCATCAGGCGCAGGATGTCGATGACACCGGTACGCGTGGGATTCATTCCGACATTGCGCAGCACGAGCCCATCGTGTGCCGCGAGAGCGCCGGCGACCAGAAAGAAGGCCGCCGAGGAAATATCCGCCGGCACATCGATGCGCGTCCCGGTGAGCCGCTGGCCGCCCTCGAGGGCCACCGTGGCGCCATCCCGGCTCACGTGCACACCGAAACCCTGCAGCATGCGTTCGGTGTGATCGCGGGTCGGCGCGGGCTCGGTCACCCGGGTCGTGCCCGCGGCCTGCAGGCCCGCGAGCAGGATCGCGGACTTCACCTGGGCACTCGGCACCGGCAGGTCGTAGTCGATGGCGCGCAGCGTGCGCCCGCCCGAGATGCGCACCGGCGGCTTGCCCGCGTGGGTCTCGATCAACGCACCCATTTCGCGCAACGGTTCGGCCACACGCTCCATTGGCCGCTTCACGAGCGAAGCGTCGCCGGTCAGCGTGGAGTCGAATGACTGCCCTGCGAGCAGCCCCATGAACAGGCGCAATGCGGTGCCGGAGTTGCCGAGGTCGAGGACTTGCGATGGCGCGGACAGGCCATGCGCCCCGACTCCGTGCACGACGACCTGCGTCGATCGCGGCAGATCGACCTTCACTCCCATGGCGCGCAGCGCCGCGAGCGTGGCGAGGCAATCCTCGCTCGGCAGGAAACCGTGTATCTCGGTGCGGCCCTCGGCAATGCCGCCGAGCATCAGGGCACGGTGCGAGATCGACTTGTCACCTGGAATCGTGAGTTCGCCGCCCACGCGACGGCCGGGCTGCACGAGGTAGCGGGCGTCCGGATTCAACGCGCGGCGCCCCCGAGCCAGGCATCGGTCAGCGCGAGCAGGCGCGTGTTCTCGGCCGGCAGCCCGATCGTGATGCGCAGGTACCCGGCGAGGCCATAGTTGCCGACCGGTCGCACGATCACGCCACCGCGCAACAGGTGCGCATCGAGCGCCGCGGCGCGCGACGCACTGCCGATGTGTGCGAGCAGGAAATTGCCGGCCGAAGGCAGCACCGTGAAACCGCGTGCGGCGAGCTCGCGCGCGAGCCGCGGCCGCTCCGCCTGCACCAATGCGACCGAGCGCTCGATGTGCCCGACGTCGCCGAGCGCCGCGCGCGCGCCCTCGAGCGCGATGGAATTGACGTTGAAGGGCTGGCGGATCCGATTCAGCACGTCGGCCACTTCGGGGTGGCTTGCCGCATAGCCGATGCGCAGCGCCGCGAGGCCATAGGCCTTGGAGAAGGTGCGCACGACGACGAGCCGCGGGTAGCGCACGAGCCACGCGATGCCGTCGCCGCAGCCTTCACGGCGCGCATATTCGAAGTAAGCCTCGTCGAGCACGACGATCGTGCTCGACGGCAGGCTCGCGATGAATGCCTCGAGCGCCGCCGCGCCGACCCAGGTACCGGTCGGATTGTTGGGGTTCGCGACGAACACCAGCCGCGTCTGCGCGGTCACGGCCGCGCGCATCGCGTCGAGGTCATGGCCCAGCGGCATCTGCGCGTGGTCGGCGGGAAGTGCCGGCACGACGATCGCGCGTGCGCCGGTCGCCTGCACCGCGAGCGGATAGACCGCGAAACAGTACTGCGAGAACAGCGCCTCGGTGCCGGGCGTGAGGAACGCCTCGGCAAGCAACACCAGTACGTCGTTCGAACCGTTGCCGAGCGTCAGCTGTGCGGGCAAGAGGCCGAGGCCGGCAGCGAGCGCCTGCTTCAATGCATGGCCGCTGCCGTCCGGATAGGTGGCCGATTCCGCCAGTGCGGCCTGCATTGCAGCGAGCGCGGCGGGACTCGCACCGAGCGGATTCTCGTTCGAGGCGAGCTTGATGATGTCGGCCAGCCCCAGCTCGCGCGCGAGTTCGCTGACCGGCTTGCCGGGAGTGTACGGCGCGATGCGCCGCACGCTTTCGCTGGCCAGCTCGGCGGGATGCTCCGTGGTCACAGGATCGCGCGCGGGTAGGCGCCGAGGACCCGGAACAGCGACGCACGCTTCTTCAGGCTGGCGAGCGCTTTGGCAATGCCCGCATCCTCGGCGTGACCCTCGATATCAAGGAAGAACACGTAGTCCCACTTGCGGCGCCCCGACGGGCGCGATTCGATGCGCGTGACATTGATGCGATGTCTCGCGAGGGGCTCGAGCAGGCGATAGAGTGCACCCGGCGCATCGGTCTGGCCACCCGAGACGATGAAACTGGTGCGATCGACGCCACTCGGCGCGAACAGCTTGCGGCCGATCACGAGGAAGCGGGTCGTGTTGTCGGGCCGGTCCTCGATCTGCGCAGCCAGGATACCGAGGCCGTACACCTCGGCCGCGGTGTCGCCGGCAATCGCCGCGGTGCCCAGCTCGTCGCGCGCGCGACGCGCCCCTTCCGCGTTGCTTGCCACCGGTACGAGTTCCACGTCCGGCAGGTGCTCGCGCAGCCAGTCGCGGCACTGCGCCAGCGACTGCGGATGCGAGCAGATGCGCTTCACCTTGCGGAGGTTGTCCATGCGCCCCATCAGGAAGTGGTGGATGCGCAGTTCCACCTCGCCGCAGATGTGCAGTGGCGAACTCAGGAAGCGATCGAGCGTGTAGTTGACAGTGCCTTCACTCGAGTTTTCGATCGGCACGACGCCGAAGTCGGCGCTGCCCGCCTCGACTTCGTGGAACACTTCGTCGATCGAGGCGAGCGCAAGCGCGCGCACCGAATGCCCGAAGTGCTTGAGCACCGCAGACTGCGTGAACGTGCCCTCGGGCCCGAGGAAGGCGACCTTGAGCGGCTCCTGCTGGGCAAGGCACGCCGACATGATTTCGCGGAACAGACGCAGCACTTCTTCGTCGCGCAGCGGGCCCTTGTTGCGCTCGAGGGCGAGCCGCAAGACCTGCGCCTCCCGCTCCGGACGGTAGAAGTCGACGGTGTGGCCGTCCTTGTGTTTCGAAATGCCGACCTGCTGCGCAAGCCCGGCGCGCTCGTTGATCAGTGCGTGGATGCGCGCATCGATGGCGTCGATGCGCCGGCGCACGCCCTCGAGCGCGATCGACTTGCCTGGCGCCGATCGCTTCGCACCCGCCTTCGACTTGCCCGCTGTCTTGCGTCCTGCCATGGCGACCTGCCGCGCGTCACACGACGCGAGCGGATAGTACTCCGTCGATGGCGCGGATCTTTTCCACGACACCCGCCGGCACCTCGCTGTCGGCATCGATCAGCGTATAGGCATACTCGCCGCGCGACTTGTTGAGCAGGTCGGCGATGTTGAGCTTCGCCTCGGCGAGACAGGTCGATATCTGGCCGACCATGTTCGGCACGTTGCTGTTGGCGATCGCGATGCGCGAGGTGCCCGGCACGCGCGACAGCACCGACTCGGGGAAATTGACGCAGTTGCGCAGGTTGCCGTTCTCGAGGAAATCGCGCACGGTCTCGGCGACCATCACGGCGCAGTTCTCCTCGGCCTCGCCGGTCGATGCGCCAAGATGCGGCAGCGTGACGATGCGCGGGTGATCCTTGAGGCCGTTCTTCGGGAAGTCGCACACATAGGCGCGCAGGTGGCCGGCATCGAGCGAGGCGATGACCGCCTGGTCGTCGACGATGGGCGCGCGCGCGAAATTGAGCACCACGCCGCCCTTGCGCATCAACGCGAGGCGCGCCTCGTTGACGAGGCCGCGGGTATGATCGTTGAGCGGCACGTGTACGCTCACTATGTCGGCGCGGGCGAACAGGTCGTCGAGCGACAGCGCCTGCTCCACATTCGACGACAGCTGCCAGGCGCGCTGCACGGTGATCTGCGGGTCGAAGCCCAGCACTTTCATGCCGAGCCCGAGCGCCGAGTTGGCCACTTCGACACCGATGGCACCAAGGCCCACGACACCGAGGGTGCGGCCGGGCAGTTCGAAGCCGACAAAGCCCTTCTTGCCCTTCTCGACCGCAACGTCGATGGCTTTGTCGTCGCCGCTCACGTTGCGCGCGAAGTCCCAGGCGGCGCACACATTGCGGGCGGCGATGAGCATGCCGGCAATCACCAGTTCCTTGACGGCGTTGGCGTTCGCGCCCGGGGCATTGAATACCGGCACGCCGCGCTGCGACAACGCCGCGACCGGGATGTTGTTGACCCCCGCGCCGGCGCGCCCGACGGCGAGCACGCTGTCCGGGACCTGCATCGCGTGCATGTCGGCCGAGCGCACGAGGATGGCATCGGGCCTGGCGATGTCGGAGGCCACTTCATAGCGCTCGCGCGGCAGCCGCTCGAGGCCCTTTACACTGATGTTGTTGAGAGTCTGGATCCTGAATGTCATGGTCGATGGCAGCGCCGGCTCTCAGCCGTGGCGCCGCTGGAACTCCTTCATGAATGCGATGAGCGCCTCGACACCTTCGAGCGGCATCGCGTTGTAGATCGACGCGCGAAAGCCGCCGACCGATCGGTGGCCCTCGAGATTGGTGAGTCCCGCCTTGCCGGCCTCGGCGAGAAAGGTCTTCTCGAGCGCGGTGTCCGGAATCGTGAACGGCACGTTCATCCACGAACGCGCCTCCTTTGCGACCGGATTGCGGTAGTAGCCCGAGGCGTCGATCGCGCCGTAGAGCCGCTCGGCCTTGGCACGGTTGCGCGCCGCGATCGCGGTGAGCCCGCCCTGGCGCTTGAGCCACTTGAACACGAGGCCGGCAAAGTACCAGCCGAAGGTCGGCGGCGTATTGAGCATCGAATCGTTGTCGGCCATGCCCTTGTAGTCGAGCACCATCGGCGTACCGGGCCGGGCCTTGCCGATCAGGTCATCGCGCACGATCACGACGACGATTCCTGAAGGACCTATGTTCTTCTGCGCGCCGGCGTAGATCAGGCCGTACTTCGACACGTCGATGGGGCGCGACAGGATCGTCGAGGAGAAGTCCGCGACCAGCGGCACCTCGCCGGTGGCAGGCACGTACGGAAACTCGACGCCACCGATGGTCTCGTTCGGCGTGTAATGCACGTAGGCCGCGCCCGCGGTGAGCTTGAGGGCCGGCTGCCCCGGCGCCGTGCTGTAGTTGCTCGCCGACTCGTCGGCGGCGACATTCACCTTTGCGTAGCGGCGGGCCTCGCCGATCGCCTTCTTCGACCAGGCGCCGGTGTTGATGTAGTCGACGGTCGCGTCCTGGGTCGCGAGGTTCATCGGGATTGCGGAGAACTGCCCGGTGGCGCCTCCCTGCAGGAACAGCACCTTGTAGTTGGCGGGAATGCCGAGGAGCTCGCGCAGGTCGGCCTCGGCCTCCTGCGCCACGGCGATGAACGCCTTGCTGCGATGGCTCACTTCCATCACCGACATGCCGCTCGACTGCCAGTCGGTCATTTCGGCTTGGACTTGTTCCAGGACTTCGAGGGGCAGCGTCGCCGGCCCCGCGGCGAAATTGAATACGCGCACGAGTTTGCTTTCGGGAGTCAGGGTGGTCGAAAGGAATGCCCTGATTTTATCAAGGCGGCGCCGGGCCGTCAGAACTTTCCGTGCTGTCGTCCATGTCCGCGGATTGGCCATCGTCGTCCAGGCTCTCGATACGCTCGACGCCCACCAGGCGCTCGCCGTCATCGAGCCGGATCAGCCGTACGCCCTGCGTGTTGCGGCCGACCACCGACACGTCCGCGACCGGCGTGCGCACCAGCGTGCCGTTCGAGCTGATCAGCATCAGCTCCTGCGACACTTCGACCTGCAGGGCTGCCACGGTGGCACCATTCCTCTCGGTGGTCTGCAGCGCTATCACGCCCTGCCCGCCGCGCCCATGCACCGGGAAATCATCGAGCGGCGTGAGCTTGCCGTAACCATTCTCCGACGCAGTCAGCACGTGGCCCTCGCGCACGACGATCAGTGCGATGAGTTCCTGGCCCGTCTCGAGCTTCACGCCGCGCACGCCGGCCGAGTCGCGGCCCATGGCGCGCACTTCGTTCTCGTCGAAGCGTATCGCCTTGCCGCCACTCGTGAACAGCATGATCTCGCGCGCGCCGTCGGTCAGGTCGACGCCCACCAGACGATCGGCGTCGCGCAGGTCCACCGCGATGATGCCGCTGGCGCGCGGGCGCGAGAATGCCGACAGCGGGGTCTTCTTCACGGTGCCCTGGCTCGTGGCCATGAACACGAAGTGCGTGTCGTCGAACTGCTTGATCGGCAGCACGGCGTTGATCTTCTCGCCTTCGCGCAGCGGCAGCAGGTTGACCATGGGCTTGCCGCGCGCATTGCGCCCGGCCTGCGGCAGCTCGTACACCTTGAGCCAGTAGACCTGGCCGCGATTGGAGAAGCACAGCAGCGTATCGTGCGTGTGTGCGACGAACAGCTTCTCGATGAAGTCCTCGTCCTTGACCGCAGTAGCGGACTTGCCGCGGCCGCCACGCCGTTGCGTCTGGTATTCGGTCACCGGCTGCGACTTGGCGTAACCGGCGTGCGACAGCGTGACGACGACATCCTGCGGCTCGATCAGGTCCTCGGTGGTGAGATCGAGGTGGTCGCGGTTGATTTCGGTGCGGCGCGCATCACCGTACTGTTCGCGGATCTCGATCAGCTCGTTGCGGATCACGTCCGCAAGCCGCTCGGGCCGCGCGAGGATGTCGCTGAGATCACGGAGCAAGTCGAGCAGACTCTGGTACTCGGCGACGATCTTGTCCTGCTCGAGCGCGGTCAGGCGGTTGAGCCGCATGTCGAGGATGGCCTGCGCCTGCGCATCGGAGAGGCGATAGCCGCCGTCGACGAGCCCGGTGTCCGCCCCCGCACCTTCGGGCCGGGTAGCGACTTCGCCGGCGCGCGCGAGCAGTGCCGGCACGCCACCCGGCGGCCAGGCTCGCGCGGTCAGCGCCACGCGCGCCTCGGCCGGCGAACTCGCCGCCTTGATCGTCGCGATCACCTCGTCGATGTTCGCGAGCGACACCGTGAGGCCCTCGAGGATATGGGCGCGTTCGCGCGCCTTGCTCAGGTCGTGGATCGTGCGCCGCGTGACGATCTCGCGCCGATGGCGCAGGAACGCCTCGAGCATTTCCTTGAGCGACAACAGGCGCGGCTGGCCGTCGACCAGCGCCACCATGTTGATGCCGAACACCGTTTCCATCGGCGTCTGCGCATA
>CADEFJ010000016.1:0-4370 GCA_902826575.1 uncultured Pseudomonadota bacterium | reverse complement strand
CGACCAGCGCCACCATGTTGATGCCGAACACCGTTTCCATCGGCGTCTGCGCATACAGATTGTTGAGAACGACCTCGGCGACTTCGCCGCGCTTCAACTCGATGACGACGCGCATGCCGTCCTTGTCGGACTCGTCGCGCAATTCGGAGATGCCATCGATGTTCTTGTTGCGCACCAGGTCGGCGATGCGCTCGAGCAGGCGCGCCTTGTTGACCTGGTATGGCAGCTCGGTGACGATGATCGCCTGGCGCCCGCCCTTCTCGAGATCCTCGAAGTGTGCGCGCGCGCGGATCGAAAGCCGGCCGCGCCCGCCCTTGTACGCCGCCACGATCTCCTGCGCGCCGTTGATGATGCCGGCGGTCGGGAAGTCCGGGCCCGGCACGATCTGCATCAGCCCCGCCAGCGAAATGGACGGATCCTCGAGCACGGCGAGGCAGGCATTGACGATTTCGGTGAGGTTGTGCGGCGGGATATTGGTCGCCATGCCGACCGCGATGCCGGACGAACCATTCAGCAGCAGGCTGGGCACGCGGGTCGGCAGCACCGAGGGCTCGTGCTCCGACTCGTCGTAATTTGGCACGAAATCGACCGTTTCCTTGTCGATATCGGCGAGCATTTCGCCCGCCAGGCGCGACATGCGCACCTCGGTGTAGCGCATCGCCGCCGGCATGTCGCCGTCGACCGAGCCGAAATTGCCCTGGCCGTCGACCAGCATGTAGCGCATCGAGAAGGGCTGCGCCATGCGCACGATGGCGTCGTATACGGATGCGTCGCCGTGCGGGTGGTACTTGCCGATCACGTCGCCGACGACGCGCGCCGACTTCTTGTAGGCCTTGTTCCAGTCGTTGCCGAGTTCGCGCATCGCGAACAGCACGCGCCGGTGCACCGGCTTCAGGCCATCGCGCACATCGGGCAGCGCGCGCCCGACGATCACGCTCATCGCGTAATCGAGGTAGGAACGGCGCATCTCGTCTTCGAGGTTTACGGGCAGTATTTCGCGGGCGATATCGACCATGCGTGACTAACGGTTTTATCCAGCGTGAAAGGCGGAATTTTACCACACCAGGGCGCCCGACCCCCCATTTCCCGGGGGCGCCCCGGCAGCGGCCCCGATATACTTTTGCGGATGCAATCCATCGACCTTGTCGTCGAAGCGCGCTGGGTCCTGCCCATGGACGGCACGCCCGTGTGTGAGCACGCCGCCATCGCGATCGATCACGGCCGCATCCTGGCCGTCGGCACCGCCGCCAGCCTCACGGAGCGCTTCGCCCCGCGCGAGCACTTGCGCCGCACGCGCCACGCACTGCTGCCGGGCCTCGTCAACGCGCACACCCATGCGGCGATGAGCCTGCTGCGAGGCCTGCCGATCCGCGGCCCGCTGATGCAATGGCTCAACGAGACGATCTGGCCGCTCGAGCGCCGCTGCGTCAATGCGCAATTCGTCACGAGCGGCACACGCCTCGCGATGGCGGAAATGCTGCGGGCCGGCATCACCTGCTTCGCCGACATGTACTTCTTTCCCGAGGAAGTGGCGCGCCTCGCGCGCCAGCACCAGCTGCGCGTCTCGATCGGCCTGCCGATCGTCGAGGCCCGCACGCCCTGGGCCCTCGATGCCGACGAGCATCTCGACAAGGCCGCGAAGCTCTGGGACGAGTACCGCGACGATCCGCTGATCCTGCCCTGCTTCGCACCGCACTCGCCGTACGCGGTGAGCCGTGCCACGTTCACGCGCCTGCGACGACTGGTCGACCAGCTCGATGCGCCACTTGCGATGCACCTGCACGAATCGCAGACCGAGGTGCAGGACAGCGTCAACGCCCATGGCGAGCGTCCGCTGTCCTGGCTCGCCGACGAAGGCCTGCTGCGCCCGGGCTTCGCTGCGGTGCATATGAACTGGCTCACCGACGAAGACATCGATCTCGCCGCCCGTTCGGGCATTTCCGTCGTGCACTGCCCGCAATCGAACCAGCGCCTCGGCAGCGGCACCTGCCCGGTGACTCGGCTGCGCGAAGCGGGCGTGAACATCGCGCTCGGCACCGACGGTCCGGCCAGTGTCGGCGCGCTCGACCTGTTGGCCGAAACCCGCGCCGCCTGCCTGCTCGCGAACGGCAGCACGCACAATCCGCAGGCACTCGGTGCGTACGACGCGCTCGCGATGGCGACGCTCGGCGGCGCCCAGGCGCTCGGCCTCGCCGGCGAAATCGGCTCACTCAGTGTCGGCAAGGCGGCCGACATGATCTGCATCGACCTCTCGGCGAGCGCCTGCCAGCCTGTGGGCGATCCGGCAGAGGCGATCGTCTTTGCCGCGGGCCGCGATGCGGTATCGGACGTGTGGATCGCGGGGCGCGCCATGCTGTGCGAGCACCGCCTGCTCGCCTTCGATGCCGCGGAACTTGCAGCGCTCGCCGGCGAATGGCCGGCGCGCATCGCCACCGGAGTCGCCGCATGAGCCAGGCGGGGGTGCATTACGGCGCCGATGCCGCCGAACTCGCGAAGTTCGACGCCCTCGCGCATCGGTTCTGGGATCCGCACGGCGAATTCAGGCCACTGCACAGTCTCAATCCGTTGCGCGTGCAGTTCGTCGCCGCTCGTGCGCGGCTTGCGGGCGCGCGCGTGCTGGATGTCGGCTGCGGCGGCGGACTGCTCGCCGAAGCGCTCGCCGATGCCGGCGCCACGGTGACCGCGATCGACCTTGCACCGGCCATGGTCGAAGTGGCGCGCCTGCACGCGCTCGAGCGCGGCGTGACGATCGACTATCGCGTCTCGGCCGCCGAGGCGCTGCTGGCCGCGGGCGAGGCACCCTTCGACGTCGTCACCTGCATGGAAATGCTCGAGCACGTACCGGACCCTGCCGCACTCGTCGGCTGCTTCGCGCAACTCGTCAAGCCCGGCGGCGACCTCTTCATCTCGACGATCAACCGCAATGCGAAGTCCTTTGCGCTCGGGATCGTCGCAGCCGAGTACCTGCTGCGGCTGCTGCCGCGCGGCACGCACGAATATGCGCGCTTCATCCGCCCTTCCGAACTCGCGGCGATGGCGCGTGCTGCGGGCTGCGCGCTCATCGACCTGGCCGGCATCGACTACGACCCTTTCAGCGAGCGCTGTGCATTGACGGCCGAAACTTCCGTGAACTATGTCGCGCATCTGCGGCGCGCGGGCGGCGCGGCGTGACCCAAGGCAGCCAGCGCGCACCGGTCGGCGCCGTGCTGTTCGATCTCGACGGCACCTTGCTCGACACCGCGCCCGACATGGTCGGCGCACTGAATACCCTGCGTCTCGAGGAGGGCTTCGCGCCGGTGCCGTTCGAGCTCGCGCGCCCGCAGGTTTCGCACGGTTCGAACGGCTTGCTCCGCGTCGGCTTCCCCGAGGCGGCCGGCGACGCGCTCGAGCGGCTGCGCGAGCGCTTCCTCGCGCTCTACTACGAACGCCTCGCCGATGAGACCGCCCTGTTCCACGGGGCGGACGCCGTGCTCGCCCATCTCGAGGCCGCGGCACTGCCCTGGGGCGTGGTGACCAACAAGCCAGGCTGGCTCGCCGCACCGCTGCTCGCCGAACTCGGCCTCGACCGCCGCATGGCCGTGCTCGTGAGCGGCGACACACTGCCGGAGCGCAAGCCGCACCCGCGCCCGCTGTTGCACGCCGCCGGGGCAATCGGCATCGATCCGCTCGCCTGCGTGTACGTCGGCGACGCGCTGCGCGATGTGCAGGCCGCGCGCGCCGCGGGCATGCGGCCGGTGGTGGCCTCGTTTGGCTATGTGTGCGCCGCGGACGCCCATCACCTGTGGCCGGCCGAGGCCTGGATCGATGCGCCGGCCGACCTGATCGGGTGGCTGGGCAGCGCATGAGCGCGAGCGCCATTGCGTTGATCGGCACCGGCGGCTTCCTCGTCGGCGCGCTGATCGGCTGGCTCATCGGCCAGCTGCGCGCGGCGCGGCGCGCGGCCGAACTTGGAGCTGCGCTCGAAGGCGCGAAGGCGCGCCTGCAGGCCGACGAGGAACGCGCGCGGGCGCAGATCGAGCTGCTGACCCGGAGCGAGGCGCGCCTGCACGCCGCCTTCGATGAACTTGCCTCCGAGTCCCTGCGCGCAAACAGTGAGGTGTTCCTGGCGCTGGCGCGCGAATCGCTGGGCCGTGAACACGCCACCGTGCAAGGCGCGCTGAAGGAGCGCGAGGCTGCATTCAACCAGTTGATCGATCCGATCCGCGTGGCGCTCGCGCGCACCGAACTCGAAGTGCAGACACTCGAGCGCGAGCGCCGCGAGGCCTTCACGACGCTGCGCACGCAGATCGAGTCGCTGACGAGCGGCCAGGCGCAGCTCGCGCGCGAGACACGCAACCTGGTCACTGCGCTGCGGCGGCCCGAAGTGCGCG
>CADEFJ010000015.1 GCA_902826575.1 uncultured Pseudomonadota bacterium | reverse complement strand
TGCGCCAGGCGTCAATCACCTCATGCAGCTTCGCGGTCTGATCCGCGGTGAGCTCGCCCTCCAGCAGCTCCCAAGCCCGTGGCTCCAGCGCACGGTGGGCGTCGAGCACACCTGCCGCCCGGGTGCCGTACTTTTCGCCTACCCAGCTATCCTCGAGCACCATGCGGCTCAGGGCCGCAAGCACGCCCAGGTCGAGCGCATTGGTCATCGGGCTCGGCCCGCTCGCGATGGTGTAGGCCGACGTGGATTGGGACAGCTTCCAGTTCTGGGCCGCGAGTCGCTCGCCGACGTCGCTGGTCTCCTGCTGAAAGCGGCTGATGGGCTCCTGGATGCGGCCGGCGTACTCGTCGGCGTAGCGCATTACCCGCAGCTGCAACTCCTGCAGTTGTCGGGCGCGCACCTCGGGGTCCGGGCCCGTGCGGAGCATCTTCTGGACAAACCCGCAGGAAGCGACGGACGTCGCAACGAGCAACGTCGCCAGCGAGAAAGTGGCCGCCCGAGTCCACATCGGACGGCCACGATATCACGGCGTCTGTCAGTCGGCGCGAATTGCCTCGACCTGGATCTGGAGTTCGACTTCCTGCTTGAAGCCGAACGCCTTGCCGTAGTCGACTCCGAAGTCATCGCGATTGAATTCCGCCGATGCATCGGCGCCGCAGACTTCCTTCTTCGCTGTCGGGTGCGGCTTGCACAGGAACTCGTCGATCTCGAGGGTCAGCGGCTTCGTCACGCCCTTGAGGGTCAGCGTGCCGACGACCTTGCCGGGCTTGCCGTCGTCAAAATCCGTCAGCTTGCCCTTGTACACCGCGGTCGGATGCTTCTCGACGTCGAACATGTCCGCCGACTTCGCGTGCTCGTTCATCTTGTCATGGCCGAAATCGATCGATGTGGTGTCGATGACGATCTCGACCGTGCCGGTCTTCGCGGCGACATCGAGCACGATCGTGCCCGACGATTTGTTGAACTTGCCGCGCCAGGTGGACAGCCCACCCATGTGGTCGGCCTCGAAACTCGGATAGGTATGGTTCGGGTCAACGTTGTACGTGACCGGATCCGCCGACGCAGTCGCGAGCCCCAGTACCAACAAGCTGCCGCCGACGAGCGTCTTGGTCAGAAATGATTGCATTCGATGTTCCTCCAGCGCGATTCAGCGCTTTGACAAGTTTACCAATGTGTTCGGTGGTTGATGTCAGACAAGGCCTCATTCGCCTCGACCGGACGGGGGCAGTTCAAACGAACCGCCCCGCACTGTAGTCATCCACGGCCTGCACGATCTGCGCGCGCGTGTTCATCACGAACGGGCCGTACTTGACGACCGGCTCGCGCAGCGGCCGGCCCGCGACGAGGATGAAGCGTGCGGGAGCCGCATCAGCCACGACGCTGACCTGTTCGCCATCCGTCAGTACCGCAAGATCGCCACGCACCGCGCGCCCGGCGCGCGCACCGATGCTCGCCTGCCCTTCGAAGACGTAGATGAACGCGCTGTGGCCTGCGGGTAGCGAATGTTCGAAGTGTGCCCCTTTGGGCAACGCGACGTCGAAATACAGCGGATCGGTGGCGATGCCCTCGACCGGGCCCTGCGTCACCGTGCCGGCGCCATTCGTATGGGTACCGGCGATGACGCGCACTTCGCTGCCGTCAGCGCCACGAACCAGCGGAATGCGCTCGGGTGCAATGTCCTGATAGCGCGGCGCGGTCATCTTGTCTTTCGCGGGCAGGTTGACCCAGAGCTGGAAGCCGCGCATGCGGCCCTCTTCCTGCTCCGGCATCTCCGAGTGGATGATGCCGCGGCCGGCCGTCATCCATTGCACACTGCCCGGCACGAGCAGGCCCTCGTTGCCCTGGTTGTCGCGGTGGCGCATGCGCCCCTCGAGCATGTAGGTCACGGTCTCGAAGCCGCGATGCGGATGGCTCGGGAACCCGCCGATGTAGTCCGACGCCGAGTCGGAACCGAACTCGTCGAGCATCAGGAACGGGTCGAGGTCACTGAGCGAGCGCCCGCCGATCACTCGAGTAAGCCGAACGCCGTCACCGTCGCTGGTCGGCTGGCCACGCACGAGCTGGCCGACTTCCCGGGTCCCAACTGTGGTCTGTGTGCTGGTTTTCATGGTTTGCACTGTACCCGGCGCAGATACCGTCTCCAGCCAGCGGCAACCGAATCCAGTGTTCGGTATAATCGAACGATGGAGTACAAGCTCGAGGACATCGAGACCTACCTCGCGGTGGTGGAGGCCGGCAGCGTCAGTGCGGGCGCCCTGCGGCTCAATCTCGCCAAATCGGTCGTCAGCGAGCGTATTGCGCGCCTCGAGCGCGCCCTCGGTGCGAAGCTGCTGCATCGCTCGTCACAGGGTGTCACGCCGACCGATCGCGGGGCGGATTACTACCAGCGATCGCGCGCAGTGCTCGACCAGCTCGATGCGGCGGCCGAGGCCATCAGCGAGGACGAGGGCACCCTCGCCGGCCTGCTGCGCATCGCGGCGCCGATGAGCTTCGGAGCGCGCTGGCTCGGTCCCGCCCTCTTCTCGCTGCTGCGCGAGCACCCGCAGCTCTCGGTTGCGCTCGACCTCGATGACCGGCGGGTGGACCTGCTCGCGGGCGGCTACGACCTGGGTATCCGCTCCGGGCGTCTGGCCGATTCCAGTCTCGTCGCCAAGCGCCTTGCACGCAGCCGGGTCATCGTGTGCGGCAGTCCCGGGTACGTCGCGAAACATGGCACCCCCACCACGCTCGAAGAACTCGCGCAACACGCAACGATCGGCTACTCGCTGGTGCCGGCCGACCAGAGTTGGCAGTTCGAACCGGCGCGCAAGGGCGACGCGCCGCGCACCGTGGCGACCCAGTGCCGCATTGTCATCAACAACGGGGACGCGATGCGCGAGGCGGCGATCGCAGGCCTGGGCCTCGTCGTGCTGCCGAGCTTCATCGTGGCGGATGCGCTGCGCGCCGGGACACTGCTCGACGCGGCTCCCGCGCTACGGCCGATCGGCTCGGACGTCTGGGCGATCTATCCCCACTCGCGCCACCCCTCGCGCAAAGTGCGCGTGCTCATCGAGCATCTGCGCAAGGCGTTCCGCGACGGTGCCCTGTGGGAGGACCTCATCCCCAGTCGAGGATGACCTTGCCCGATTGGCCCGAACCCATGATCTCGAAGCCTTCGCGGAACTCGGCGATCGGCAGTCGATGCGTGATCACCGGGCGGATGTCGAGGCCGCTCTGCAACATGCTCGACATCTTGTACCAGGTCTCGAACATTTCCCGTCCGTAGACACCCTTCAGCATCAGGCCCTTGAAGATCAGCTGGTCCCAGTCGATGCCCGTGCCGTCCGGCATGATGCCGAGCATCGCGATGCTGCCCCCGTGGTGCATCGTGCGCAGCATGTCGCGGAACGCGGCCGGATTGCCCGACATTTCCATCCCGACGTCGAACCCCTCCTCCATGCGCAGGTCCTGCATGGCCGCATCGAGCGATTCGCGTGTCACATTGACGGTACGCGAGGCGCCCATGCGGGCTGCGAGTCCGAGCCGGTAGTCGTTGATATCGGTGACGACGATGTGCCGCGCACCGACATGGCGTGCGATCGCGACCGCCATGATGCCGATCGGCCCGGCGCCGGTGATCAACACGTCTTCTCCGACGACACCGAAGGACAGCGCGGTGTGCGTTGCGTTGCCGAACGGATCGAGGATCGAGGCGATGTCGTCGTCGATGGCGTCGGAGAGCTTGAAGACGTTGGCGGCCGGCAGCGACATGTACTCGGCAAAGGCGCCGGGACGATTCACGCCCACACCGACGGTATTGCGGCACAGGTGGCGTCGACCGGCGCGACAATTTCGACAATGGCCGCAGGTGATGTGGCCTTCGCCCGATACGCGATCGCCGATGTCGAAGCCGCGCACTTCGCTGCCCATCGCGACGATCTCGCCGCAGTACTCATGGCCCACGGCCATCGGCACTTTGATCGTGCGCTGTGCCCAGTCATCCCACTTGTAGATATGCATGTCGGTTCCGCAGATCGCGGTCTTGCGCATGCGGATCAGCACGTCGTTGTGCCCGATCTGCGGCTGCGGAACATCCTGTATCCAGATGCCGGGCTCGGCCTTCGCCTTCACTAGCGCTTTCATGGCAACATTATGCATGGACTCCGGGACTTTCGCCTTGATGCCCACGCCGGTCGAAATGATCGCCGCGGTGCTGTTCGCCACCGCAATCCTGCATACGTTCTCGACGAAGCTGTTTGGCCAGCTTGCGCGACTCCAACCCGCACATGCCGGTGTCTGGCACCTGCTGAGCGAGGTGGAGGTCGTGTTCGGCTTCTGGGCCATGGTCATGGTCGTCGTCATGGTCGCCCTCGAAGGTGCCGAAGCGATGACGGCGTACATCGATGCGCGCAACTTCACCGAACCGATGTTCGTGTTCGTAATCATGGTGATCGCGGCAACCCGCCCGGTGGTGCGCACGGCGATGGGTGTCATCGCGCTGCTGGCGCGCGCGATCCCGTTGCCGGGCAGCCTCGGCTTCTATTTCCTCGTGCTCGCCGTCGTGCCGTTGCTTGGCTCGTTCATCACCGAACCCGCGGCAATGACCATGGCGGCGTTGATCCTGGCCGACCGCATCTTCGCCGCCGGCGTGTCCACGCGCCTGAAGTACGCGACGCTCGGCGTGCTGTTCGTCAATGTCTCGATCGGCGGTACGCTGACCCACTTTGCCGCACCGCCCGTCCTGATGGTGGCCCAGACTTGGAACTGGGACACACCGTTCATGCTGTCGAATTTTGGCTGGAAGGCGGCAATCGCCACGCTGGCGAACGCATTCGCGGTGACCGCGCTGTTTCGCCGGGAGCTGGGCCAGCTGCGGCCGTCGTTCGGCAGGGACCCTGGCGACGCCTCGCCGCCGTGGCTGGTGATCGTGCACCTGCTGTTCCTGGCCGGTGTGGTCGCGTTCGCGCATCATCCCGCGCTGTTCATGGGATTGTTCCTGTTCTTCCTCGGCATCGCGCACGCCTATCACCAGTACCAGGATCGGCTCATGCTGCGCGAGGGCCTGCTGGTGGCATTCTTTCTTGCAGGCCTCGTGGTGCTGGGTGGCCTGCAGCGCTGGTGGCTCGGGCCGTTGCTGCTCGGCATGAGCGACGACACGGTCTTCATCGGCGCCACGATCCTGACCGCCTTCACCGACAATGCGGCGCTGACTTACCTGGGCTCACAGGTGCAAGGCCTGTCGGACAGCTTCAAGTACGCGCTGGTCGCGGGCGCAGTGACGGGTGGCGGACTCACGATCATCGCCAATGCACCGAATCCGGCCGGCATTGCGATCCTGCGCGGGCAATTCACCGATGGCGTCGTGAATCCGCTCTGGCTGGCGCTCGCGGCCCTCGGGCCGACGCTCGTTGCGGCGCTCGCCTTCAGGATCCTCTAGGCTTGTGCCATGCCGCAAGTCACCCGTTCCATCCTGATCGTCACAGTCCTCGTCTACTTCCTGCAGGGCGTCGAGGCCTCGGGGTTGATGGCTTTTGCGCTGTGGCCGTTTGGCCCGCTGTTCCGCCCCTGGCAGGTCGTCACCTATGCGCTGCTGCACGGCAGCCTGATGCATCTGTTCTTCAACATGTTTGCGGTCTACATGTTCGGCAGCCATCTCGAGCGCTACTGGGGGCCGAGGCGCTACCTGTTCATGTACATCTCGAGCGTGGTGTTCGCGGCCCTCGCGCAGCTCGTCGTCGCCTCCCTGAGCGGGGCCGTGTATCCGACCGTCGGCGCATCTGGCGGCGTGTTCGGCCTGTTGCTCGTGTATGCGGTGCTCTTCCCGCGCCACAAGCTGATGCTGATTTTCCCGCCCATTCCAATGCCGGCGTGGCTGTTCGTCAGCTTGTACGCCATCCTCGAGTTGACGCTCGGCATCACCGGCCAGCAGCCCGGTGTGGCGCACTTCGCGCACCTGGGCGGCATGCTCGGCGGATTCATCGCATTGCTCAGCTTCCGGGCGAAAGCGTAATCGCGCGCCAGCGCCCGGATCGCCAGCGCAGCAGCATCGCGGTGCCGGGCAGCATTGCGTAGCTCATCAACGCCAGCCAGCCGCCGAGCGCGCCAAGGCCCGCCTGTGGCAGGCCGTCGATCCATCCCTCGCCGGGGGCGAACACCAGGGTGTGCGACAGCGGTACGAAGTACAGCCACGACAAGAGGAGCGCCGTGATGGCCGGAACGCGCGTATCGCCGGCGCCGCGCAACGCCGACGCGCTGCCGAAGTAGAGGCCATCGAAAGCCTGGTAGGCTGCCGCGGGCCACAGGATCACGAGGCCCACTGCAAGCGCCTCGCGCGCCGCACTGTCGGTCCCAGGCAGGAACACGGGCAGCAGCCACTGCCCGCCCAGCAGCAGCAACAATGCTATGCAAGTCATGAAGCCGCTGCAGATCAGGATCACGGTCATGCCGATGCGGCGCGCCCAGTCGCGATTGCCGGCGCCGATCGATTCCCCGACATAGGTCGTACCGGCCGCGGCGAGCCCGATCGCCGGCATGTAAGCCAGCGAGGTCAACATGAATACGATCTGCGTCGCTGCCGCGGAACTGCTGCCCGTCTGCACCACCATCAGTTGGAAGAGCGCGACGCCGAGCACGTCGGCGCCGAACATGACGCCGACCGGCAATCCGATCCGCAGCTGGCGGACGATCTGCCCGCGCGAGGGACGCCATGTGAGGCGCGAACGAAAGGCCTCGGCATAGCGCGGCGAGAGGATGATGGCGAGCCCAAGGGCGAGGCCGATCGCCTGTGCTGCGTTCGTGCCCCATGCCGCGCCGGCCATGCCCATGTCGAGCTCGAACATGAAGAACTGGTTGGCGGGCACATTGGCGAGCATGGTGACGCCCGCAATCGCGAAGGTCGTGCGGCTCGCGCTGATGCCGGTGAAGAAACCGGCGATGGACCAGGTGGCGAGGCCCAATGCCGCCCCCAGCATGCGGGGTTGCCAGTACTCGATCGCGAGCCGCTCGATCTCGGGATCGAGACTGAACAGCGCGAGCAGGCGCGGGCCCAGCCAGGCGAGCACGATGAACACGGGAAGCGTGGATGCCGATGCCCACAGGCCCGACCACGCGGCTTGCGAAGCGCGCGCGCGCCGCCGCGAACCCACGGCCTGTGCGACGAACGTCTGCACTGCGAAGCTCACGCCGCCGAGCACCAGGATCACGCAACTCATGACCCAGTAGATCGCGCTCATGCCAGCCAGCGCGTCGGTCGAAAGGCGCCCGATGAACCACGTATCGGTGAGGTTGAGCACGGCCTGGATCGCGTTGGTCGCCATCAGCGGTGCAGCGAAGGTCACGATGGCACGATAGTCGACGTGCACGCGGCCATCCGCACCAATGCGTCCTGCGGGCGTCGGGCTCATGAACGCTTCGAGAAACCCGTGCCGAGCCGCCAGGTCACGGCGATCAGCGCAAAGCACAGGACGGCGCACAGGGTGGAGATTCCCGCAAGGCCGAGCCCGAGACCGGCGAGCAATACGTAGAGCCAGTTGCCGAGGGTGTCGGCGCCTCGCTGCAGCACCGTGTCAATCAGGCTCTTGCTCTTGAACTTGCTCTCGGGATGCAGGACGGTGAACAGCATCTCACGCGTCGGCTTGCCAAGGCCATAGTCCGCGGCACGCCGCACGACCAGGGTGACCAGCAGCACCGCGAGCGTGGGCGACACGGCGAGCGCCACGAACGAGAGTCCAGCCACCAGCGGCATCGCCGACAGCGATATCCGCAGGCCGCCGCGGATCGTGAGCCAGCCGACCACCACGGCCTGGAACGCGAGCGCGAGTACGTTCACGGCGAAGTCGAGGCGGGCGAACAGGACGATGCGCTCCGCAAGCCCCTCGAATGCGGGTTCGACCATGCGTGCCTGCTCGTTGTACATGAACGCGCCGATGACCTGGCCGACGACGATCAGTCCCGCAATCGCGAGCAGGTATGGTGAGCGGACAAGCCGCAGGAGATCTTCCACGGCCCGGCCCCCGACAGCGGCCCCGGTTGGCACGGCATTCACGCTCGCAATCCCGCGCTCGTGCGATGACTGTGCGAGATGGCCACACAGCACGGCGCATAGCAACAACAGGCAGGCCGCGCCAATGATGAGTGGCACGCCGAGGCTTGCGGCGAACGTTGCGTTGATGAGTGGTCCGGCAAGTGCGCCTAGGCTGCCGCCGCCGGCAATGAAGCCGAACAGCCGCTCGGAGGCGTGCGGTGACCAGCGATCGGCCATGATGCTCCAGAACACCGACACCACGAACAGGTTCACGGACGAGACTGCAACGAAGTACGCCCCTGCCAACCAGGCGTGTGTGCCGGTCGTCGCGATGCCGATGGCGATCGCGACGAACAGCGCGATCACGGGCAAGTAGACCGCGAGCAACAGGCGCCGGCGCGGCGTTCGACCGACGATCCACCAGTACAGCGGCAGGATCGCGAGTTGCACGGCGAACGCGACTGTGAACAGCGCCGGGATCCACTCGCGGCCTGCGGTGAGCGCCATCGCCTCGCGCAGCGAACGCAGCATGTAGTAACCGCATAACAGGCAGAAATACGCGCCGGCGGCCGAGAGGAGCGCGCGCTCTTCACCGCGGGCGACGAGGCCACGCATTGCGAGCGCCCCCACGGGGGCGGAGGTCATGCAGTAGTTGCCCGCAGTTCGCCGGTCAGGTAGGGCTTGTCGCTGGTGGCATCCTTCATCGTGAACAGCACGCTGCCCTGCCCCGCGCGGCTCTCGAACACCAGCTCGGCCGGCATGAACACGGGCGCCTTGAACGTGACATCGAGAGTTGCGGGCCCTGTCACGTCCGCCTCGCCGGCCTCGGCCGCGCAGCGCGCCAACGACCACATGCCGTGCGTGATGGCCTTGCGAAATCCGAACGGCTTCGCCGCGAGATCGTAGAGGTGGATCGGGTTGTAGTCGCCGGACACGACCGCGTAGCGTCGGCCAAGGCCCGCGGGTGCTGCGAAGTGAAGGGTGTGCAAAGGCTCGCTGCCGACGGCCGCCGCGCGCTCGCGCTCCCGTTCCCGCGCACGCTCGGCGGCCAGCACACGCGCCCGCGGTGGTCGCTCTCCCCGCGCGAGGAACGAGCAGGTCTCCCGCCAGATCGGCTCGCCCGCCACCGTACCTTCGGTTTCGAGCTCGAACTCCTGGCCGAGTTCGGTATCGCGATGGCCCTCGAGCCAGGTGCGCAGCGCCATGGGCTGCGCCGGGTCCTGTGCGCGCAGGCGCACGATGCGGTTTCGCAGGTGCACGAGGCCCATCGCGCTTACCGGAAACGCGCGCGATGAGAGCATGGCGAGATGCATGCCGCTCGCGAGCATGTGCGGAAAGGCGATCGGCACGACATCCGTGCGTGGCACGCCGCAGATCGCCGCGTAGCGCCGCAGGTGATCGGGATCGATGCGTGTCGGCACCAGGTGGGCCTCCATGCGCGGCACGGTGGCGCCGGCAGGCATGGCGCGCGGCTTGCGGCCGGCCACTATGCGCGCATAGCTGCCCCAGATTCCCGGCGGACTCTTGAAATGGTGTGTGACGCTCGCAGCCATGGAGGGCATCCGGCCTGTCAGGGCGTCACGCGATCGATCACGATCTCCCGCACGCCATCCTTGCCAACATCATAGCTGACTTCACCATACGGATCGCCGCTCGCGGCCTCTGGCTGCCCGGTGCGCGAGATGCGGGCCACGACGAGCACACGCTTGCCGGCAGTGATGGCGCGGCTCGGCATCATCGCATCCGCCGCGGTCAGTTCGAGCGCGAGCGGAAACTTCGCCGCGACACGCTTGACGGCGAGCGGCGGGCCTGGCGTGTCCGGATCGCGCACGAAGACGAACAGGGGTGTCCCCGCCGTGGCGCCGTTCGCGACGTCGGTTGGCGCGGACACGGTGACGCGCACACTTGCTTGCGTGGTTGCCGGGGCGCTCTCGCCCGTTCCCCCGGCGGGTCCTGCGCCGCCGATGGCGTTATCGAGTGCGGCGATCTGCTGTTCGATCAGCGGGCGAACGGCCTGCGGCGGATCGAGTGTCAGCAACCTGGCGAATCGCTCGCGCGACTTCGGCAGCTCGCCGCGACGCATCGCCGTGATCGCGCCGAAGAACAGCGCCTTGCCGGCTTGCGGGTCGAGCTCGAGTGCGCGCTCGAACAGGTCACCCGCGCGCCCGACCAATTGCGAATCGTCCATGACGGCAAGCGTCTCGGCCATGCCGACCAGCGCCTCGACACTGCGACCGCCCGCCAGCGCGTCGGCGCGCTCGTACGCGCGCAGCGCGAGCGGATACTGCTGGATGGCGCTGTACGAGCCGCCAAGCTGCAGCCATCCATCGAGATCATCGGGCTGTCTTGCCAGTCGGCGCGCGAGGGTCGAGACGCTGCCGCTCGCTTCGCTTGCCGACGCCTCGGGCCAGTTCCAATTGCTCCAGGTGGCGTACAGCGCCGTGCTGCCCAGCAGCAGTACCGCAATGCTGCCGAGAGCGGCCCAGGGCGCCGGCCCCGGTCCACGCAGCAGCGGCACCGCGACCACGAGGATAGCGAGCAGGACGAGCGAGGCCGCAAGTGTCAGGAACAGCAGCATCAGCGCTCCGAATCGTCTGCGTTGAAATCGGGATCGTTGGCGGCCAGCCTCGCGCGCTGGCGTACGACGCGCCACGCGATCACGCCTCCCGCCAGCAACAGCACGCCCGGCAATGCCCACAGCCATGCGGTGCGCGCCGACAGGCGCGGCCGGAACAGGATGAAATCGCCGTAACGCGCGGCCATGTACTCGCGCACTTGCGTATCGGACTTGCCCGCCACGAGTTGCTCGGCAACTTCGCGGCGCAGGTCCGACGCGAGTCCGACCGGCGAGTCTGCAATCGACTGGTTCTGGCACTGCATGCAGCGCAGCTCGTGCGTGAGCGCCTCATAGCGCTCCTGCAACGCAGGGTCGGGCAGCTGTGTCGTGTCGATCGCCGGCAGGGCGCCGGCGAACAGGCCACCGGCCAGCAGGGCGAGCGCGACGACCTTGGCGTTCATCTCGACACCGCCCGCGCGATGAAGTCGCGCTCCCAGATTTCGGCCGACAAGGGACCGATGTGTTTGTGCACGATGATGCCCTGCGGGTCGATCAGGAAAGTCTCGGGCGCCCCATAGACGCCATAATCGATCGCGACGCGCCCTTCGGCATCCACCGCCGTTGCTTCGTACGGATCGCCGAGCTGCGCGAGCCAGGCCACGGCACTCGTCGGGTCGTCTTTCCAGTTGAGGCCGATGATCGGCAATTGGCCCGCCGCCTTCGCTGCGACCAGCGCCGCGTGCTCGACACGGCATTCGATGCACCAGGTACCCCACACATTGAGCGCGTACCAGCGCCCCGCCATGGTGCGCGAATCGAACGGAGTGTCCGGGTCGAGCAGATTCGGCAATACGAACTGAGGTGCGGGGCGCCCGACCAGCGGCGAGGCTACGACGCCCTTCGTGTCGGAGTTCCTGATGCCCACGCCCAGTACGATCGCGAGCAGCACGAAGGCCGCAAGCGGCAGCAGGAAACGATTCACGCGGTACTGCCCTGCCCCGCTCCGACAGGCTCCGTGGCCGGCGCTCGCGCGGTCCGATAGCGTCGATCGCTCGCCGCAATGGAGCCTCCCAGCGCCATCAGCAGCGCTGCGAGCCACACGTAGTTGATCAGCGGGCGCACCTGGATGCGCAGGCTCCAGCGCCCCGCACCAAGGTCCTCGCCCAGGGCGACGAACAGGTCGCGCCCGGGCTGCGACTCGATGCCGGCTTCGGTCATCACCGATTGCTGCACGAAGTACCGCCGCTTCTCGGGATGCAGCGTCGCAAGGGGCTTGCCATCGCGCGAGACCTGCACGATGGCGTGCACGCCGTCGTAATTGGGACCGTGGATATCGTCGATGCCATCGAAGCGGAAGGTATAGCCGCCCACCTCGACGCTCTCGCCCTGCGCGACCGCCACGTCACGTTCGGTCGTGTAGGTTTCCACCGCCGTAACCGAAATCACGAACACGCCGAGCGCCATGTGCGCGAGGGTCATGCCGACGATCGCTCGGGGCATCGACAGCCGCCGTCGCAGCCGATCGAACGGGTCGACGAGCGAGGACAACACGAGCCACGCGCCGAGCAAGAAGCTGGCGAGCGCCAGGCCCGGGCGGCCGCCGTAGTAACCGAACACGGCCGCAAGCGCCACTGCGAGTGCAATCAGTCCGGTCGCGATAAGGGGCCTGCCACGCGCCGCGAGCCTGCCGCGCTTCCAGTTCGCGTGCATCCCCACCGAAGCGAGCGCGATCAGCGGCAACATCGGCAACAGGAACGTCGGGTTGAAGTACTGGGTTCCCACCGACAATGTGCCGAGGCCCAGCGTATCGGAAATGAGTGGCGCCAGCGTGCCGCCGAAAACGGTAGCCGCCGCGATCACAAGCAGGATGTTGTTGAACAGCAGGAATGACTCGCGCGAAGTGAGTTCGAATCCCGCATCGGACTTCAACAGCGGCGCGCGCCATGCATAGAGCGCCAGCGCCCCACCCACCATGATCACCAGGAATGCCAGGATGAATATGCCGCGCGCCGGGTCGGCCGCGAACGAATGCACCGACACCAGTACGCCCGAACGCACAAGGAACGTGCCGAGCAGGCTCAACGAAAAAGCGATGATCGACAGCAGCAGGGTCCAGCTCTTGAACAGTCCGCGCTTGTCGGTCACCGCGAGCGAATGGATCAGTGCCGTGCCGATCAGCCACGGCATGAACGACGCATTCTCGACCGGGTCCCAGAACCAGTAGCCGCCCCAGCCGAGTTCGTAGTACGCCCACCAGCTGCCGAGCGCGATGCCGACAGTAAGGAATGCCCACGCTGCGAGCGTCCACGGGCGGGTCCAGCGCGCCCAGGTCTGGTCGAGCTTGCCCTCGAGCATGGCGGCGATGGCAAAAGCGAACGCGACCGCAAACCCCACGTAACCCGTGTAGAGCAGCGGCGGGTGCAATGCGAGCGCCGGATCCTGCAACAGCGGATTCAGGTCGCTGCCGTCGACAGCTGCGGGAATCAGCCTGAGAAAAGGATTCGAGGTGGCGAGCGTGAACAGCAGGAAGCCGAAGCTGACGATGCCGAGAACGCCGAGCACGCGCGCCGAAAAATGCTGCGGCAGGCGCGAGGCACCGAACGCCACGGCAATGGTCCACCCCGCGAGCAGCACGATCCACAGCAACAACGAACCCTCGTGCGCACCCCAGACCGCTGCGATCCGGTAGATGAGTGGCAGCGCGGAGTTCGAATTCTGCGCCACATAGGCGACGGAGAAGTCAAAGCCCACAAAGCTCGCGACGAGGCAGGCGAACGCGGTGACGACCATGACGGCGCTGCCCGCGGTCGCCGGAATGACGGCGGACATCCAGCGTTGGCGCCCGAACGCAGGTCCCGCGATACCGAAGAACGCCTGCAGCCCTGCAAGCAGCAGCGCAAGTACGAGGGCGAAGTGGCCGAGTTCGGGAAGCATTTCCATCAGCCCTGCGGCGCGCCTTCGGGGTGCACCGCTTTCAGCGATCGCGATACCTCGGGCGGCATGTAGTTCTCGTCGTGCTTGGCGAGCACCTCATCGGCGGTGAACACCCCGTCGCCACCGAGGCGGCCATGCGCGACGACACCCTGCCCTTCGCGAAACAGGTCCGGCAGCACGCCGGTGTAGTGCACCGGCACGGACTGCTGGAAGTCGGTCACGGTGAACTGCACTTGCAGGCTTCCCGGGCTGCGCACCACGCTGCCTTCCTCGACCATGCCGCCGAGCCGGAAGCGTTCATGCGCCGGGGCTTCGCCCTTGGCGACCTGCGAGGGATCGAAGAAGAACATCACATTCTCGCGAAATGCCTGCAGTGTCAGGACACCGGCAATGGCGACACCCGCCAGGATGCCGATCACGAGAAACAGGCGGCGGCGACGCGGCGTCACGATGCCTGCTCCATCGCCACGCGGCGGCGTGCCTCGGCGTGTGCCTCGCTGAATGAACGGCGCGCGGCGAGCACGTTCCACACGATGATGCCGACGGTCAACACAACCGACGGCCACACTGACGACGCATAGCCGCCCATTGACAGGAAATCGCTCACGACGCTACCACCTCGGCGACCCAGCGCGACTGGCGCTCGCGGCGCAGGATTTCGCCGCGCACACGCACCAGCACCAGGGCCGCGAACAATAGTGTAAACCCCACGAACATGATCAGCAGCGGCGTCAGCATCGGCCAGCTGATCGTCGGCTTGCCGAACTTCATCACCGAGGGCGCCTGGTGGATCGAGTTCCACCATTCGACCGAGTAGTGGACGATCGGCACGTTCACCAGGCCGACGATCGCCAGTACCGCACTCGCGCGATCGGCGCGTTGCGGGTCCTCGATGGCGGCGCGCAACCCCATGTATCCGAGGTACAGGAACAGCAGTACAAGCTCGGAGGTGAGCCGCGGGTCCCAGACCCAGTACGTGCCCCACATCGGCTTGCCCCACAACATGCCGGTGCCGAGCGCTGCAACGGTGAACCAGGCGCCGATCGGCGCGCAGCTCGCGGCGAGCGCGTGCGCCACCTTCATGCGCCAGATCAGGCCGGCGCCCGCCGCCAGGGCCATGGTCGTATACGCCATCAGCGACAGCCAGGCACTCGGCGCGTGCACATAGATGATCCGAAAGCCGTCTCCCTGCTGGTAATCCGGCGGCGCAAGCACGAGCCCGCCGTAGAGGCCGAGCGCAATCAGTATTGCCGTCGGCCACGCGAACCAGGGCATCAGGCGGCCCGCGATGCGGTACAGGTGGGGCGGTGAGCCGAAGCGGTGAAACCAGGTCCAGTCCATCTCTACTCCAGGCTGATGCGTACCGCTGCCGCCGCTGCAAGCGGTGCGAGCGTGATGCCAAGCACGGTGAACGCGGCCAGAAAATACATCGGTCCGGCGATGCCCGATCCCGCAATCGCGCGCGCCGTGGCTTGCGCGCCGAAAATCAACAATGGCACCGCGAGCGGCAAAGTCAGCAACGACAGCAGCGCGCCTCCCCGCCTGATGCCGATCGTGAGGCCCGCAGTCACTGCGCCCAGCAGGCTCAAGGCAACCGTACCGAGCGCGACCGACGCGACGATGCCGGGCACCGCGCTGGTCGGGACACCGAGTCCGTAGGCCGCGACCGGGCTCATCAACGCGAGCGGCAGGCCCGCGAGCAGCCAGTGCGACACAGTCTTGGCGAACAACAGCCAGGTCAGCGACTGCCCCGACAAGGCGTACTGCTCGAGCGTGCCGTCCTGCGCATCGTCGCGAAACAGGAACTCGATCGCGAGCAGCGAGGATAGCAGCGCCGCCACCCACAGGACACCGGGCGCGACGTCGCGCAGGCGCGACGCCTCGGGCGACAAGGCCAGCGGAAACAACGTCGTCACGATGGCAAAGAACAGCAGCGGGTGCAGAAGTTGCGCCCGGTTGCGAAAAGCGAGACGCAGGTCTCGCTCCACGACCAGCCGCGCGGCCGACCAGGCACCGGTCATTTCGTCGACAGGCCGAGGCGCCGTGTGTGCGCCTCCTGGACGGGCAACGGCGCATGTACCGCGGCGATGACGATGCCACCCGTTTCGATCCGGCGCTCGACCAGGTGACCCACGAGGGCATGCCCCGCCGCGTCGAGGTGGGTCGCCGGTTCGTCGAGTACCCACAGCGGCGCTGCCGCCAGCAGTACGCCGGCAAGCGCGACGCGGCGGCGCTGGCCCGCCGACAGCGTGCGCACGGGCCGATCGGCGAACCGGCTCGCGTCCACTTCCTCGAGCGCAAGATCGATGGCCGCCGCATCGACGGGGCGGCGTATGCCGGTGCCGTAATGCAGGTTCTCGATCGCGCTCAAGTCGCCCTTGAGCGGCGAATCATGGCCGAGCCACGCGAGCTGGGCGTGGTAGGCGCGTGAATCGGCATGGATGTTGCGTCCGTTCCACTCGACGCTGCCCGATTCGGCCTGCACCAGGCCGACGATCGTGCGCAGCAGGCTCGTCTTGCCGGCGCCATTGGCGCCGCTCACTTCGAGGTATTGACCACTTTCGGCCGCGAACGACAGGCCACGCAAGACGTGGCGCTCGCCGCGGAAAACATGCAGGGTATCGCCCGTGAGCCGATGCGCGGACATGCGGGCAGTCTAACATCCCGGGGCCCGCCCACGGCCGGTCACGATTCGCGCAGTGCGGCCGTGACTGGCAGCCGCGCCGCGCGCACGGCCGGCAGCAGCCCGCCGACCAGGCCGATCGCGAGCGCCCAGCGCACGCCGGTGCCGAGCAGCACGGGCGAGACATCGAAGCGGAACACGACCTGGCTGAAATTCGCGCCCAACGTGGAGACGGTGTAGCCATTGAACAACGCCCAGGCGATGACCGCTCCGAGGACACCGCCCAGCAAGGCGAGCAGCATCGCCTCGAGCACGACCGCCACGAGTACCGGTGTCGAGCCAAAGCCGATCGCGCGCAACGTCGCCACCTCGCGCGCGCGCGCGCTGATCGCCGCGTACATCGTATTGAGGGCGCCGAAGACCGCGCCGATCGCCATGATCGTCGCAATCACGATGCCGACGATGCGAATCACCTTGCTCAGGCCCTGCGATTGCGACGTGTAGTACGCGCGCGTGGTGCGCACGTCGACCTTGAGGCGCGGGTCGCTGCCGAGCGCAGCCTTCAGCTGGTCGAAGGCCTGCGGCGACGCAAGGCGCACCGTCACCGACTGGAAGCCGCCCCGCCGATAGGTCGTCGCGACGGTTTCGGCATCACCTACCAGTTGCGATTCATGCGCGTCGCCTGTCGCGAAGATCCCGACGATCTGCCACTGCTGGCCGTTCAGGGAGATGGTGCTGCCCGGTTCCAGGCCCGTGAACTGCTGGCGCGCTCCCGCTCCGACGATCAATTCGCGCAGCCCGGGCTCGAAGCGGCGACCCTCGACGATCCGCATGTTCGGCCGCACGGCCCACGCCTGGGCGCCGACGCCGCGCACCTCGACATTGGCTTCGGATTCGTTCGATTTCTTCGGCAGGTTGACGACCACGACGACCTCGGCCGTTCCGAGTGGCTGGCCACTCGCGTCGCGTGCCACGCCGGGGGCTTGCAGGATCAGTGTGGCGGCCTCGCGCGACAGGCCCGAGTCGAGCTCGGCACTCGCCCCACCGCGCAGCACGATCGCGGTGTCGGCGTTGCCGGTGCCGCGCAGGGTTTCCTGCAGCCCGCGCGCCAGTGCGAGCAATGCCACCAGAACCGCGACGACGCCGGCGATGCCGATAATGATCACCGAAGAGGCGCCGAGGCGCTGCGGCAGCGTCGAGACGCCGATCCAGGTCACTGCCATGCTCTGGCGCCCGACGCGCGTGAGCGCCAGCCACGCCGCGAGGAGCAGTCCACCACCCACCAGTGCCGCGGCCGGCAACACGATCCACAGCGCAATCGACACCGCGATCCCGACGAGCAGCACCACGGCGCGCAGCAACTTCCCGATGAGGGTCATGGCGCTGCCCTCAGCGTCCCGCCAGCGCGTCGACGATGCGCAGCCGCATCGCCCGCAGTGCCGGCAACACCCCGACGATCGCGCCGATCGCGATCATCAGTGCAATGCCGATGGCCCACGATGCGGCGCTGATCGGCGGCAGCAGCAGCATGCCGCCGCTGGCTGCGCTGACGACCGGCAGCAACGCCGCGGCGAGTGCCATGCCAAGCACGCCGCCGATCAGGATCAGCAGCAGCGATTCGAGGAAGACGAGCGCCAGCACGCTGCGATCGGTGAAGCCGAGTGTCTTGAGCGTGGCGAGTTCCGGTATGCGCTCGCGCACGGCCTGCGCCATCGTGTTGCCGGTGAGCAGCATCAGCGTGAAGAACACCGCGCCGATGATGGCGGTGACGATCAGGCCGATGTCGCCCATCTGGCGCGCGAACGACAGGTTGAATTCCTGCTCGGTCTGCGTCTTGGTCTCGTGATCCGAATTCGCCGAGAGCGCATCGATGGCCGCGGCGACCGCCGCGGAGCGCTGCGGATCGGACACCTGAACGACCAGCCAGCCCACCTGCCCGCTGCCATAGGCATTTGCCTCGTCGAAGTACTTCCAGTTGAGCAGCACCTGCTGCTCGAGCGCGCGCGAGGCCGCGTCGGGCGCCTCGTAGATGCCGACGATGTCGAAGATCCAGGTCGTCTCGCCAGTGGCCTTGTCCGGAAAGATCGATCCCATGACCGGCAGTTTGTCGCCGACCTTCCAGCCGAAGCGGTCGGCGAGCGTCTTGCCGACGAGCACGCCGGTGCGCGTGCGCGCCAGCGCATCGGCCATCGCGGGGGTCACGCCGTAATCCGGATAGACGTCGAAGTAATCCGCACCGATCGCGAAATTGATCAGCTGGTTGCGCGGTTGCTGGTAATAACCGCCGAACCAGTTCGCCCAGGTGACCTTGCGCACTCCCGGCGTTGCCGCGACGCGGGCCACCAGGCTCTCCGGCAGGCTCTGGATGATCGAGTACTTCGATGACACCACCACCCGGTCGACGCCGGCGATCGTTCCGCCGGAATTGAAGGCCACACGCACGGCGTCGAGCAGCCCGTAGAGCAGGAAGGCGGCGAGCACGGAAAGGATGGTGAGGACGGTGCGGGACTTGCGCCGCATCAGTGCCGCCCAGACGAGATGCAGGTACTTCATGCCGCGACCGACGCTTCCGCGAGCGTCCCCTTCTCGAGGTGCAAGGTATGCGTGGCGTGGCTCGCCGCCCTGGGATCGTGGGTGACCATGATGATCGTCTTGCCGTGCTCGCGATTGAGCAATTGAAGCAGCATCAGCACTTCTTCGGCGGACTGGCGGTCGAGGTCGCCGGTGGGCTCGTCGCACACGAGCAGTGTCGGATCGGAGATGATGGCTCGCGCGATCGCGACGCGCTGCTGCTGGCCGCCCGACAACTCACTCGGCTTGTGCGTGCCCCGATCGGCCAGATCGACGAGTTGCAGCGCGATCTTCGCATTCTGCCGGCGTTGTGCGGCCGACAGCTTCGTCAGCAGCAGCGGCACTTCCACGTTCTTCTGCGCCGTGAGCATCGGCAGCAGATTGTAGAACTGGAAGATGAAGCCGACGTGCGCGGCGCGCCACTTCGCCAGCGCGTTGCCGCCCAGCGTATCGATGCGCTGGCCGCCGACGGTGATGCTGCCGCTGGTCGGCGCATCGAGTCCGCCGATCAGGTTGAGGAGCGTCGTCTTGCCGGAGCCCGAGGGACCCATCAGCGCAAGAAAGTCGCCCTGCTGGATGTCGAGCGAGATGTGGTGCAGCACCTCGACCGTCTGCCGACCGCGCACATAGCGCTTGCTCACATCGCGGATTTCCACCAATCCACTCATGCGCCCTCCTCCCTGATGCTTGCACCGTCGCTCATTCTCGCGTCCGGCGCACGCACAATGCGGGCGCCTGCGGCGAGTCCCTCGACCTGCGTCAGATCGCCGAATCTCTGTCCCACCGTGACAGGCTGCGCCCGCGCGCGCGCGCCGTCGGCAACGAAGACGACGCTCGCGGCATTGCGTTGCACGACAGCGCTCGCGGGCACCAGCACGCCTGCCACGGCCGGCGGGCTGCCCCCGGCATCCACGCCCGCCCGGAACGACACGCGGGCGCCCATGTCGGGCAGGATGCGCGGATCCTTCTCGTCGAGTCCGATTCGGACCCGCACTGTCGCCTTGCCGCGATCGGCGGTGGGAATGATCGCGATGACATGGGCGGGTATCGTCCAGTCCTGGTAGGCGTCGAGCAGCGCCTCGGCCGGGCCGCCCGGCACGACGCGATTGAGGTAGGACTCGTTGACGTCCACTTCGACCTCGAGCGAATCCATGTCGACCAGCGTGCCGATACCGGTGCGTGTGAAGCCCCCGCCCGCCGACAACGGTGAAACGATCTCGCCGACCTGCGCGGCCTTGGCGATGACGACGCCCGCGAAGGGCGCGCGCACCGTCGTGTAGTCGAGCTGCACCTGTGCGCTGTGCGTCTGCGCCTGGGCAAGGTGCACGGTCTCCCGTTGGGCGGCGAGTTGCGCGGTCAGCGATTCGACCTGCGTGCGCGCAGCCTCGACCGCCTGCTCCGCCACGAGACGGCGCGCGAGCAGGTCCTGCTGGCGTACGAGATCGCGTCGCGCCTGCTCGAGCTCACTCGTGTACTGGCCGACGCGCGCGCGGGTCGCGGCGAGCTGCGCCCGCGCCTCGGCAAGCTGGGCGCGCTGCGAGCTGTTCTCGAGGCGCGCCAGCACTTGCCCGGCCTGGACACTCTCGCCCTCCTCGATCAGCACCTCGGTGAGCTTGCCGGTGATCTGCGCCGACACCGTGGCCTGGCGACGCGCGGTCACGTAGCCGGTAGCCTGCAGCACCGCCGTGGCCCGCGAACCGGCTGCCATCGGCAGTGCCGCCGTCGACAGCTGCACCTCGAAAACCGTGCCCGATCCGCGCCACCACCAGAAGGCCGCCCCGATGAGCACGAGCAAGGCCAACGCGCCCGCTGCGATCCATGGCAACCGCTCGGGGCTCTCGTCCTCGTTGCGATCGATGCGTAATTGCTCGAGCAGCCTTCCCTTGTCGCTCGTGTCATTCATCCTGAACAAAACCATTAAAAAACAATTTATTAGAAGCTTTTCTTCATGTTTACTGGTGCCCCAGGCCGGACTCGAACCGGCACGACCTCGCGGTCAACGGATTTTAAGTCCGTAGCGTCTACCGATTTCGCCACCGGGGCGAGCGACCAGCAAAGCGAGCGTGACCTTAGCGTGGCGCATGGCGCGCGACGGCGCACTTGTGGAGGCTAGGGTCGGAATCGAACCGGCGTACACGGCTTTGCAGGCCGCTGCATGACCACTCTGCCACCTAGCCGGCGGTCCCAGGAACGATTTGGAGCGGGAAACGAGGCTCGAACTCGCGACCTCAACCTTGGCAAGGTTGCGCTCTACCAACTGAGCTATTCCCGCTGCGTCGTGAGGGGCGGAATTGTAGAGGGGCCGTTCATCAAGTCAAGGACTTACGCGCCAGCGGGTCATGCCGAGCGCATCTCGGGCCAGGCAGCCCGGAGGTAGCTCACCATCGACCACAAGGTCAGCGCGGCGGCGATGACCGTGAGCACGAGGCCCAGGTTGTAAACGGGGATCCCGAACAGATCCCAGCGAAACAGCATCATCGACAGGCCGGTGATCTGCACGATCGTCTTGTATTTGCCGATGCGCGAGACGGCGACCTTCTTGCGCTGGCCGATCTCGGCCATCCACTCACGCAGCGCTGAAATCGCGATCTCGCGCCCGATGATCACGCTCGCAATGATCACGATGAACCAGCGCGGGTCCTTGCTGACGATCAGCACCAGCGCGACAGCGACGATCAGCTTGTCGGCGACCGGATCGAGGAAGGCGCCGAGCTTCGAGGTCTGGCCGTACCTGCGCGCGAAATAGCCGTCGAGCGAGTCGGTGATGCCGGCGATCGCGAACAGGAGGCCGGCAGCCGGATCCGACCACCGGAACGGCAGGTAATACAGCGCGACCACGAGCGGTATCGCGAAGATGCGCAGCCAAGTCAGTGTATTCGGCAGGTTCCAGATCATCATGCACCCGGGTGCAGGTGATCATATAGAGTTTGCGCGAGCGCGGGACCCATGCCGGGCGCGCGCTCGAGGTCCGCGACCCCCGCCTTCAGCACGCCCTGCAGGCCGCCGAAGTGCTTGAGCAGCTCGCGCCGCCGCGCCGGTCCGAGGCCCGGAACGGCTTCGAGCACCGATTCGTTGTAGCGCCGGGCGCGGCGCTTGCGGTGCCCGGTTATTGCGAAGCGATGCGCCTCGTCGCGGATGCGCTGGATCAGGCGCAGCGCCGGCGAGGCCGGATCGAGCACGCGCGGCGAGTCCTCGCCGTACACGAACAGGCGTTCCTGCCCGGGACGGCGATCCGCACCCTTGGCGACGCCCACCAGCGTCAGGTCGGCAAAACCCAACTCCGCGAGCACATCGCGCACTTCGCCGATCTGTCCGCGCCCACCGTCGATGAACAGGACATCCGGAGCCGGGATCTCGCCGCCGCGCACTCGCGCATAGCGACGTGCAAGCGCCTGGCGCAGCGCGCCGTAGTCATCGCCGGGCGCAACGCCAGTGATGTTGAAGCGGCGGTATTCCTTCTTCAGTGGGCCGTCGGGACCGAAAACGACGCACGACGCCACCGTGCCCTCGCCGCCCGTGTGGCTGATGTCGAAGCACTCCATGCGCACCGGCGGCGACGGCAGGTCGAGCGCTGCGGCCAGCGCGGCGCGCATTTCGGCGACGCCCTCGCCCTGCGCGCGTCGCATCCGCAGCGCCTGGGTCGCATTCTCGACAGTGAGCGCAACCCAGCGCGCAGCCAGTCCCCGCGAGGGGCAGCTCACCTCGACCCGCCGTGATGCACGCTCGCCGAGCGCGGTGCGCAGCGCCGCGGCGTCGGGGAGGTCGAGGTTGACGTATACCTCCCGCGGCGGTTCGGTGGCGGCGTAGTACTGCATCAGGAACGACGACAGCGCCTCCTCCGGTTCGGCAAGGCCTGCGCCCGGGAAGGCGGTCGAGGTGCCGAGGTTGCGCCCACCGCGCACCAGCATGGTGCTCACCGCAAACTCGGTCGGCTCGCCGATGATCGCGAACACATCGGTATCCCGATCGCTGCCGGCCGTGACGACCTGCTGCGACTGCAGTTCGCGCACGGCCGCGAGCTGATCGCGGATCTGCGCCGCCTGCTCGAAATCAAGCGTCGCGGCGGCCGCCTCCATGCGCGCCGTGAGCTGGCGCTCCACCTCGCCGGCCCGTCCGTCGAGCAGGTCGACGGCTGCGGCTACATCGCGCGCGTAATCCTCGCGCGTGATGAAGCCGACACACGGCGCAGTGCAGCGCCCGATCTGGTATTGCAGGCACGGACGGCTGCGATGCGCAAAGAAGGTATCGCGGCAGTTGCGGATCCGGAAGAGCTTCTGGATCTGCGCGAGGGTCTGGCTGACCGCCGCCGCGCTCGGGAATGGCCCGAAATAGCGGCCATCGCGATGCCGCGGCCCGCGATAGAACATGAAGCGCGGGTAGTCGTGGTTCGTGCGCAGCAGGATGAACGGGAAGCTCTTGTCGTCACGCAGCAGCACGTTGTAGCGCGGCCGGTGTTCCTTGATCAGGTTGTACTCGAGCAGCAGCGCCTCGGTCTCCGAATTGGTCACGGTGACTTCGACGCGCGCGACTTGTCCGACGAGCGCCGCAACCTTCGGTGCCAGCACGCGCGGGCCGAAGTAGCTCGATACGCGGTCCCGCAGGCGCTGCGCCTTGCCGACATACAGCAGTTCGCCGTCCGCGCCGTACATGCGATAGACACCCGGGCGCCGCGGCAGGGTCGCGGCGAAGGCCCGGGCGTCGAACGGGGCGCTCATGTCCGGTCCGGCGACAGCCCTGCGTGGGTCGCGGCGCGCTGCATGACACTGCGGAACATCTCCGGAGTGAGACGCCGGGTCTGGGTGTTGTAGCGGCTGCAGTGATAGGAATCGACCAGCCAGCGCCCATCCGGCAACTGATGTTCGGCGCCGTGTGCGAACACGAAAGCCGCTCGCTTCGCGCCCACTGCGGCGAGCACGGCATCGTGCGCGATGCGTCCCAGCGCGAGCACGGCGCGCACGTTCCCGAGTGCCTTGAGCTCCGCGTCCAGGAACGCGAGGCAGTTGCGCGATTCCGCGGGTGTCGGCTTGTTCTCGGGCGGCACGCATTTCACCGCATTGGTGATGCGCACGCCGCTGAGGCGCAGTGGATCGTCCGCCGCCAGCGATTGCGAGCGGGAACCCAGGCCGAGCGCATGCAGCGTGTCGTAAAGGAGAATGCCGGCGTGGTCGCCGGTGAAGGGTCTGCCGGTGCGATTCGCCCCGTGCAGTCCGGGCGCGAGACCGACGATCAGCAGTTGCGGATCGTCGGCACCAAAGGCCGGCACCGGCGCGCTGAAGTACTCCGGATAGCGGTACTTCGATTCGTTGCGATAGGCGACGAGTCGCGGGCAGCGGCCGCACCGGGCATCGAAACACGCCGCTGTGTCACGCACGGCCGCGCTCAGTCGTCCATGTGACCAATGACCGCCTGCGCAAAGCCCGAGCAGCTCATCAGTTTAGCGCCCGGAATCAGCCGCTGGATGTCCTCCTCGACGTTGCGGCGCGCGGCGAGATCGTGCTTCGGGGCGCGAATCGCCTCGCGCAGCCGGGCGAGATCATAAGTGAGCTCCTTGGCGGCAATGGTGTTGGCGACCCCCTTGACGATGAGATCCGCCGCCTCGGTCCACTTGAGGTAGCGCAGCATCATTTCCGCCGAGAGGATCAGCGAGCCCGGATTGACCCGGTCCTTGCCGGCAAAGCCCGGGGCGGTGCCGTGCGTCGCCTCGAATACCGCCAGGCCGTCACCGATGTTGGCGCCGGGAGCGATGCCGATGCCACCGACCTGTGCGGCGAGCGCGTCCGAGATGTAGTCACCATTCAGGTTGAGGGTAGCGATGACGTCGTATTCCTCCGGCCGCAGCAGCACCTGCTGCAGGAAGTTGTCGGCAATGACGTCCTTGACGACGATATCGGTGCCGGTGAGCGGGTTCCTGAATCTGAGCCACGGACCATCGCCGATCTCTGCCGCACCGAACTCGTCCTTCGCCAACTGGTAGCCCCAGTTGCGAAACGCCCCCTCGGTGTACTTCATGATGTTGCCCTTGTGCACCAGGGTCACCGAGACGCGATCGTTCTCCACCGCATACTGGATCGCCTTGCGCACCAGGCGCTGGCTGCCCTCCTTGGACACCGGCTTGATGCCGATCCCGGAGCTCGCGGGAAAACGTATGCCGGTCGCATGCAGCTCGGTCTGCAGGTAGTGGATCAGCTTCTGCACTTCCTGCGAACCTGCCGGGTACTCGATGCCGGCGTAGATATCTTCCGTATTCTCGCGGAAGACCACCATGTCGGTGAGGCTCGCGTCCTGCATCGGGCTCGCGACACCCGGGAAATAGCGGATCGGACGCACGCACGCGTACAGATCGAGGTTCTGGCGCATCGCCACGTTCAGCGAACGGATGCCGCCGCCTACCGGCGTGGTGAGCGGTCCCTTGATCGACACGACGAACTCGCGCAGCGCGTGCAGGGTCTCTTCGGGAAACCAGCTGTCGTAGATGCGGTTCGCCTTCTCGCCCGCGTAGATCTCCATCCACGCGATGTGGCGTTTGCCGCGGTAGGCTTTCTCCACCGCGGCATCGACCACCGCGAGCATCGCGGGCGTGACGTCGATGCCGATGCCGTCGCCCTCGATGAAGGCGATGATCGGGTGCTCCGGCACGTTGATCGTCGCATCGGGATTGATGGAAATCGGCGCACCGTCGGCCGGCACCGTGATGTGGTCGTAACGCATCACGGGATGTTATCAGGACTTTGCCGGCGAACAGCGAGTAGCGAACGGATTGCAGCCAGAAAGAAGCGAACAGCGGGCAGCTTGCAGCGCACGGCCAGAAGCGCCGGGCGCGTTGCGCCGCGCGGCTGGCGAAAGAGGCGGCTCCGAGGCGCGCCACCGCGAGGTGGCGCGCCTCTGGCTGTACCCTGTTCGCTGCTAGCTGTTCGCCTTCTTGAATTGTGCTTCTTCAGTCGACCCGGTCATTGCCGTCACCGAAGACCGCCCTCCGCTGACCGCCTGCGTGACTTCATCGAAGTAGCCGGCGCCGACTTCGCGCTGGTGCTTGGTCGCCGTGTAGCCGCTCGACTCCGCGGCGAACTCCTCCTGCTGCAGCTTCACGTATGCCGACATCTGGCTATCGCGATAGCCCCTGGCGAGCTGGAACATCGAATAGTTGAGCGCGTGGAAACCCGCGAGCGTGATGAACTGGAACTTGTAGCCCATGGCCCCAAGCTCGCGCTGGAACTTCGCGATGGTCGCGTCGTCGAGCTTCTTCTTCCAGTTGAAGGACGGCGAGCAGTTGTACGAAAGCAGCTTGCCCGGGAACTGGCGATGGATGGCCTCGGCGAAGGTTCTTGCCTCCTCGAGGTCGGGGTGTCCCGTCTCGCACCAGATCATGTCCGCGAACGGTGCATAGGCCAGGCCGCGCGCGATCGCCTGCCCGAGACTTGCCTTGACCCGGAAGAAGCCCTCGCTGGTGCGTTCGCGCGATTCGATGAACGGCGCGTCGCGCTCGTCGATGTCGGAGGTCAGCAGGTTCGCCGACTCGGCATCGGTCCGCGCAATCAGCACGGTCGGTACGTCGCAAACGTCGGCGGCGAGGCGTGCCGCGACCAGCTTGTTGATGGCTTCCTGCGTCGGCACGAGCACCTTGCCGCCCATGTGGCCGCACTTTTTCGCCGATGACAGCTGGTCTTCGAAGTGCACGCCCGCGGCGCCCGCCTCGATCATCTGCTTCATCAGTTCGAAGGCGTTCAGCACGCCGCCGAAGCCGGCCTCGGCGTCCGCCACGATCGGCTTGAACCAGTCCACCGAGCTGTCACCCTCGGCGTGATGGAGTTCGTCGGCACGCTTCAGCGTGTTGTTGATGCGCTTGACCACGGCCGGCACCGAGTCGGCCGGATACAGCGACTGGTCCGGATACATCTGGCCGGCGAGGTTCGCGTCACCCGCCACCTGCCAGCCGGACAGATAAATCGCATCGAGGCCGGCCTTGACCTGCTGCATGGCCTGGTTGCCGGTCAGCGCACCGAGCGCGTTCACGAACGGCTTCGTATTGACGTATTTCCACAGCTTCTCGCTCGTGAGGCGCGCGATCGAGTGCTCGATGTGGACGGTGCCGCGCAGGCGCACCACCTCCGCGGCGGTGTAGCCGCGCGTGATGCCCCGCCAGCGCGGGTTGTCCTGCCAGTCGCGGGTGAGGTCAGTGGCGCTACGCATCGCAGGTTCTCCGTGGTGTCAGGCAAGCCGCCGGTAGGCGGACAGGGTGAGGAAAGTCTCGAATTCGTCGGCGGCGGTGATGGCATCGAGCAGATCCGCGGCAGCATCGAAATTGCCGCTCGCGTACTGCGCGGCGCCGAGTATCGCCGCGAGGCACGCTTTCTCGGCTGCCAGAAGTTCGCGGAACATCGCGAGCGTGACGCGCCGGCCATCGTCGAGCACGCCGCCGGGGTGGCGGATCCATTGCCAGATCTGCGCGCGCGAAATTTCGGCGGTGGCCGCATCTTCCATCAGGTTGTTGATCGGCACGCAACCGTTGCCGGACAGCCAGGCTGCCAGGTATTGCAGCGAGACGCTGACGTTGTTGCGCAGGCCGTCGAGCGTGATCGTGCCCGCCGGCACGGTCAGCAGATCGGCGGCGGAAACCTGCACGTCCTCGCGCAGCCGTGCGACCTGGTTCGGACCCGGCATCAGCCGGTCGAACACTTCCATCGCAATCGGCACGAGCGCCGGATGCGCCACCCAGGTGCCATCGTGGCCGTCGCCCGCCTCGCGCTCCTTGTCGGCCCGCACCTTGGCCAGTGCCGCTTCATTCGCCTGCGGGTCGTTCTTGATCGGAATCTGCGCGGCCATGCCGCCCATCGCGAATGCACCACGACGGTGGCAGGTCTGGATGCACAGCAGCGAGTACGAGCGCAGGAAGTGCGTCGTCATCGTCACCTGCTGCCGATCAGGCAGCACGAAATCGGGCCGGCGGGAGAATTTCTTGATGAAACTGAAGATGTAGTCCCAGCGCCCGCAATTGAGCGCGACGATGTAGTCGCGCAGCTCGTAGAGGATCTCGTCCATCTCGAATGCCGCGAGGATGGTCTCGATCAGCACCGTGCAGCGGATCGTGCCGTGCTCGAGGCCGAGCTCGCGCTCGGCAAAAGCAAACACCTGCGCCCATAGCCGAGCCTCGAGATGGCCCTCGAGTTTCGGCAGGTAGAAGTAAGGGCCCGAGCCGCGCGCCAGGAGCTCGCGGGCGTTGTGGAACAGATAGAGTCCGAAGTCGACGAACGCACCGGGCACCTGCACGCCACCGTGCAGCACGTGCTTCTCGTAGAGGTGCCAGCCGCGCGGGCGCACGATCAGCACCGCGGTCTCGGGGTTGAGCCGGTAGTGCTTGCCTTCGGGGCTCACGAACTCGATCGTGCGGCGCACCGCATCGCGCAGGTTGATCTGGCCGTCGATCACATTGTCCCAGCCGGGCGAGAGCGAATCCTCGCAGTCCGCCATGAACATGCGCGCCCCGGAATTGAGCGCATTGATGATCATCTTGCGCTCGGTCGGTCCGGTGATCTCGACTCGCCGGTCCTGCAGGTCGGCGGGAATCGGCGCCACGCGCCAGTCGCCCTCGCGGATCGCACGCGTCTCCGGCAGGAAATCGGGCAGCTCGCCGGCATCGATGCGCTGCTGGCGCTGCGCGCGCGCGGCCAGCAGGGCGGCGACCTGCGGTGCAAACCGCGACGCCAGTGCCGCGACGAAGGCCTGCGCCTGCGGCGACAGGATCGCGCCCTGCGCGGCGCTGACCGGTGCCTTGATCTCAAGCGCTGCTGCGCTGCCCTTTGCCATGTACTCCTCCAGACCGGCAGCGAGATTGCGCCACCACGGGCGGGAGTCTATGCTCATCGAATAAGTGATTTACACTCCCGAAATTTGACAATGTAAATTTCACATCATGGCAACCCCCACTGTCCGCCAGGGCGCCCTCCTCGGCTCCAAGTTGCGAGCGCTGCGCAAGCGCAATGGACTCACCCTCGATGAGCTTTCGGCGCGCTGCGTGCACCTCGATCCGGATATTGCGCCGTCGGTCTCCTATCTGAGCATGCTCGAGACGGGCAAACGCACGCCCTCCCCCGCAGTGCTCGAACTGGTGGCCAGTGTGTTCGGCAGGCGCGCCGAGTGGTTTCTCGACGGTAATTTCGAGGGCACACCCGCCGACACCCGCCGCGACACCGCAGGTCACCTCGATGCCACGGCTTTCGAGCCCGCGTTCCTGTTCTCGCCGACCATGTTGCGCCATGCCCTGCCGGAACTGCTGCTGCAAACCGGCACCTCGGGCCACGCCTTCGGGCAACTGTTGATCCGGGTCTGGCAGGAGACCCAACAGAATGATTTTCCGGACATCGAGCGCGCGGCGGAGGCCGCCGGCGCCCGCCAGATGCCGCTGTCTCTCGATGCCCTGGTCGCGATCTGCGAGCGGCACGGTCTCGAGATCCGCTGGGTCGACGATGACCGGCGCCGTTTGAACCGGGGACTCGCGCGGGCGCGCTTCGAGGCGCCGGGTACGATCTTCGCCAGCCGTCGCCTGCGCGCGCGCGAGGAGCGCCTGAAATACGAACTCGCGTTCTTCCTTGGCCACAAGATCCTGCACAACGGCGATGGAGCGATTTCGGCGGCCTATGTGGATCGCAGCGACTCGGAAGGGGCCGCTCCGGCCGCTGCGGGCCTCGGGGCGCGCGACACCCTGCACGCCTGGCGCGAATTCGAGTGCAGCTTCTTCGCCGGCGCGCTGCTGTGTCCGCGCGCACCGTTCCGACAGCTGCTGGTGCGCGAATCGCACCGCATTTCCGTTCATCGCAAGCTGGGTGTGGGTCCTGCCGTGGTGATGCGACGCATGACCGCGGTCTCCCCGTACCGCCATTGGCATTTCTTCGATGGCTATCCGCCCGGCTACCTGCGCACCGTGTACCGCGGCAACGGCATTGCGCTGCCGTGGGGCAACCTCTCCGTGGTACCTGATCCCTGCCCGCACTGGGCGGTGTTCCGACTGCTGCGGGGACACCCCGGGGGTAATCCGGTGCCGGCGGGGCCAACCTCGCAGATCTCCGCGATGGACGACGGCGGCCAGCAACGACTCTTCTGCTGCCACTCGCTGCTGACGCACGATGCGGCCGACGCCACGCGCGTGCTGTCGGTTGGCATCGACCTTGCCCCGGCGCTCGCGGCCCAGGGCCTCGATGCCGCGGGCATCACTTCCCGGGTCTGGGACGCGTGCCAGCGTGGTGGCGGCGCCGGAGTGATCCCGAAGGATGCGGCCGCGGGCCTGCGCACGGTGGCGCATGTCCTCAAGATTGGCTGGATCGCCGACGCGCTCGACACACCGGCGCAGATCATCTGCCCGCGCAGCGCGGCCTGCCCGCGTGGCAAACGCTGCGGTTGAAGCCCTGCGATCGAAGCGCTAGGCGCGTCGCGCGTGGGCGCGCTCGGCGATCAGCAGGGCGAGCTCGAGCGACTGCTCGTAATTGAGGCGCGGATCCACGGTCGAGCGATAGGCGCGCTGCAGGTCGGCATCCGACAGGCCGCGCGCACCGCCGGTGCACTCGGTCACATCCTCGCCGGTGAGTTCGATGTGCACTCCACCCAGCACCGACCCCAGGTCGCGGTGGATGCGGAAGGCCAGATCGATTTCCTTCAGGATGTTGTCGAAGCGCCGCGTCTTCAGGCCGCCAGTGCTGGTCTCGGTATTGCCGTGCATCGGATCGCAGATCCACAGCACGCTGTGCCCGGTCTCGCGCACCGCGTTGATCATGCGCGGCAACGCACGCTCGATCTCCTTCGCGCCGAAGCGATGGATCAGCGCGAGACGGCCCGGCACATTCTGCGGATTCAGTGTCGCAACGAGACCCTGCAGCCACTCGTCGTCCATCGCCGCGCCGATCTTCACCCCGACGGGATTGGCGATGCCGCGGAAAAACTCGATGTGCGCGCCATCGAGCTGCGCCGTGCGCATGCCTATCCACGGCATGTGTGTCGAGAGGTCGTACCAGCGGTTCTGGCGCGGGATGAAACGGGCCTGTGCCTGCTCGTAGTGCAGGACGAGGCCCTCGTGGCTGGCGAAAAAGCCCGCATGGGTGGCCTCATGCACGCGTCGTCCGCTCATGCCTTCGAGGAAATCGAGCGAGTCGGCGATCGAGGTCGCAATGCGCTCGAACGCGTCCTTGAGCGGCGAGTGGTGCACGAATCCCAGATCCCAGTATTCGGGATGATGCAGATCGGCGAAGCCGCCCGCGACCAGCGCACGCGTGAAGTTGAGCGTGAGCGCGGCGCGCTCGTAGCCGCGCAGAAGCAGGGTCGGGTCGGGTGTGCGCGCCTCGGCCGTGAACTCGGGATGATTGACGAGATCGCCGCGATAACTCGGCAGTGTCACGCCGTCACGCGTTTCGGTGTCGGCGGAGCGTGGCTTGGCGTATTGCCCCGCCATGCGCCCGACGCGGATGACGGGTTTCTTGAGGCCGTGCAGCAACACAAGACTCATCTGCAGCAGGATCTTCAGCTGCTTGGCGATCTTGTCGGACTCGCAGCCCTCGAAGGTTTCGGCGCAGTCGCCGCCCTGGAGCAGGAACGCCTCGCCGCGCTGCGCGGCAGCAAGCCGCTCCCGCAGCGCATCGACCTCCCACGACACGACGATCGGCGGCAGGCGCGACAACTCGGCGATCGCACGCTCGAGCGCGGATGCGTCCGGATAACGCGGCTGCTGCTGCGCGGTTTTCGCTTGCCAGCTCGCCGGATGCCAGGTCGTGAGGTCAGTGGTACGCATCCGGTCAATCCTACACCGGAATCTGCGATGGTGGCGGTCCGTCAGATGGACGGGCAAAATACGTAGTTTCCCCAAGAGGCGTCAGGCACGTCCGCGGCGCACGCGGTTGCCGGCGCAAGCCCGGAGTTGCCCGCGAATGAACGACATGAACATCAAGGCCCTGCTCGCGCGGCTCGGGCTCACTGGTACGGCACTCGAATCGGGCGGCGGCGAATGGATCGACGTCGCGAACCCGGCATCGGGCGCAGTGCTCGCGCGCGTGCGCGGCGCATCCAGTGCCGACTATGAGCAGGTGATGACGCGCGCAGTCGAGGCCGCTCTCGCCTGGCGCACAGTACCCGCCCCGAAGCGCGGCGAAGCCGTGCGCCTGCTGGGCGAGGCATTGCGACAGCACAAGGACGATCTCGGCGCGCTCGTCACGCTCGAGAACGGCAAGATCCGCGCCGAGGGCCTCGGTGAAGTCCAGGAAATGATCGACATCGCCGATCTCGCGGTTGGCCAGTCGCGCATGCTGTACGGCTACACCATGCACTCCGAGCGCGTCCAGCACCGCATGTACGAGCAGTGGCATCCGCTCGGCATCGTGGGGGTCATTTCCGCGTTCAATTTCCCGGTGGCGGTGTGGGCGTGGAACGCGTTCCTCGCTGCGATCTGTGGCAATGCCACGGTGTGGAAACCGTCGCCGAAGACGCCGTTGACGGCGCTCGCGGTACAGAAGATATGCGATGCGGTGATTGCCGCCGGGAACTTGCCACCCATCTTCCAGCTGTTCATCGATGCCGGCACCGGGCTCGCGACGCGCTTCGTGGATGATCGCAGGGTCGCACTGGTCTCGTTCACCGGCTCGACGGCCGTGGGTCGCCAGGTCGGCGAGCGCGTGGCCGCGCGCCTCGGGAAGTCACTGCTCGAACTCGGCGGCAACAACGCAATCATCGTCGATGAGTTCGCCGATCTCGCGCTCGCCGTGCCTTCGATCGTGTTCGGCGCCATCGGCACGGCGGGCCAGCGCTGCACCAGCACGCGGCGCGTAATCGTGCATCGCTCACGGATGGACGAACTCGAGCGGCGTCTGCTCTCGGCGTACAAGCAGGTGCGCATCGGCGACCCGCTGGATCCCGACACCTTGATGGGCCCGCTGATCGATGCGCGTGCAGTGGAGCAGTTCCGCAAAGGGGTCGCAGACGCCAGGTCAGCGGGCGGTGAGCTGTTGTGCGGCGGCGAGGTGCTCGACCGCCCGGGCCACTATGTGACGCCCGCGATCGTGCGCGCGCGCAACGACTGGCCGATCGTGCAGCACGAGACCTTCGCGCCGCTGCTATACCTGATTCCGTGTGATTCGCTTGACGAGGCGATCGCGCTGCAGAACAGCGCCGCGCACGGTCTGTCGTCGGCGATATTCACCGACAGCCTGCGGCACGCGGAGCGCTTCCTGTCCGCGCTGGGCAGCGACTGCGGGATCGCGAACGTCAACATCGGCACCTCCGGCGCCGAGATCGGCGGCGCGTTCGGCGGCGAGAAAGACACGGGTGGCGGACGCGAATCGGGTTCCGACTCGTGGAAGGCCTACATGCGTCGCCAGACCAACACGATCAACGGCTCGCGCGCGCTGCCGCTGGCGCAGGGAATCCGCTTCGACGTTGGATAGCGCTCCTACTCTGGCTGTCAGCTGTTCGCCACTCGCTGTCAGCCGCCAGTTGTCCGCTCTTCGCCCTACGCGAGTGCATGAAACACCCGCTGCACGTCGTCGTCCTGCTCGAGGCTGTTCACCAGTTCCAGGACTTCGGTCGCCTGCTCATCCGGCAGTTCGGTGGGCACCGAGCACACGTACTCCTGTTCGGCGGATAGCGGAGCGAGGCCGCGCGCTTCGAGCGCCACCTGGACCTTGCCGAAATCGCCGAACGCGCAGCGGATCACGATCTGTGGCTCGCCCGCCTCGCCGCTGCCCTCGCCCATCTCGTCGAGACCGTGGTCGATCAGGTACAACTCGAGATCGTCCTGGTCGATGCCATCGGGCTTCAGGCGAAAAACGCCCATCCGCCGGAACATGAAGGCCACGCTGCCGCTGATCGCGAGATTGCCGCCGCCCTTGGCGAAGATGCTGCGCACGTGCGCCACGGTGCGCGTCGGGTTGTCGGTGGCGGTCTCCACCAGTACCGCGACGCCGTGCGGCGCATAACCCTCGTAGATCACCTGCTCGTAGTTTGCCGCATCCTTGCCCGCCGCCCGCTTGATGGCGGCCTCGATCTTGTCCTTCGGCATGTTGACGGCGCGCGCATTCTGGATCACGCGGCGCAGGGTCGGGTTCGAGTTGGGATCGGCGCCGCCGGACTTGGCGGCCATGGTGATGTCCTTGGCGATGCGCGCGAACTGCTTGGCCATGCGGTTCCAGCGCGCGAACATCGTGTGTTTGCGGACTTCGAAGATTCTCCCCATGGGCGAATGATGCCACGGGAGCGCGCGCGGCGGCGCGGCTTCAGCGGCTACCGCCCCGGCAGGGCGAGCTCGATGCGCGCTCCGCCAAGTGCTGCGGAACGCGCCAGCAGCAAGTCGCCTCCGTACTGCCCGACCGCATCGCGTACCATGGCGAGGCCGAGCCCATGACCGGGTGTTGCCTCGTCGGCGCGTTCACCGCGCTCGAGGACGCGGCCGAGTTCGGTCTCGGGAATGCCCGGGCCATCATCCTCGATCACGATGCGCAGGCGCATGCGCGCCGAGGCGGCGGGATCGAGCGACGCCGAGATGCGCACACGCGACCGGCACCACTTGCAGGCGTTGTCCATCAGGTTGCCGAGCAGTTCACCGAGGTCGTCACGATCACCGACGAACTGCGTCGACGCCGCAACCGCATTCTCGATCGAGAAGTCCTTGTTCGAGTGGGCCCGCAGCAAGGCCGCCCGCAGGTCGGCGACCACGGGGCGTACCGCGACGGCGGCCTGTCCCACGGTGGCCCCGCCGCCGGGCGCGGCGCGGCGCAGTTGATGCTCGACGATCCCGTTCATCCGATCGATCTCGCGCTCGAATGGCGCGCGCAGCTCATCGACCGACGCAGCGCCATGCAGGCTTGCGCGCATGACCGCAAGCGGCGTCTTGAGGTTGTGCGCGAGGTTGCCGAGCGTATTGCGGTAGCGGGCAATGCGTTCGCGCTCCGCGGCAAGCAGCGCATTGAGGTTGGTCGCCACGCCAGCGAGCTCGCGCGGCCAGCGCGTGGAGAGTGCGTCACGGGCACCGGTCTCGATGCCACGGATTTCCCGTTCGAGCTGCTGTACCGGTGCGAGCATGCGGCGCAGCAGTACCGCCAGCGTGGCAAGCAGCAGCAGCGCGAGCGCCGCGAACCAGCCGAACATCTGGGTGCGCACGCGCTGCAACTGCTGCGCATAGGGCTCGAGCGTGGTGGCGACGCTGAAGGTGAGCGCGTAGGTGTTGTTGTCGTCGTCGCGCCAGGCGATGCCACGACTGCGCACCGCCACGGGACTGCTGTCCGGCCCGGGCCCGCGCACGGTGCGACGCACGCCCGATGCCAGCGGCGGACCAAAGGCGACGTCGGCGCCGATGCTGGACGGCGAGCGCCAGCCCTCGCGGCCATCGTCGATCGCGGCATACAGGCCCGAACCCGGTGTGCTCAGGCGTGGATCGGCGAGCCGCGTGACCGTGACGCCGTCGGGTGTCGTCTCGGTGGCTGCAATGAGTGCCACGGTCTGCGCATCGAGCAGTTCATCGAGCGAGCGGTCGGCGAGCGCACGGAAGACGGCATCGAGCGCCACGATCGTCACGCCGAAGAACAGCACCAGCGACACCGACACCGACATGATCAGACGCCGCCGCAGCGAAGGCATGGCGGGCTTTCAGTTCGGGTCGCGCGGCAAAGCGAAACGATAGCCGCGCCCGCGCAGCGTTTCGATCGGCTGCAGCTTATCGTCCGGGTCGAGCTTGCGGCGCAGGCGCCCCATGAACACTTCGATCGTGTTGCTGTCGCGTTCGAAATCCTGCTCGTACAGGCGCTCGGTCAGTTCGGCCTTCGAGATCACATCCCCGGCACGCATCATCATGTGCTCGAGCAGGCGGTACTCGAACGTCGTGAGGTCCACCGCCTCGCCGTGGACCGCGACGGTCTGCGAGCGCAGGTCGAGGACGACGGGGCCGCAGCTCAGTACCGGGCTGGCCCAGCCGCCGGCGCGCCGCAGCAGCGCCTGCACGCGCGCAATGACTTCCTCGAACTGGAAGGGCTTGGTGACATAGTCGTCGGCGCCGGCGTCGAGGCCCGCCACCTTGTCCTGCCAGCGATCGCGCGCAGTCAGCACGAGGATGGGAAATGTGTGCCGTTCGGCGCGCAACGTGCGGATCAGGTCGAGGCCCGGCAACTTCGGCAGGCCGAGATCGATGATCGCGAGATCGACCGGAAACTCGCGACCCGCGTAGAGCCCCTCCTCTCCGTCTGCTGCGACATCCACGCTGAAGCCGGCCGCGGCGAGCTCGCGCTTGAGCGATTCGCGCAGGATCTGTTCGTCTTCCACAACCAGGATACGCATCGGAGCCCCTAGCCTTGCGCGCCGCTCGCCGCGTCGATCCTCACGGTCCAGACGCGGCCGTCCTCCGACAGGAGGCGCAGGACGTGCACCCGGCGTCCATCCGAGGAAGTACGCGTCTCGGCCCGTATGACGCGCGCGTTGTACTGGCGCTCGGCCTGCTTGACCGCCGCGTCGAGCGATATGCCGGAATCCGCGTTCTGCTGCTGGCGCTGCCTGCCACCGCGCTCGTGGCCCTGGCGATCCTCGCCGGCCAGGGCGCCGGAGGCGGCCAGCGCAGCGCCGAGCACGCATACGAGTGAAAGAAGAAAATGTCTCATTGCCGGCCGGTCTGTTCGTCCGTGTAGGGCGCCACGATCCGCCGCAAGCATAGCGACGCGCAACTGAACCGGCCCTGAAGCGCTGCTCATTGCCCCTTCTCCCCCTGCTTCGCGGCAACCCACAACCGGTCCCAGGCCGGCGCGTCGAGTCCCGTCAGTGGCTGCCCGGCCGCCTCCGCGAGCGCCTCCATGCGCGCGAAGCGGACCTCGAACTTCGCATTCGCGCTGCGCAGGGCAGTCTCCGGGTCGATTTGCAGGTATCGCGCCCAGTTCACGATGGCGAACAGCAAGTCGCCGAGTTCCTCTGCCTGGCGCGCGGTCGTTTCCGCGCCGACCGCGGCATCGAGCTCACCCAGCTCTTCGCTCACTTTGGCGCGCGCCCCGGTGGCGTCGGGCCAGTCGAAGCCGACACTCGCCGCGCGCCTGCCGAGCTTGGCAGCGCGCGACAGCGCGGGCAATGCCAGTGGCACGTCGGCGAGCGTGGCGCGCTCGCCCGCCGCGCGCCGCTCCTGCACTTTCATGGCCTCCCAGGCTGCGGACTGCTCAGTCGCATGCGAGATGCGGGCATCGGCAAACACATGCGGATGGCGACTCGTCAACTTGTCCGCGATGGCAGCCGCGACATCGGCGAATGCAAACCAGCCCTCCTCTTGCGCGAGCCGGGCGTGGAAGACCACCTGGAACAGCAGGTCACCGAGTTCGCTGCGTAATCGGGCAGGATTGCCGCTGGCGATGGCATCGGCGACCTCGTAGGCCTCCTCGATCGTGTAGGGCGCGATCGTTTCGAAGCTCTGCTCGCGATCCCAGGGACAGCCGCCCTCCGGTGCGCGCAGCTGCGCCATGATGGCGAGCAAGCGGGTCATGGCCGCCTCGGCGCCACTCATCGGGAACCGCCCGTGACCAGGTGGTAAAGCGTCATCAGCATGCCGGCAGTGGCGCCCCAGATGTGGTGCCCGCCGTAGGGAATGTCGTAGACCGGTATCTCTTCGTCGCCGATGCGCCGCAGGCGCGAGTGATGGTTGTGCGCATCGAAGAGGAACTCGATTGGCACCTCGAATGTCGCGCGCACCTCGGCGGCATCGAGCTGCAGCGAGAAGCCCGGATCGACGAGGCCGACGACTGGCGTGACCCGATAGCCGCTGATGATGATGTGATCGGGCAGGTAGCCGATGACGTGCACGCGCTCCGCGCCGAGCCCGATCTCTTCACGCGTCTCGCGCAGTGCGGCGCCCAGCGGTCCGTTGTCGCAGGGCTCGATGCGCCCACCGGGAAAGCTCACCTGGCCGGCATGGTTCTTCAGCTGCTCGGCGCGTTGCGTCAGCAGCACGGTCAGACCGCCAGGATGATCGATCAGCGGCATCAGGACGGCAGCCGGCACCGCCTGCGCGGGAAAGCTCGACCGCAGGCGGGTCGCCTGCTCCTGCGGCACGCCGGCAATCCGCCAATCCGCGCTGCCCGGGGACGGAGCCGTGCCGCGAAGGCCGGCGAGGATGCGCTCGCGCAGCCCCGTATCAACCATCGCAGTGGGATCCGGACTCATGTCCCGCCGCTCAACCCCCGCCGCTCGTGCCGCCCTTGATGCCGCCCTTGGCGAGTTCCGCGGGGTCGAGCAGTGTCTGCAGCTGCTCGCGCGGCAGGTCGGTCATCTCGGTCGCCACGGCAAGAATCGGCAAGCCCCGCGCGTATGCCTTCTTGGCGATTGCCGCGCCCTTCTCGTAGCCGATCACCGGATTCAGCGCGGTGACCAGGATCGGATTGCGATCGAGTGCCGCGGCAACTTGTGGCTGGTTCACGGTGAAGCCGGCGATTGCCGCATCCGCGAGCAGGCGCGACACGTTCGCCAGCAGTCGCGCACTCTCGAGCAGGTTGTGCGCGATCACCGGCAGCATCACGTTCAGCTGGAAATTGCCGGACTGGCCCGCGACGGTGATGGTGGCGTCGTTGCCGATGACCTGCGCGGCGACCATCGCGGCAGCCTCGGGCACCACCGGGTTCACCTTGCCCGGCATGATGCTGCTGCCAGGTTGCAGCGCGGGCAGCGCGATTTCAGCCAGACCGGCCAGCGGCCCGCTGTTCATCCAGCGCAGGTCGTTCGCGATCTTCATCACGCTCACCGCGACGACCTTCATCTGCCCGGAAAGCTCGACCGCGGCGTCCTGCGAAGACAGCGACTCGAAATAGTTCGGGCTCGGCACGAAGGGCAGCCCGGTGATCGTGGCGAGCACCTTGCAGAAGCGCGCGCCGAAGTCGGGATGCGCATTGATGCCCGTGCCGACCGCCGTGCCGCCTTGTGCGAGCGCATGCAGCCGCGGGGCTCCGGCCGCAATCCGGGCACGCCCGTTCTCGATCTGCGTGCGCCATCCGGAAAGTTCCTGGCCGAGCGTCACCGGCATCGCGTCCATCAGGTGGGTCCGGCCCGTCTTGACGATCGCGCCGATCTCGCGCTCCTTGGCGGCGATGACAGCCGCCAGGTGCGCAAGCGCCGGCGACAGGCTTTCCGCCACCGCCAGCGACGCGCTGACATGGATTGCGGTCGGGATCACGTCATTGCTGCTTTGGCTCATGTTGACGTGGTCGTTGGGATGCACGGCCTCGCCCGAGGCGCGGCTCGCGAGGTGGGCGATCACCTCGTTCGCATTCATGTTGGTACTCGTGCCCGAGCCCGTCTGGAAGACATCGATCGGGAAATGCGCATCGTGCTTGCCCGCCGCCACTTCCGCCGCAGCAGCTTCGATCGCGCGCGCGATCGGTGCGGGCAGCAGGCCGAGTTCGGCATTGGCAGTCGCGGCCGCCGACTTGACGAGACCCAGCGCGCGCAGGAACTCGCGTGGCATCGTGAGACCGCTGATCGGGAAATTCTGCACGGCGCGCTGCGTCTGCGCGCCCCACAGGGCCTCGCGCGGGACCTGCAGCTCACCCATGCTGTCACGCTCGGTTCGAAAAGAAGAAGTCATCGGGTACTCCGCAGCTGCGCCGACCATCGGCGCGCATCGGCCGGGCGGCCGCATGCGTTATCATGTGAATCCTATCATTCCCGGTGACCCGCACGCATGGATCAGAACTGGATCGACGCCCTGTCGCCGGTGGACGGCCGCTATCGCAGCGCCGCCGATCCGCTCCGTCCGATCCTGAGCGAGCACGGACTGATCCGCGAACGCATCCGCGTCGAGGCCGAATGGTTCCGCTTCCTCGTCACCGAGATTCCGGCGTTTCAGGCGCTCGGGGTCAGTTCCGCGGTGCTGGAGCGTGCCGCCGCGCTCGCCGCGAGTCCCGATGCCGACGCGGCAAGGGCGGTGAAGCACATCGAGTTGCGCATCAACCACGACGTCAAGGCAGTCGAGTACTTCGTGCGCGACGCGCTGGCCGCCGCGGGCGCCACGCCCCGGGCGCTCGAGCTCGTGCATTTCGGCTGCACCTCGGAGGACATCAACAACGTGTGTTATGCGCGCCTGCTGCAGGCGGCGCGCACCACGCTGCTCGGCGCGATCGATGCGCGGCTTGCGACCCTGCGCACGCTCGCGCGCGAGTACGCGTCGCTGCCGATGATGGCCCGTACCCACGGCCAGACCGCGAGCCCGACGACGCTCGGCAAGGAGTTCGCCAATGTCGTCGCGCGCCTCGAGCGTGCGCGCCGGCGCTTCACTGCCGTCGAGGCGCTCGGCAAGTGGAACGGCGCGGTGGGCAATTACAACGCGCATGTCGCGGCGCTTCCCGATCTCGACTGGCAGGCACTCAACACGCGCTTCGTGACTGGACTCGGCCTCGGGCACAACGCCTACACCACCCAGATCGAGCCGCACGACTGGATCGGCGAGTACTGCGATGCGGTCGCGGCAATCAACGTCATCGTGCTCGATTTCTGCCGGGACAGCTGGGGTTACATTTCACTCGGCTACCTGCGCCAGCGCGCAGTGGCCGGTGAAGTCGGCTCCTCGACCATGCCCCACAAGGTCAACCCGATCGATTTCGAGAACGCGGAAGGCAATCTCGGCGTCGCCAATGCATTGCTGCGCCACTTCGCCGAGAAGCTTCCGGTGTCGCGCTGGCAGCGCGACCTCACCGACTCGACCGTGCTGCGCAACCTCGGCGTGGCGCTCGCGCATACGCTGATTGCATGGCACGCGCTCGGTCGCGGCCTCGGCAAGATCGAGGCAAACCCGGCGAAGATCGCTGCCGACCTCGATGCGGCATGGGAGGTACTCGCCGAGGCGGTCCAGACCGTGCTGCGCGCGCACGGCATCCCGAACGGCTATGAACTGCTGAAGGAGTTCACGCGCGGGCGCCCGATCGATGCAGCAATGCTGCATGAACTCATTGGCCGTTTGCCTCTGCCGGAGGCGGCGCGCGCCCGGCTGCTCGCCCTGACGCCGGCCGCCTATGTCGGGCTCGCCGCGCAACTTGCGGCGCGCAGCGGCGCGCCGAACTGAGAACCACGGCACGCTTTCGCGCTCCGGCCTATGTAAAGCCGGCACAAAACGTGACCGCATCGACACGCCGCCGGCGGGGACTGCCGGAGAATCCGGCTCGTGCGCAATCTGCGCCGGGACTGCGGAAAAGCAACGTGAGCAGCACTGGGGAGTTCGAGTTGAGCCTGCTTTCGCAGACGCCGGCGCCGCGTCTCGAACTGCCGCCGCTCGAAAGACCGCCGCAGGTCAATGTGGTGACGACCCAGGAAGAAGTGCTCGCGGCGACGATCCTCGTCGCCGGCAGCGCCCAGCGCCTGATGTCGATCTACACGCCGAACCTCGAGCCGGACCTTTACGACCAGACTCCCTTCCTCGACATCGTCAAGCGCTTCGTGCTCGCACGAAGCTTTGCCAAGGTGCGCGTGCTGCTTGGCGACGGCAGTCGCATGATCCGCGACGTGCACCGCTTCGTTGCCATGAGCCGGCGCCTCACCAGCTACATCGACATCCGCGTGCTCGGCGAGGATGCGCCCAAGCCGCATCCCGGCTACATCATCGCCGACGACCGAGCGATCCTTTATCGCGCCAACGCCGCGCAGTGGGACGGCATTGCCGATCTCGACAACGCCGCCGTCGCGCGCATGCACCTTGCCGATTTCGACTCGCAGTGGGTCACCCACGCGCCCGAGTTCGGCTACCGCGTCGCGCGGCGCTGACATGGGTGCGCGCCCTGCAGTCACGGTTGCCGCCGTGGTCGAGCGCGACGGGCGCTTCCTCCTCGTCGAGGAACACATCCGCGGCCAGCTGGTCCTGAACCAGCCCGCCGGCCACGTCGAGGATCGCGAGACGCTGCTCGAGGCGGTGATCCGCGAGACGCGGGAAGAATCGGCCTGGTGCTTCGCGCCGGCCCATGTGCTTGGGATCTATCTGTGGCGCAATCGGCGCACCGGCAAGTCGACGTTGCGCATCGCCTTCAGCGGCGAGGTATCGAACCACGATCCGCTCGCCCTGCTCGATCGCGGCATCGTCGGCACGCACTGGCTGACACGCGCTGCGCTCGAGGCGGCGCACACGCGGCTGCGCAGCCCGCTGGTGCTACGCTGCATCGATGACTATCTCGCCGGCCAGCGCCTGCCGCTCGAGGCGATCGCGCACCTCGACCTGAATGCCGCCGTGCACATGCACGCGGTCAAAGTCGGCTGAGCCGCGACCCGCCGCTGCGGTAGCCGTACAATGCGCGCATGAGCGCGCGTCCCCGAACCATCGTGGGCCTTTCCGGCGGTGTCGATTCCGCCGTTGCCGCGCTGCGCCTGCTCGAGGACGGCCACGACGTGCAGGGCCTGTTCATGAGCAACTGGGAGGACGATGACGGCTACTGCACGGCCGCCCGCGACTTCCAGGATGCGAAGGTCGTCGCCGAAGTGCTCGGCGTGGCGCTGCATCGCGTCGATTTCAGGCGCGAGTACCGCGACCGTGTATTCGCGCATTTCCTCGCCGAGTTTGAGGCCGGACGCACGCCGAATCCCGACGTGGCATGCAACCGCGAGATCAAGTTCGGCATCTGTCTCGAGCATGCTCGCCGACTCGGGGCCGAGCGTTTCGCCACCGGACATTACGCACGCCTGCGTGACGGCCCGGATGGGGTTGAGTTGCACAAGGGCGTCGATCCGGCGCGCGACCAATCCTATTTCCTGCATTCGATCGAGCCCGGGGTGCTCGGCTCGATCGACTTCCCCGTCGGCGGGCTCTACAAGGACGACGTGCGCGAGCGGGCGCGTCGCGCGGGACTGCCCGTATACGACAAGCCCGACAGCACCGGCATCTGCTTCATCGGCGAGCGTCCGTTTCGCGAGTTCCTCTCGCAGCATGTCGTGTCACGGCCGGGGCCCATCGAAACGCAGCAAGGCGATCGCATCGGCCAGCATCGCGGACTTGCGTTCTACACGCTCGGCCAGCGCGGCGGCCTCGAGATCGGCGGCCAGGCAGGCCACGACGGGGGCGCATGGTACGTCGCGCACAAGGATGTCGCGCGCAATTCCCTGATCGTCGTGCAGGGCCACGATCACCCGTTGCTGCAGGCAACGGCCCTCAGCACCGAGCCGATGCACTGGCTGACGCAGATGCCCGCCGCGGGCTTTCGCGCCATGGCAAAGGTGCGCTATCGCCAGGCAGACCAGGCCGTGGAGGTCACACCCCTGGAGAGCGGCGGCGTGAGGCTCGCATTCGACCTCGAGCAGCGCGCGGTGACGCCAGGCCAGTACGCGGTGCTTTACCAGGGCACGCGCTGCCTCGGCGGCGGGGTGATCGAATCGACCGAGCCGGCGGCCGCCCGCGCTGCGATCTGCAGCGGTCGCATGCAAGGCCAGCAGGGGCTATAATTACCGGCTGATTTGAGTCCACACGCCCCCTCGCGGAGAACATGATGACCGACAGCTTCAAGGCGCGCACGCAGCTCGCCGTGGGATCACGCACCTACGAAATCCTGAGCCTCAAGGCCTTGCCGCAAGACAAGGTCGCGCGCCTGCCCTATTCCCTCAAGATCCTGCTCGAGAACCTGCTGCGCTTCGAAGATGGCGTCAACGTGACCCGCAGGGACATCGAGGCCGTGCTCGACTGGAATCCGCAGGCAGCACCCTCGCACGAAATCGCGTTCACGCCGGCGCGCGTGATCATGCAGGATTTCACCGGCGTGCCCTGCGTGGTCGACCTGGCCGCGATGCGCGAGGCCATCACCAGGCTCGGCGGCGACCCCGAGAAAGTCAATCCGCTCGCGCCCGCCGAACTCGTCATCGACCACTCGGTGCAGGTTGATGCCTATGGCACGCCGCGCTCGCTCGAGGAGAACAACCGCATCGAGTTCGAGCGCAACGGCGAGCGTTACGCGTTCCTGCGCTGGGGCCAGTCCGCGTTCAGGAATTTCAAGGTCGTGCCGCCCAACACCGGCATCGTGCACCAGGTCAATCTCGAATTCCTCGGGCGGGTCGTGTTCGACGCCGAGCGCGACGGCGTGCGCGAGGCCTATCCCGATACCGTCGTCGGCACCGATTCGCACACCACGATGATCAATGGCCTCGGCGTGCTCGGCTGGGGTGTCGGCGGCATCGAGGCTGAGGCGGCCATGCTCGGCCAGCCGATTCCGATGCTGATTCCGCAGGTGGTCGGCTTGCGACTGAACGGCAGCCTGCGCCCTGGCGCGACCGCCACCGACCTCGTGCTCACGGTCACCGAGATGCTGCGCAAGCATGGTGTGGTCGACAAGTTCGTCGAATTCTTCGGCGACGGGCTCGCCAACCTGCCGCTTGCCGACCGCGCGACGCTTGGCAACATGTCTCCCGAATTCGGCAGCACCTGCGCGATCTTCCCGGTGGATTCCGAGACGGTGCGCTACCTGCGCCTGTCGGGACGTCCAGAGGAGCAGGTCGCGCTGGTCGAGGCGTACGCCCGCGCGCAGGGCATGTGGCGCGAGAACGGCCAGCCGGCCGCGCAGTACACCGACGTGCTCGAGCTGGATCTCGCGAGTGTCGAGCCCAGCCTCGCCGGCCCGAAGCGCCCGCAAGACCGCGTGCCGCTGCGCAGTGCGCAGGGCGCCTACCAGAAGGCCCTCAAGCCCATGGCCGAGGAGCGGGGCAGGAAATCCGGCGCAGCCGGCAGCGCACAGGTATCGCTCGACGGCAGGAGTTTCGAGTTGCGCGACGGCGCGGTGCTGATTGCCGCGATCACGAGCTGCACCAACACTTCGAATCCGTACGTGATGATCGGTGCGGGACTGCTGGCGCGAAACGCGGCGCGGCGCGGCCTCGCTGCCAAGCCCTGGGTCAAGACGAGCCTGGCGCCCGGCTCGCGCGTCGTGACCGACTACCTGCAGAAGGCCGAATTGCTCGATGACCTGGCCCGCACCGGCTTCCATCTGGTCGGCTATGGTTGCACGACCTGCATCGGCAACTCCGGGCCCCTGCTCCCGGAAATTTCGGCCGCCGTGGCCTCCGGCGACATCGTCGCGACGTCGGTACTGTCAGGCAACCGCAACTTCGAGGGGCGCGTGCATCCGGAAGTGAAGATGAACTTCCTCGCCTCGCCGCCGCTGGTGGTCGCGTACGCACTGGCCGGTACCCTCGACATCGATCTCGCCACCGAGGCGCTGGGCAAAGATGCCAACGGCACACCGGTATACCTCAAGGACATCTGGCCCGGTGACCGCGAAGTCGCCGACACGGTCCAGCGCGCCATCGACTCGGGCATGTTCCGCAAGAGCTACGAGAGCGTCTTCGTGGGCGACGAGAACTGGTCGAGCATCAGGATTCCCGCGGGCAAGATCTACAAGTGGGACGAGAAGTCCACGTACGTCAAGAATCCGCCCTACTTCGACGGCATGACGATGCAGCCCGGCGAAGTCCGCGACATCCAGGGCGCGCGCGTGCTGGCGCTGCTCGGTGACTCGGTCACGACCGACCACATCTCGCCGGCCGGCAACATCGCAAAGTCGAGTCCGGCTGCCCGCTACCTCACCGAGCAGGGCGTGATGCGGGAGGACTTCAACTCCTACGGTTCCCGCCGCGGCAACCACGAAGTGATGATGCGTGGCACCTTCGCGAACATCCGCCTGCGGAACCTGCTGGCTCCCGGCACCGAGGGTGGCGTCACCGTGCATCTGCCCTCGGGCGAACAGGCGAGCATTTACGACGCCGCGATGCGCTACAAGACCGATGGCACGCCGCTCGTGGTGCTCGCAGGCAAGGAATATGGCACCGGCTCCTCGCGCGACTGGGCCGCGAAAGGCACGATGCTGCTCGGCGTGCGGGCGGTGATCGCCGAGAGCTTCGAGCGCATCCACCGCTCCAACCTGATCGGCATGGGCGTGCT
>CADEFJ010000014.1:40068-46697 GCA_902826575.1 uncultured Pseudomonadota bacterium | reverse complement strand
CCAAGGCTCGGAATCGACACATGTTTGCACACCGGCTGCGCGCGCGGAACAGGTGTGGCTGTGCGGAACTGCCGACAGCCACCTACCCTGCCCAATGAAGCCGGCGCGTATCGTCCATCTGGTCGCCCATCGCGGCAATGCGCAGGAGTACCCCGAGAACACGCTGCCGGCATTGCAGTCGGCTCTCGAACTCGGCGCCCGATTCCTCGAAATCGATGTGCACATGTCCGCCGACGGCGTGCCGGTGGTGATCCACGACGCCGATCTCGGCCGCACGACGGGCGTCGAGGGCCATGTATATGACAAGCCGGTCGCCGACCTCGTGCACATCGAGGCTGCCGAGCGCCAGCGCTTCGGCGCGCGCTACGCGGGCACCTGCATCCCGACCCTCGCCGATGTGGCGCAGCTGCTCGAGGACCGGCCCGAAGTCACGCTGTTCGTGGAGATCAAGCGGGCGAGCCTCGCGCGCTTCGGCCACGACCAGGTCGTGCCGCAGGTGCTCGAGGCGGTGCGTCCGTGGCGCACGCAGGTGGTCATCATTTCCTTCGACCTGCCGGCCGTGTTCCGGGCCCGGCAGATCGGCGGCTATCGCATCGGCTGGGTGCTGCCGCAATACGACAGCCACACCCGCCTCAAGTGCGAGGCGCTGCAGCCGGAATTCCTTTTCTGCGACGTCGACAAGCTCGGCGTCGGCGAACCGCTGTGGCGCGGCACCTGGCGCTGGGTGATCTACGAAGTCACCGAAATCGAGCAGGCGCTGTCGCTGGCGGCACGCGGCGCAGATTTCGTCGAAACGATGGCGGTGCGCGAACTCGGCGTTGCGATGCGCGCGCGCGGGCGCACCGACCAGCACGCATGACGGCATGACCCACGAGTGCGATGTCGCAATCGTCGGCGGCGGCATCCACGGTGTCGGCGTCGCGCAAGCCGCTGCCGCTGCGGGCCATCGCGTATTGCTGCTCGAGAAGTCGCAGGTCGCGGCGGGGACGTCGAGCCGCTCGAGCAAGCTGATCCACGGCGGACTGCGCTACCTCGAGACGGGCCAGTTGCGACTCGTGCGCGAGAGCCTGCACGAGCGCGCGTCCCTGCTGCGTCTCGCGCCGGAACTCGTGCGCCTGCGACGCTTCTACATTCCCGTGTACGCCGAGACCCGCCGTCGCCCGTGGGTGCTCGGAGCGGGTCTGTCGCTGTACGCGGCGCTGGCGGGGTTTTCCCGCGGCGCTGGCTTCGGGCTCGTCGCGCGCCGCGATTGGGACACGCTCGACGGTCTCGAGACACGCGGCCTGCAGCGCGTGTTCTGGTACCACGACGGACAGACCGACGACGCGGCGCTCGCGCGCGCGGTGCTCGCATCGGCAACACGGATCGGCGCACAGGCGCGGGTCCCAGCGACGCTCATCGGCGCGAACCTGCATGCGCAGGGCGTCGACTTGCGTTATGCCGCAAACGGCAGCCTGCATGAATGCCGGGCGCGCGTGCTCGTCAATGCAGCCGGGCCCTGGGCAGCGACCGTCGCGCGCACGATCACGCCTGCGCTCGACATTCCGGACATCGAACTGGTGCAGGGGACCCACCTGCTGCTTCCCGGCCCGCCGGCCCGGGGTATCTACTATGTCGAGAGCCCGCGCGATGGACGCGCGATATTCATCATGCCGTTCCGGGAGCAGCTGATGATCGGCACGACCGAAGTCCGCTATCGCGGTGATCCCGATGCCGTGGCCGCTTCGGCCGGCGAGCGCCACTACCTGCTCGGTGTGCTGCGCCGGTACTTTCCGGCAGCGGCGGAGCGTGCGCTCGGCGGCGACGGCGCGCCGCGCGCCTTCGCCGGCCTGCGCGTGCTGCCGGGCGGAACCGGCCACGCCTTTCATCGCTCGCGCGAAACGCACTTCGCACTCGATCGCCCACACGCGCCGCGCGTGATTTGCATCTACGGCGGCAAGCTGACGACATTTCGCGCCACCGCTGCGCACGTCCTGCGTCTTGCGGCGCCGTCGCTGCCGGCGCGGCGCGCGGTGGCCGACGTCGACCGTCTGCCCCTCCTGCCCGCCTGAGCCGCATGAGCCGCATGAGCGCGGACGACACTACCTGGCTCGCGCTCGATCAGGGCGGCCACGCAAGCCGCGCGCTGCTGTTCGATGCCGGCGGTCGTGAGCTCGGTGAAGCGCGCGTGCCGATTGCGACCCGCCGCATCGGCGACGATCGCGTCGAGCACGATCCCGAGGAGCTTGTCACCTCGCTCCGTGAGGCGGCGACGCAGGTGCTGGCCGCAGGCGCCGGCAGGGCGCTCCCTGTTGCAACCGGACTCGCCACGCAGCGATCGAGCATCGTGTGCTGGGACCGGCGCACTGGCGCGGCGCTATCGCCGGTGCTGTCGTGGCAGGACCGGCGTGCCGCTGCGGCGCTCGAGCCGTTGCGCGAGCATGCGGACACGGTGCGGCGCCTCTCGGGACTGCCGCTATCCGCGCACTATGGCGCGAGCAAGATCCGCTGGTGTGTCGATCATTTGCCCGCCGTGCGCGACGCCGCCAGGCGTGGAGACCTGCGTGTCGGGCCCCTCGCCACGTTCCTGGCGGGCCGCCTGAGCGGCACTGCCGCCAGGGTCGATCCGGCGAACGGATCGCGCACGCAGCTGTGGGACGCAGCGCTTGCGGACTGGTCTGCCGAGTTGCTCGAACTGTTCGGTGTCTCGCGTGACTGGCTGCCAGATCCCGGCACTACCGTGCAATCCGGCACGGCGAAGCCCGGCGCCCTTGCGCTGGATATCGTAACCGGCGACCAGTCCGCCGTGCCGTTCGCCTGGGGCGCCCCGCGCGAAGACACGCTCTATATCAATCTCGGCACGGGGGCCTTTCTGCAGCGCCCGACCGGTGGCCGCCGCGCCGAACCGGGCGGCCTGCTCGCGAGTGTGCTGTACGGCGATGCGCGGGAGACGCTGTACTCGCTCGAAGGCACGATCAATGGCGCCGCGAGCGCGATCGACTGGCTCGCGGCGCGCGAGGGCCTCGATCCTGGGGTCGCGTGGAGCCGATGGGAAAGCCGCGCGCGCAAGGACCGCGCGGCGGGCCCGCTGCTGTTCCTGAACGGCGTATCCGGGCTCGGTTCACCCTGGTGGCGCAGCGACTTCGCGTCCCGCTTCGTCGGCGAAGGCGATTCCGATGCCGACGCGCGCTTTGCGGCCTTGGTTGCGAGCATTGCGTTCCTCGTGCGCGTGAACATCGACGAATTGCGGCGCGCCGGTCCCATCACCCGCGCCATCGTCACCGGCGGCCTCGCGCAGTCGGACGGCCTGCTGCAGCTGATCGCCGACCTTTCCGATATCGAACTGCTGCGCCCGGCGCAGGGCGAGGCGACGGCGCTCGGCTTGTTTGGCCTGCTGACACGGGATCGGCCGCGCGAGCCGGCAGCGGCGCTCGATGCCAGGGACACGGTACGCGTGAGCGCCGATCCCGGATCCGTGCGCCAGGCGCACGCGGGCTTCGAACGCTGGCACGAAGCCATGCGGCGAGCGCTCTGATCAGCGGGCGGCGAGCAATGCGGCAACGTGCCGGTCTGCCCAGCTCGGCGCATCCAGCTGCTCGAGGAATCCGCAATGCCCACCGTGTGGCGACAGCAGGATGCGCAGCGACTCGGGTGCCGCCAGTCCTCGCAGGTCGTCCGGTGGAATGATCGGATCGTCGAGCGCGACAATGATCGTCGTCGGGACGTGCAGGCCGCGCAGACGCTCGCCGGTAATGGCGTAGCCGTTCAGGTACTCCTCGAGCGTCGGGAACTGCGTGTGCGCGCGCACCAGCTCGGCGGTCATGTGGCGCAGTCCGCCTTGCCGCAACAGGCTGGAAAAATCGTACTCCGCGGGCCAGGCCGCCTGCTTCCTCGCGAGTGAGCGGCTCCACTTGCGGACGAAGTAGCGCCTGTAGATTGGCGAGCCGCGCTCGAGCGCATCCAGCGTGCGCTGCGGGTCGAGCACCGGCGAGACAGCGATGGCCTGGGCGACGTCGAGGCCCGCCGCACCGGCCGCCGCCGCCGCGCGCAGCATGAAATTGCCACCGAGCGAGAAGCCGACGAGGTGCAGCGGCCGCGCGCCCGCCCCGGCCTGGATCGTGCGCAGCGCGCCGATCAGTTCCTCGAGGCGACAGGAGTGGAACAGCTCGCGATTGAGGTGATGCGTCTCGCCGTGATCGCGCAGGTTGAGCCGCAGCAACTCGTGGCCGCGCTCGAACAGCGTCTGCGCGAGCGACAACACGTACAGCGAGCGGGCGCTGCCCTCCCAGCCGTGCAGCAGCACGGTGAGCGCGCCGCGGCCTTCGTCCGCGCCGGCATGGAAGCCCTGCAGCACCGTGCCTTCGCCGCAGTCGATCAGGCGTTCGACGCTCGCGGCCAATACCGGCCTCGCGCGGCGCTCGATCGCGGGCCTGCGCCACGGCAGGCTCGGCAGGATGGATTGCGCGTGGCCGCCGCGCAGCCAACGAGGTGGCGCGATCGATGTATCGATGATCGCGTTGGGATGGTACCGATCGGCGACCCCGATCATGGCGGCGCTTGCTGTCTCAGGGAGCGGAGCGTGCGCGCAGTTCGACGCGATTGTTCGCGTAGCCCGCACGGTTCCAGTCGCCGGCCGTGAGGCCAGGTGTGACTTCCGGGTAATGCAGCGCCGTGTCGGCGGGATCGCCGGCCGCGACGCGCACCTCGATCGCCCCGCCGCTCGCCCGACGATTCTCGGCGACCAGGTTTGCGAACGCGAGCGACTCGCGCTGCGCGGGCCGCGTGCCGTCGAGGGCGGGATTGCCGATCAGGTTGCAGCGCGCCACGGGTGTGTCGTCGGGAGCGATCGAGTAACCCTCGGTGGCGTTGCCCACGAGGCAGAAGCGCCCCGGATAGGTGGTCACCTCGACCACGCCCTGGAAATTGCCGGCCGCGAGCCGCTCGAGCGCATTGCGCACGACGGCCAGGCGCTCGTTCGACAAGGGCACTTCGCCATAGGGCACGAGCGCGCGTGCCAGCAACCCGGCGTCGGCGAGCGTGCCCGATGCGAGCACGCCGGAGGCAATCTCATCGGCGCGCGCGGCTTCGGCCGCCTCGAACGCGGCGACCGTGGTCTCGAGCGACGCGGCCTGCTCGCGGCTCGCAGTGAGCTGTGCTGCAAGCAAACGTGTGGATTCGGCTTCGCGCCACCAGAAGGCGCCCAGCACGGCCGCCGCAGCGATGGCCGCCGCCGCAGCCACCCAGCCCCAGGGCGAGCCGCGACGTGGCTCGATCTGTGCGGGCGCGGGCGGCAGCGCTTCCTGCACGGTGGCGCGCAGGTCCTGGATCAGGCGGGCGGCCTGTTCGTCGAAATGCGCGGTAATCGAGCGGCGCGCCGCGCCGGTGTGTTCGTGCACGATCCCGTCGACCAGCGTGCGCAACTGCGCGACGCCCACGGGCAACGCATCGCCCGCTGCCGCGGCGCTCAACGCCCCGACGGTCGCGCCGCTGCCGGCTGCAGCCGCCGGATGCGCGGCCGAAGCTGCGGGCATGGCGGGCGCGGCGCGCACGGCAACAGCCGGTGCCGGAGGCCGCGCCGGAATGGTTGCCGCGTGGTCGCCCGACGATACGGCCTCGAAACCGCCCTGCTCGTCGCTGCGCCGATCCGGAATCAGCTTCAGCTGGTACAGCACCTTCGACACATCGGTCGGCTGGATTTGCTTCGGCAGCACGCCGATCGCGCCGAGCGCGCGCGCCTGCCCGACGTACAGCTCACCTTCCTGCGAGGTGTACATCATGATCGGTATGGTCGCGGTACGCGGATTGTTCTTGATGATCTGCACGGCCTGGAAGCCGTCCATGCCCGGCATCAGGTGATCCATGAAGATCACGTCGGGCCGCTGGCCACCGAGGTACTCGATCGCCTGCTCGGCGGACTCGGCCGTATCCACGTCGATTTCGTACCGGGTCAGGATGCGGGAAAGGAACGCGCGCGCCGACTTGGAATCATCGACGATCAACGCACGTTTCGTCACCATGCAGACTCCCGCGCAGCGCGCGTTGGCAGATTGTTACCCGGCGCCGGAGTTTAGCGCAGAACGAGCTGGCGATAGAGCGCGGCAAGCCGCTCGGCCATCGCCGCGGACGCCCAGCGTCCGGCGTGCTGCCGGGCGAGCGCGCCGAGTCGCCCGCGCTCCGCCGGATCCGCGAGCAGCGCAGTGATCGCGTCGACGAATGCCTCCACCGACTCGGGCAGCACGACGCTGCCGCTGCCCGGCGTCAGGATCGAACGCGTGCCGAGTTCGGCCGTCGACACGACCGGCGTGCCCTGCGCCATCGCCTCGAGCAGCACGAGCCCCTGCGTTTCGGTCCGCGAGGCGAACACGAACAGGTCGCCCGCGGCGTAGCAGTCGAGCAATCCGGAATTGCGATCGAGATAACCGATGAAGCGCATGCTGTCCGCGATGCCGAGGCGCTGCGCGAGCAGCGCAAGCGACTCGCGGGCCGGGCCCTCGCCCGCGATCACGAGCAACGCATCCGGCCGGACGCGCAGCAACTGTGCGTGCATCCGGACGAGGAACTCGATGTTCTTCTCGTGTGCGACGCGGCCGACGAACAGCAGCACCGGCCTGCCCGCCCCGATGCCGTGGCGCTCCCGGAAGCGCGCATCG